>JBKJTB010000046.1:0-4248 GCA_046594305.1 Devosia sp. | reverse complement strand
GGGGACCGGCGAAGCCGGTGGGTGGGGGCTAGCCGCTTGCGCGAAGCCGGGACGTGCGACGCGCCGGCCAGCTACAAAACCAACCCATCCCGATAACCTTCCGCTAACCCTTCGCGTCAACGGGGCGTGCATTTGCGGCGGCTTAGGGTGCAGCGCTCAATTCGAGGCTGACATGCTCACCGACCGCACCATCAATTGTTCCACCGCCGCGCTCCGCATCACCGAGAGCGACGGCGACGGCATGCCGATCCTGATGATCCATGGGACGGGGAGCTGCCGCGCCGTGTTCGGCAAGCAGCTCGAGAGCCCGCTCGCCGGCCAGCATCGGCTGATCGCGGTCGACCTGCCGGGGCATGGCGAGAGCGAGGACGCGGCCGATCCGCAGTTCTACTCGCTGCGCAACATGGCGCGGACGATGACCGAACTCGTGGCGCGGCTCAGGCTCGACCGCTTTATGATCGTGGGCTGGTCGCTGGGCGGCCACATCGCCATCGAAATGATCGAGCACGACGGGCTCGCCGGGCTCATGGCCTGCGGCACGCCGCCGGTGGCGCGCGGACCGCTGGCGATGCTGCGCGCCTTCCGGCCGAGCTGGGACATGCCGCTCGCCAGCAAGGAAGACTATTCGGACCGCGACGTGGCGCGCTTCTTCTCGCTCTGCTACGGGCGCGGCGCGACGCCGGAACTGCTCAGCGCGATCCGCCGCGCCGATGGCCGCGTCCGCTCGGCGACGATGCGGGCGATGATGCGCGGCGACTTCACCGACCAGAAGCTGGCCGTCGAGCGCTCGCCGGTGCCGGTGGCGCTGGTCAACGGGCGTGAAGATCCGCTCATCCGCCTCGCCTATCTCGACACGCTGTCGGGGCCGACGCTGTGGCACGGCCTGCCGATCGTCCTCGAAGAGGCTGGCCACGCCTGCTTCTGGGATCAGCCGGAGGCGTTCAACGAGTTGCTCGTGGCGTTCGCCGCCGACACCGCCCTGCCCCGCGAAACGCTCCCTTTACGCGCCCGGGCCTAGGCCCGTCGCCCAACCTGCCTAGGCCGCCGTAAGGCCTGGCTTGGCCAGGCACTCGCGCACCAGCCCGATGGAATAGCCGCGCGTGATGTGGGCACGCGCCGCATATTCCGGATTCGCCATCAGCGCGCGGTGCAGCTCCACCAGATTGTAGAACGGGACACTGGGGTAGAGATGGTGCTCCAGATGGTAGTTCACCCGGTGCGGACTGATCAGCCAATTCTCCCAGAAGAACGGTATTACAGTCCGCGTAGCCCCGAGTTCGTCGGAGTAGTCCATCGAGCCAAAATGCTCCGCGACACCTCGAATATAGAGGACGCAGAAGAACACCGTCATGAACGGCACGACCCAGTAGAGCAGGAATCCAAGCCAGGCGCCGGTCAGCGTCAGGACGAGGGCGATGGCCGCATAATAGACCAGCCGGATGATCTTGTAGGTCCGCGTCGACCGGTCGAGTTTCGCCAGACGCTGGATCGCCTCGAACATGTCGAGCACCGAGCCGATCACCGCCAGGTAGCCGACCAGCGACAGCACCACGCTCTGCCATTCCTGCGGGAAGGTGAACTTCCGCGTTCCGAAGGTCACCACCCAGTCCGGGTCCTGATCGGTATTGGTGTAGCGGTGATGCGCCAAATGGTTGTTCCGGTAGGCGTCGACGCTCGCCATGATCGGCCAGGCGACGAACAGGTCCCCGACCCATTCGCTGACGGCCTTGTTGTTGATGAAGCGATAGTGCGCGAACTCGTGCATCAGCGCCCCGAGCGCCTGCTGCCGCCCCCCGATGACGATCACCGCTGCAATGTAGACAAAGACGTTCTGGAAACACTGGCTGAGCGCGATGGCCAGCCCCACCACAACCCAGTCGCCGGCAATCGCGAGCGCAGTGTGCCACGGCGTCAGCACCGAAAGGCGCTTAACCAGCTTGGGATCCAAATAGCTTTTCTCAGACAATTGGGTTCAGCCGCCAACAATGAAACATGGCGCTATACTACCGAAATACACTCGAGAAGTCGACCACGCCCGATAGCACGGCAGCCAAGTGCCCGACCGACAGCTGAGCGCGCGATTGGAGTCGCAATGACGCCGGATCTATTCGGATGCGGCGGACGCGATACCAAACTTGGCCAGGTCGTCTTCATACCGTTGCGAGAGCCGCGTCGCCATCGCGCCGTCTATAGGGGAGAAGCGACTCTCGCCGAATCGAGCGGCCGCATCATCGATACTGTTCAGCAGCAGGCGCGCGACTCTGCCATTCGACTTGTTCTGCACAAGTGTCGCAAGTTCGATCTCCTCGGCGGTAAAAGACACTCGAGCCCTTGCCTCGTACAAGGATCGAAAGTCGAAACCGAGCGACGTTCCAGTTGCCGCCCGCACGATCGTGGCGGCCACTTTCGGCACCCCGCCTCCAAATCGCGTTTCATATGGGATTATGTGCGTCGTGACATTGCTCGGCAGGGACCGTATCCAGCCGAACGTGTCCCAGAGTGAGGCGCTCGCAACATCGAAGTTCGCAACATAGGTTTGGAAACTTACGAAGTCGAAGAACCTCAAGTACTCGGAATACAGCGCGGGTATCAGTTCGACCGGGTTCCTCAAGGCAACAATCACGTGGATTTCCAGATCCGTGAACGCCTCGATAGTCGCGGTCAGCTTGTGGCGTGCAACGGGATAGAGGGCGCCCTCCGCAATGTCATCGACTCCTCCCGCAATGTTTTCGTCCGACAGGATAAGAGATCGCGTCGGGAAACTATGGAACAGCCGCTTCGCGGCATCGCGCTTCTCATCGTCCGGATAATAGAACAGCGGCGTCACCTCCCGGCGCATTCTCTCGAGCGAGATGTAGGCAGCGCCGCGTTTCAGCAGCTCGCTACTGTTGGACTCGAGGTAATCTTGGACGGCGGTCGTGCCCGTCTTGTGCAACCCGAGATGAATGACCAGGCGTTCCACGGGCCGCTACGACGGGGTCAGAACGGAAGCGAAGGTTGCAAGTGCTGTCATGGATGGGACGGGCGTGCCTCCGGGCCGATTTGGCTTCAAAGCCATTGTTGCAGCCTTCAGTTGCTCAGCACACCATTATCATTGAGCCTCACGCTTCCTGCCTGGAAGTATCGCGTAAGGCCTGGGACCAGCACATAGGAGTCGAGGAGACGGCCGCCTCGGGAGACAACCCTGTCATGGGTGCCGAGAAGTCGGGAGGTAGCAGTGTTGCCTTGCATCGCCGCCCTCCGTTCACCGGCGCTCAGCGAATAGGCGAGGATGCGCCAATCGACGTCTCCGGCCACGCCGTCGCGTGCGACACGTGCGAGCAGTCTCCTCGCCCCGGCGGCGCTCATGAAGTAAGCGACGGTGCTCGGCGTATCCCAGTGCGGGGGCTTACCGGGCAGAATGTCGCGCGGCCGCATCACTCCGAAGGTCTTTGTCCGATAGTCGAAGCCCTCGGGGAGAAATGTCTCGGCCGCATAGCAAAAATCGAAATCGGCGGGCAGCCTGATCTCGGAAAGCCGCCTCGGAAGGCTGGCCAGAATCCAGGTATCATCTTCAAGCACCAGACCCGTTCGACCCGACCGCGCGATCTTTTCCCATGTCGCGAGGTGGGAGAGGAAGCACCCCACGGTTCCCTTTGCGCCCGAGCCAACACCCCGGGTGACGGCGTTGAGCACCGTATCGGGAAGGTATGCGCCCTTGACGCCTGGAATGCGCGTGAACGGCACGCCCGCGAGCTGGCTGGTGATCCGTTCCAGGCGCAAGGTATCGGAGTCGAGGTTGACGACATAAAGGTCGTAGTCCCGCTCGCCCTTCGATGGCTTTGACCATTTCTCCCGAAGCGCGCGATAGAACGTCGCCTTTCTTATGAGCAGTGTCGCCCAGCGCTTATGTCCCCGCGACTCCGCCATAATCTCCCCGGCGACAGCGAGGGCACTGTCGAAGTCCTGCGCCATGAAGTGCAGATCATAGCGTCGCCAGAGCGTCGAGGTTGAGCGGCCCCGCCGGCGTTCAAATGCGGCAAGTCGCTTGTCGGCACCTTCCACATCACCTCTGGCAAGAGCCGCGTCGACATAGGTGAGATCAATGACCGGCAGTCGGTGCTTGCGTGCCGTGGTCTCAAAGGCCGCGAGCTCCTCCCAGCTTTCCGATCGCAGGAGCGCCAAGGCGTATTCCGCCGCCAGCGCGCTCTCGGCTGGAAATCTCGTGACCAGATTCCGCCACAGCACCCGCTTGCGGGCAAGCGGCAA
>JBKJTB010000226.1:0-8988 GCA_046594305.1 Devosia sp. | reverse complement strand
GGATTTCCTTAGGCATGTCCGCCTTAAGCTCAGCGAAGTGGACAAGTTTGACGTTCGGCAGATTGCGAACTTCCCACCACGTGCGGATGTTCTCCCAGAAAGGCCAAAATGGCTCGCCGCCGGTCTCCAGCCACTCCTGGAAATACTGCCGGATAGACGCTGGGGGTTTGAGGATCGGTGGTCCTACACGGCCCGGCGTTTCGTTGAGAGCCTTGTACCAGAGGTCGTTGGCATTGGCGTGGTGGTTGTACATGCTCCACACCACGTCGCGTCCATCGCGCCCGATGTAGATGTATTTTGCCTTTGGGGAGAAGACCAAAGCATCGACTGGCAAGTGAGTTTTGATAAACCGGCGGTGGGTTTGCGCCGCAAGTGCTGGGAATTTTACTTCCTTTGGAATGACCCGCAGGTCGAGCCAAGGAGACATCTCAGCAACCGGGAGGCCCTCTTGACCAGAAAAGATCAGCTGGCTGACGATCTGCTGCACCCAGGTTGTCCCGGATTTCGCGTATGTCGCAATAATGATGTCGTCGTCGCGAAACTCGAAGTCGTTCCAAGCCGTCGAGTCGAAATGATGATTATGATATTCGCGCGTCTTCCGCGGCAGCTCAGGCGATATCGGTCCCATAGTCTTCCCCTCGTCTAGTCGATTTTGTCCAGCTTTGCTTGGCGGATTGCCGCACGCTATCAGCCTTTACTATCGCAGCCAACGGCAGGGAAGCTAAGGGGGAGGCGGCGAGTACGACGATCGCCCGTCTACAGGCACGGTCCTTCCAACTAGATGAGAGTCGGCCATAACCAGAACAAGCTAGCCTCCGCGCGCCTAAGCGCTGACCACCGTCGGAGGATTACAGTGGTATCCCGACAGACCCCAGAACGATTTTGTCGTTCAGAATGAAGCGAACTTGGTGGCGCGTCAGGACGAGCTCAAAACGGGGTGGGCCTAGCCCGCCGAGTAGGTGGGAAATTATAAGTCCTAGTTTACCAATAGTCCAGGGTGAGCTGCGAAAGTGCTGAAGTAGCGTTCTAGGCTTACGTCCTGACAATGTTGGAGTTCAGCGGTCCTTCAACGAGGGCTTACGACGGGCGAATATTTACGTTGTGAGCGAACACGTTCTGCGGATCATACTTGCGCTTGAGCTCACGGAGCCGCGGCAGGTTTGCTCCGTACGCCGCAACGGCCGCAGCATCCGCGTCTTCATCTGAACCGATGTAGTTAGCGTAGCGACGCGGTCCTACGTAGGCTTGGAGTGCACTAAACGTGTTGCGGCACCATGCTATCGCGGCACCTTCATTGGCCCGATCAAACCACTGGCCGATGATCGCGACGTTGTATCCGGTGTCACGCAACGCGTAGGCGGTTTCGTCGGTCGGCCTGCGTGCGGCCGCTCCATGGAAGTGCTCGAAGAGCACCTGGTTACTCGGCACCGGGCAGCCCTCATACAACGAGATCGCCGCCTTGATCGCCTCATCGGTCAGGGTGTGAATGAATGAAGATTTCCAATAGTTGAATGCCCCCTTGGGGAAGCCGTCGTCCAGCATGCCATTGAGCTGGGTATAAGGAATGGGACCGAGCGCATCTATCGCCACGGTGCCGAAGCCTCTTATCCGAGTCATAATCTCTTCGGCATCACTTGGTGCGCCACAATGACAGGCAACGACGGCAACGAGCTTGTTACCTGATCCATCGGGCGCAGTGATGAGCCCGGCGACGAGCATCAACTCATCGGGTGCTGTCAGTGTAAGTTCGCGCCATTGGGTCAGCACCTGGCGAGCTTCTGAGAACGGAAACGCGACCAGGCCGCCGACGACTGTAGGGCCGACCGGGTGAAGCTGGAATTGGAGGGACCCAGCGACGCCGAAGTTGCCGCCGCCGCCCCGAACGGCCCAGAACAGGTCCGGATTACTCTCGGCACTCGCCCTGACCACGGAACCATCGGCCAACACGAGGTCGACGGATAAGAGATTGTCCAACGCCATCCCATATTTGGGCATCAGAAACCCCAGCCCGCCACCCAAGGTCAACCCTCCAACTCCAGTGGTGCCTACAACACCGCCCGTTGTTGCGAGCCCATGAAGCTGTGCCTCCCGGTTGAACTCCTTCCATAGAGTTCCTCCCCCGACTATCGCTGTGCGCTTCGCCGCGTCGACATGCACGCTCTTCATCAGCGAGAGATCAATCATCAGACAATCGTCGGCGACTGCGCGACCACCGACATTGTGACCGCCGCCCCTGACCGAAATCTTCAGGTCGCTCGCGCGCGCAAACCTGACTGCATCGGCAATGTCGGCTATCCCTTGGCACCGGGCGATCAAGGCGGGCTTGCGGTCGATCATCCCGTTGTGGATCTTGCGGGCCTCGTCGTATCCCGCCGACTGCGGGGTATAAAGGACCCCAAGGAAGGACTTGAAAAGTTCGGTCAGGTCGAGCATCGAAACCCCCTTATTGCCGCAAAGTGTCGGCACGCCCGAACTGGACTGCCATGAGGAACCCGCCTCCAACTGCGATTGGCGACAGTCGCTCGTCGAGCATGCCATTGTAGAAGGTCCGAGTCTCGTCATATCCAAGGGCGTCGCGGCAAAAGATCTGCCCGCGCAGGTTTTGCTGAGAACCTGGAAATGTCGTCCTGTCAGCATCTGCCGTTCAAACTCATGCACGGAGGTGACGCAGGCGAGCGAACTCAGTTCAACTGTAGCTACCGGGACTGCGCTCTTCGTCCCTTCATTCCCTTCTAGATTCTCCACCTGCCATGCTATGCGCGAGCACACCCGTCGTAGCCGGTCGGACAGGTATCCGGCCCTTCTCCTTGCGGCTGCTTACGGAAGCAGCAGTTTGCCGGGCGCGCCGCCAGGGGAAATGCGCATCATGTCGTCTAACACACCAAGCTTTCATTGAGCTCAGGTTCGCGAACTCGCTGCTCTTCTTGTCCTGCTACCGGACCAAAGCGCGGCCGACCGTGAAAGAATTGGCGGGACATAGATGCGGCCATAGTCTGTCTCTAGCGACCTGTCTCGCTGTTTTGCGGTGAGATGACGGCCTCGTCGCTGGGGAAGGTGCCGACGACCTCGATGCGGCGAGGCAGCATGACTGGTCTCAGTCCGCCCGGGCAATTGCCAGGAAGTGAAGCTTCGACCGAAGGGTGTAGCCGATCGACTCGTAGAGCCGGATCGCCGTGGTGTTCTCCTCCCAGGCGTGCAGGTAGGGCGTGGCTCCGGTTGCCAGTATTTGCTGGGTCACAAAGATGGAAAGAGTGCGACCCAATCCACGACCACGCGAGTCCGGATGTGTGCAGACGCCGCTGAGTTCCGAGTAACCCTCTTGCTTCATGCGATGTCCGGCCATTGCTACCAAGCGTCCGTCGAGGCGTATCCCGTAGAACTGGCCGAGCGCCTGCGCCTTCAAGGTGAATGGACCCGGCTGCGTCAAGGTCGCTAGCGCTAGCATCTCCTCGGCATCCCCCCAACCCAGGGGTTCTATCCGCTCGTCTGGAATGGCTTCAGGGACCTTCGCCAGCGCGAACTGCACAACCGAACCGGTCTCGACGCCGACCATGCCCGGCGGCAGCTTCGGCGCATCGGCTTCGACCAGCGCAATGACCTCGCCAGGCTTCGGCAGCGCAGCCAGCGCGGCAAGGCTCTCGATGCTGCCGTCGCGTGCAGCGGCAAACGGTACCGTCCCCGGACGATACCGACGGGCGAGTGCCCCGCCGTCGGCGAGGTCGGCGTGCGGACCGGTCAGAGCGCTCCATGCAGGGCGATCAAGCAGATGAGTCACTGGACGCTCCTTCTCCTGGCTCGCCACGTGCGTCCAGCGGCCGCTCCGCCAGGCCCGCCTCCAGGGCAGCTAATTGATCGAGCAATGGTCCTGATAAACCGAGGCACAGATCGGCCACCGCCGCGTCCACCCGGGGCCAGACGTCCTTCTTGCCAATTTCGACCTGGGCACGGCCGGCGGCCGTCAGCGAGATGATGCGCTGCCTGCGATCATCCCGGCCCGGCCGTACTTTCACCATGCCCTGCTTGGCGAGCTGCGCAATGCTCCGCGTCACGCCCGGCTGGGTAATCCCTACTGCGAGAGCCATGTCGCCAACGGTAAGGGGCCCGAACTGGTCGATCGCGCCGAGGAAGGGATATTGGCTCGAAAGGACCGTTACGCCTTGCGCTGCTGCAATACGGGTTGCGTCAGACTGAAGCCGCTCACCGATGCGCTTCAATCGAGTCCCCAGCATCAGGAAGCCAAGGCTGCGAACAATGTCATCGACCATCCCGGGATACGCCACTTCAGTTGACACGTTATATAACATTTCATATAACGGCGCATGCATTTTTGTCAAGGAGACCGAACATGGACTTTCCCACACTGCTTGGATCCTTCGACGCGCCTGACGAAGTCCGGCAGTTTCCTTTTGGCCGCTTCGAGATTGTCCGGGTGGCCGGCATTGCCCTGGGCCGAGCAGTCTACCAGCCCGGATGGAAATGGTCGGAGCACAACGCGGCGAAAGCTGGCACCACGCTGTGCCACATCCCCCACACGGGCATCGCGCTCGAGGGACACGGGGTCGTGCAGTACGAGACCGGCGAGCGCCTCGATCTCCTCCCTGGAAGCGTGTTCCATATCACTAGCACGCCGCACGACAGTTGGGTGGAAGGCAATGGTCGATACGTGTCGCTGCACGTTCTGAATGCGTGAGGATTCTGATCCAACATAGGAGGGTTGAACGATGTCTAACGCGAAGCTTCTCGTGGTATCGGTGCAGAACCGGCCCGGCGCTGTCGCCGACGCCCTGGCCGCACTTTCGGAAGCCGGGATCGGCGTGCGATCGATCTTGGGCTGGGCACCACAAAATGTCCTGCAGTTGGTTGTGACCGATCCCACAATGGCCGGTGAAGTCCTCGCCGGGCAGGGCATCGCCTTCACCGAACACGACGCGCAGATTGTGGAACTGGCAAATCAGCCAGGGGCCCTTCACACTTATCTTGCAGCGCTGGCGCGCGACTCCGTCAATCTGCGCTCGCTCAGCGGCTTCGCGAGTATCGACGCCCAGGTATCCTACGTCGTCTGGACCGCCGAAACGGGTAGTCACCCCTCGTCGTTTCCCGAGGGCGAGGGCTACTCAATCTGAACACCCACCGCGGCCTGCACTCGACCCCCTTTCGCTCTCCGTTCGCGCACTGCTACGGCTCGGCACGTCTTCGATCCCACTCAACAAGCGCTGCCGCAGCACTACAACACCGAGCACCCGCACTCCTCACTGGTCTATCGGCCGTCGGCGCCAGAAGCGCCTCGCCTGGCCCACTCCGAGCCCCGAACCAGCCCCACCCGCAACGCCGATCTTGACGCTGGAGTCCGTCGTCCCATTGAGCGATGATCCTCTCGTCAGCCTGCCAGCCGTGGCCCGCTGCTCAGCCCGGCCCTGCCGGAGAGCGTGGAGGCCCAGCCTCAGTTACACCAACTTGACGGACGCGACCTGAAAACCGGCGTTCCAAAGGCTCCGAGGGGCTGGAAATCGGAGCGATAGAGCGGGCGCTTATCGACGACGATTGCCCAGAGTACCGCGTCACATCTCATCGCCAGACCCTTGAGGTTCATCAGCAATTGGCAATTGCCTGATGGACCGCAGAATTGGACTGCGAACGGACAACGGCCACCGTTCACGGCGATTCTGCGTGGTGATCGACTTTCTTTGAGAACACGGTCCTTAACGGACTTGCGTATCGCGGGCGCATAGGACCGGAGGACAGCCCGACAGAAAGGGTAGCTTCGAGACGCGCCGACGCCTTGCGAACAGTGGTTCCCTGGCTGCGAAGGGCGCTTGAGAGATTATGCTGTGAGCGAGGATGTCGGCCGTGGGGCCACGGCCGTCGCCCGTCGCCAGGCGGTGGGTGTTGCGCCCGTGTAGCGCTTAAACGCGCGGCTGAACGCCTCTTCGGACTTGTAGCCGACATCTGCTGCGATTGTAGCGACGCTCTTGTCCGTGCTCTGCAACGCTTGAGCCGCCAGTTGCAGTCGCCAGAGTCCCAAATAGGACAGGGGCGTAATGGCCAAGAAGCGACGGAACCGCTCGACGAGCGCGGAGCGCGACAGCCCAACATGCAGTGCGAGCTCCGGCATGGTCCACAAGCGGGCAGGCGTCGCGTGGAAAGCCTGTAAGGCGCAGGCGACGTGTTTGTCACCAAGAGCGGCCAACCAGCCGGTATCGCCCGCCCGAGCGTCAGCGATATACTGGTGGAGTATTTCGATGAACATCAGCTCTGTTAGCCTCGAAATCACGCCCGAACTGCCCGGTCGCCCGGCGGTCGATTCCGAAATGATGTAGCTGAGCGTCGCATCGATCCACGGCGCCGCATCCCGCTGCGGCCGAACCACCAGCTGCTCCGGCAAGCGAGTGAGGATCGGGTTGAACAGCAACTCGTCACAGTAGAGGTAGATGCAGATCATGTGCGTGTAAGCACCGTTGGCGCCGAGCCGGACGATCGGTATCCCGGTCCAGGGCGGGCGGCGGTAGGAGAGTCGACAACCGCACCGGCGCTGGAGCGTTCTGGTTCTCACCTGCGCCCATCAGGTGCTGATGGCCAAGCGGGAAGCCGATCATGTCGCCCTTCCCGAGCCATACCTTTGGACGGCCTTCAATCTCGATCCAACATCCGTCTTCGGCCACGATGTGGAACATCACGATCCGCGTCATGCTCGAATGCAGCATACGGGCAACGTCGATGCCTCTGGGCATGTCGAGAGCCCAAGGCTCGGTGAACTCGCTGCGAAGCAGCGCTGTCCCGGTGACGCGAAAGACCTTCAGCACATCGGAAAGCACGTCAAGCCCCGCCGGATCAGGCGTCGTCTCGGCGCGAAAAGGCGTTTCCGTCGGCAAGTTTGGCGTTTCAGTCATGGGCTCCCCGCCTACCAGGCCGTAGCGTCAATTCCGCCGCCCAGCATAGCGGTCGCCGCAGACGGCGTCACGGAGGACCATGACATGGCTGAAGCCGCACGCGATCTGGTGGTTGTCATCACCCATTCCTACGACCACGAAATATCATCCGTCGCTTTGACGATCGCGCTGGGTGGCATGACCGCCGGCATGAACGTGGCCCTGTTCCTGACCAGTGCGGCTGTCGATCTCGTCCGCAAACGGGCGATCGACATGACAGTTGTCGCACCCCTTGAGCCGCTCGCGGCCATGGTCAGCGACTTCCTCGCCCGCGGCGGCACGCTCTGGGCCTGCACACCGTGCGTCAAGGCGCGTGGCTACGAACAAGCCGACCTGATCGACGGCGTGATCATCACCGGCGCCAGCAAGATGCACGAACGCATCAAAGCCGGCGCCGCCACGCTCAGCTTCTGAGGAGGACGCAGAGATGACCGAACTCGCGATGTTCGATGCCACTGAGCTCGAGGCCAAGGTGAAGGCGATGTACCGCAGTGTCGCCGAGGAACCGCACGGCTCGTACCACTTCGAGATGGGACGCGCTCTCGCCGAGCGGCTGGGCTACGAGGCGGCCGATCTTGATCGGATACCCAGCCAGTCGATCGAATCCTTCGCCGGAGTTGGGTACTTCTTCCATCTCGCCAACCTCGTCGCCGGGGAGACTGTGGTCGATCTCGGCAGCGGTTCGGGCATGGACTCGTTCGTCGCCGCTCTCAAGGTTGGACCGATGGGGAAGGTCATCGGCATCGACATGACCGAGCAGCAACTGAAGAAAGCCGAGCGGCTGCGCGAGCGGGGACGCTTTGACAACGTCAGCTACCTGAAAGGCTATATCGAATCTGTGCCGCTGCGCGATCGAAGTGCGGACGTCGTCATCAGCAACGGCGTCATCAATCTTGCGACCCACAAGGGCAAGGTCTTCGCCGAGGCGGCCCGGCTCCTCCGTCCCGGTGGCCGGCTCGCTATCGCCGACATCGTCACCGACGTGCAACTGCCCGAGAAGATCGTCTGTAACTCGACGCTATGGCCGGCCTGCATTGGTGGTGCGGCGCAGCGGGATGCCTATCGCGACGAAATCGAGGTCGCGGGGCTGACACTCGTATCCATCGAGGACAATCCAAGCTACAGGTTCATCTCGGACAGCGCCCAGGGGGCGAGCGTCAAATATGGAGTGAAGAGCGTCTCGCTGCTTGCGACCAAGCCAGCGTAGCTCGCTGCCTACCGCAGGGTCATCCTTGCGGCGGCCACAAGTCCTGATGCGAAGGTCAGTGCGGCCACGACCCACATGGCGCCGCTCAGGCCAAAAGCGTCGGCGACGAGACCGGCGATTAGCGCTCCGACCGCGTAGCCAAGATCGCGCCAAAAGCGGTAAACCCCAACTGCTGAAGCACGCCATGTGGGCTGTGCCACGTCGCCGATAGCGGCGAGCAGCGTCGGATAGACCATTGCCGTGCCGACGCCGAGCAACACCGCGCCTGCAGCGAAGCCCGCAAAACCATCCGAAAGGATCGTTGTCGCGATGCCCGTGGCCTGCACCCACATACCCGAAGCGATCAGCCACTTGCGGCCGATGCGATCGGACCACGCGCCGGTGACGAGCTGGGCAATTCCCCAGGTCGCCGGATAGAGCGCGGCCAGCAGCCCGATCTGGTCAAGCGGCAAGCCTTTCGCGGCAAAGAACAACGGGAAAATGCCCCACGCCATGCCATCATTCAGGTTATTGACGAGGCCGGCCTGGCTGATGCTGGAGAGGTTGCGGTCGGTCAACGTGGCGCGCCGGAACACCTCGCCCTGCGACGGCGTTCCAGTTGCGCCATTGGCGTTCCCGGCAATGCTGGCCTCATGGGCGGCAAAATACTTCGTCTCGCGGACGGCGAATGCGGACAGCGCCAACCCAATCGCGACAAACCCGACACCGAGGTAGAACGGCTGAGGCCTCAAGCCGTATTGCGACGCGATCCAGCCAGTCGCCCATGCGCCTGCCGCAACCGCCGCGTAGCCAGCGAACTCGTTGAGGCCCATGGCGAAGCCCCGGTTCTTGGGTCCGACGAGATCGATCTTCATG
>JBKJTB010000142.1:0-11552 GCA_046594305.1 Devosia sp. | reverse complement strand
AGCTTCGAGTTCAAGCCGCCCTTGGTGCGGCCAATACGTCTGGGAACAGCCCCTTTTTGAGCAGGCTTGCAGCGGTCCGGTGCGCTTTGAGGTGGGTCGCATCGATCATCAGCCGCTCGGACCGGCCGCCCTTGCCCGCCAGTTCGGCGAAGATGCGGTTGAACACCCCCAGCCGGCTCCAGCGCACGAAGCGGTTGTAGATCGTCTTGTGCGGGCCGTAGTCCTTGGGCGCATCGCGCCAGCGCAGCCCGTTCCTGATCACGAAGATGATGCCGCTGATCACCCGCCGGTCATCCACCCTGGGAACCCCGTGCGACAGCGGAAAACATGGTTCAATCCGACGCATCTGCGCCGCCGACAACCAGAACAGATCACTCATGGCAGCGCCTCCCTGCGCCGCCAATGAATCAGAACGCCGTTGCGATGTGAATCCCTTTAATGGGTCCTGAGCCTAGAGAGCGATCACGGCTGGAACGACTTCGGAAGTCGCTTCGACTGCTTTATCACGGCCGCTCGCCTGGGTCCGTTCGCTTCCAGAGGGCGGTCCTTGTCGTCGACTTGGCAATCATAGCGTTCTTCATAGCCGGGCCACTGCTGCGAGATCGTCCGAGCTATCTGTGGATCGACGTAGCGGTCGCGGTCCTGCTGCTCTGCGATCTTGCTGCAAGGGGATTGGCAACGGCTGATCTATGGCGATGGGCGCGTCAACCGACGACCGTGGTTGATCTGTTTGTTCTGGTCACGCTGCTGTTCCCTGGCTGGCTCGCCAATCTGGGCTTCCTACGCATCCTTCGGTTGTGGACACTTTCCAGAAGCGGCTTTCTTTGGCAGCCTCTACGAAAGCGTGGTCAGCAGCAATGGGAGGAAACCGGGCGCGCTATCGTCAGCCTGATTACTTTTCTCTTCGTGGTCACGAGTTTCATCTTCGCCTTTTTCGCCGGAGCAGATACCGGCATCGAAGGATATGTGGATGCGCTCTACTTCACGGTGACGTCCGTAACGACCACCGGGTATGGCGACATAACTCTGCCTGGCACCTGGGGAAAGCTCGTTTCGATCGTGGTGATGATAGTCGGGATCTCGCTCTTCGTGCGTTTGGCTCAGGCTATATTCCGGCCTGCAAAGGTCTACTTTCCGTGTCCTCAATGTGGTCTCAATCGGCATGATCCGGATGCCGTTCATTGCAAGGCCTGCGGACATATTCTCAATATTCCCGACGAAGGGCGATAGACGCTCGGATCATGCGGGAGGAGATTGGGATGCGGCCTCTGCAATCGCCGCGAATCCCTCATAGCCAGTCGTTTGCCTCTACCGAGAGCACACTTAGATCGCTGGAGGAGCGTCAACTCCTTTGCACTTTGACTTGGGTCACCTACCTACTGTGGTTGATTTCCTTACTCGCGTTTTTATATCATGGCATGATGAATCGCAAAGACAGAGTGAACGCGCGCTTAGGCACGGGCCAAGACTTCATGCAGACTGTGGAGGTGGTGGCAGGCTTTCGGCGCGGTCTTCGCCAGTTCCTAAGCTTCAGCGAAAGCATGGTCGGAGCTGTGGAAATCACGTCGCAACAATACCGGCCCTACTCATCCTCATCCGCTCACGCGATGAAGGCATCACGCTCGGTTCCCTCGCTAGAGAAATGCTGCTCGTGCCGCACGGGTGCAGTGCAACTTGTCAATCGTCTCAGCGAGGCTGGTCTAGCCGAACGACGTGCTGACGAAAGGGACGCGCGGGTGTCTCGTGTCCACGCCACGCCACGCCAAAAGGTCTTCAATTGTTGACAGCTTTGGTGAAAGCGCACGCGGGGGAATCGCACGCGCAGGAGAGACTGCTGCGGGAGAGCCTCGACGGCCTTCGCACTCTCACCCGGCCCGAGGCGGTCCGGTGAAGGCTGAGAGGCAGTTCTACTCCGTCCATCCACTTTTGTCAGCCCGACGAGCCGTAGCTTCACTAATCCGCGAGATCGATCCAAAAGCGCAATTCGGCGTGGACGATCGTATCATGCGGTGACATAACTTGCTCCCGCTGGCGATCGGCATGGTCTTGACCTCCATCCGCCGTATGGCCGTGTCCTGGCATGTGTGGGAGCTCCGTGCCAGCCGCCAGCCTCGCGGCGGCAGCGCAGCTGTCCCTTCAATGTGCTGCCGCCGTGCCTAATCCCCTACTGCAACGGGAGAGCAGACATCCAGACTTACGCCAAAGGCGAAGACGATAATGCCGCGAGTGAAATGCACTTCCTCGAGGAGCAGCTCGCAGCACTTATCGAGCTGCGTTCCGAGGGACATTTTTCGGACATCGTCAGCTTCGCGCGAGAAGGCTCAAGCAAGGCACTCCGACTTCTGTCCCGCACAGGGCCTGCAGATTCAGGCCGCGCAGGCAGGTTGGCGCGACAGTACCGGGACCTTGTAGCTTCGCTTGTCCACTAAGCAAACTGACCATCGGTGTCTGGGCAGCGCTATTGGTAACCGTCCTTCCGCGGCAATAATCGGCAGGCTCTTGTATCCTTGAGTGCCCGATGCGATACCGCTCTTGGGTGTTCCGGCTCGCTGAGCCGATGAGCAGGGTCATACGTTGGTCGGGCCGCCAGCGGGTCATTCGTTTTGGAAGACCTCTATGGCCCTATACGCCTCCGCGCGATCTGACGCTCGCTTCATGCTATGCTGTACTTGCGGCGCACCTGCGCGTCCTTCCAAGCGAGCGGGGCGTGGCCAATGAGAGTCGCAATCCACACCCTGGGTACTCGGGGTGACATCCAGCCCTACCTCGCGCTGGCGCTCGGCCTGAAGGCGCAGGGCCACGAAGTAGTCATCGCGGCGCCTTCGCAATTCGAAGCCTTCATCGGGACACGCGGCATCGCCTTTGCGCACTTGCCCGGTGAATTTCTGGAACTCCTCGATACGCCCGAGGGCAAAGCAGCCATCGCAGGCAGCGGCGGGTTTGCCGCGGGCTTCAAGATGATGAAGCAGATAAGGCCGCTCGTGCGCAAGCAGCTGTCGGCCGAATGGTTCGCCGCCCGAACCTTCAGGCCCGACCTGATCATCTACCATCCCAAGGCCATAGCGGCGCCGCACATCGGTGAAAAGCTCTCCTGTCCGACGGTTCTGGCCTCGCCTCTCCCTGGCTTCACGCCGACGAGAGAGTTCGCGAGCCCTCTCATTCCGTTCCGATCGCTAGGCCCGCTCAATCGCATGACCCACAGTGTCGTGGCGAACAGTGCCGATGTGCTCTTTCGCAAAATGATCTCAGAGTGGCGTTCTAACGAGCTTGAGCTCGGCCGGAAGCCTTTGCGACCACTAGGGCCGCGTGCGACGCTCTACGCCTACAGCCCACACGTCCTGCCGATGCCTGACGACTGGCCGCCGAATGTGGCAGTCACCGGTTACTGGTTCTTGGAGGACGAGAGGAACTGGCAACCAGACCCAACCTTGGGGGCCTTTCTCGATGCCGGTGAAGCGCCAGTCTATGTCGGTTTTGGAAGTATGCCCGGTCTCGATCCAAGAGCCCTTACAGCGCTCGTTTTCGAAGCCCTTGCTCTATCGGGCAGGCGTGGGGTGCTCGCGACCGGTGGTGGGGCACTTAATGGCGACAGTTCGGCGCCCCACGTTCACCTCTTAGAGAGTGCGCCCCACGACAAGCTCTTCCCGCTCATGTCGGCGTGCGTGCACCACGGAGGCGCCGGAACGACCGGTGCCTCACTTCGGGCCGGTAAGCCGACAATCATCTGTCCGTTCTTTGGCGATCAGCCATTTTGGGCGAGACGAGTTGAAGAACTCGGCTTAGGGCCTGCGCCTCTCGACCGGAAAAAGCTGACTGCTGCTTCGCTGGCGGCAGCGATTACAGCTTCGACGACCAATATGCCCTTGCGACGGAAAGCGATCGACATTGGCGTGAAGATTCGGGCCGAGGACGGTGTGGTAGGCGCCATCGCGTTCTTACAGAGCGCAGGGTTGCTGGCCGGTAGCGAAAAGCAGGCCAACGGCAAGGCAGGCGAGACCACACTACTATGAGCAGAACGAATCCGACCGGCCCCAGCAGGCGCCCACTTTCGCTGTTGCGCGAGTTCCTCGAGGGCGAGGCCTCCGGCGGCATCGTTCTCATGGCAGCAGCCGCGCTGGCCCTTGTCGTCGCCAATTCCCCGCTTGGAGGGGCGTATGAGACGGCCCTTCACGCCAGGGTGGGTCCGCTTAGCGTCGAGCACTGGATCAACGACGCGCTGATGGCGCTCTTCTTTCTGCTCGTTGGCCTCGAGATTAAGCGAGAAATGATCGACGGGCAGCTCGCAACCTGGCCACGGCGTGTGCTTCCTGGCATCGCGGCCGCTGGTGGCATGCTTGTTCCGGCAATCATCTACACCTCATTCAACATTCAGAATTCCGAGACCATCCGCGGATGGGCCATCCCCACTGCGACTGACATCGCTTTTGCGCTCGGGGTGATGTCACTGCTCGGTCGGCGTGTGCCTGCGTCTCTGAAGATTTTCCTCGCTGCCTTGGCGATCATCGATGATCTCGGGGCCGTCCTCATCATCGCGCTCTTTTACTCAACCGGGATTTCGCTGCCGGATCTTGCTGGCGCCATTCTCGTGATCGGCATCCTTGTGGCCCTCAATCGCCGTGGTGTGCTCCAGCTCTGGCCCTACTTGCTGTTAGGAGCAGTGCTGTGGGTGTTGGTTTATCGGTCGGGCGTTCACGCGACGCTCGCGGGTGTCGCCCTTGCTTTGTCTATCCCGTTACGCATGAAAGAAGGTGCCCCCGACGATGTCGGACATTCCCCTCTGCACCGACTGGAGCACGGCCTTGGACGAGTCGTCCCCTTCATCGTCGTACCGATCTTCGGCTTCGCCAATGCCGGTGTTTCTCTGTGGCACGTTGGAATCGGGGCCTTCATCGATCCACTCACAATCGGCATTGTCGGCGGGCTCGTTGCGGGCAAGTTGATCGGTGTGTTCGGCAGCGCCGCCCTCGTCATTCGCCTGGGCTACGCGGACCTGCCCGCAGGCGCAAACTGGACGCAGCTCTTCGGAACCGCACTTCTCTGCGGTATCGGCTTCACGATGAGCCTGTTCATTGGTCTCCTCGCCTTTGCCGGTCACCCCTTGCTGCAGGAGGAGGTGAAGCTTGGAATTCTCTGTGGGTCGGGTCTCGCCGGACTCTTGGGAACCATAGTCCTCCTGTCAGCCTCACGGCGCCCAGCATGATCAGGGTCGACGATCTCTCGTTCACCTATCGAGGGGCAGGCACGCCGACGCTTCGTGGATTGTCGTTCTCGATCGAGAGGGGCGAAGTCTACGGGCTGCTGGGTCCGTCCGGGGCCGGAAAGTCCACCACCCAGCGTATCCTCATGGGCCTTCTGCGTGGCTTCTCGGGAGAGGCAGAGATTTTTGGGCAACCCATCGGCTCACTCGGCAGGGAGCTGTACCAGCGGATTGGCGTCAGCTTCGAGCTTCCTGCGGTCTACCTCCGGTTAACGGCACTGGAGAACCTCAAGCTCTTCGCGGCGCTCTATGAGGGGCCGGTGCGCGACCCCATGGAAGTCCTCGCGCTTGTCGATTTGGTGGATGCGGCGCACCAACGCGTCGACCAGTTCTCAAAGGGCATGAAGATGCGGCTCAATCTCTGCCGAGCCCTAATGCACGATCCGGATTTGCTCTTCCTCGACGAGCCAACGACGGGCCAGGATCCCGCGCGATCTCGCGTCACGCGTGATCTGATCCGGTCGTTGAAGGCCCGTGGCAAGACGATCTTCCTCACGACGCACAACATGGCTGAAGCCGAGGAGGTGTGTGACCGGGTCGGCTTTCTCGTGGACGGTCGTATCCCCGTAACGGGAAGTCCTGCCCGCGCGTCCTCGGACGACTTCAGTCTCGCGCGAGCGGGCCCGAGCTCGGCCTGCAACTTCTTTAGATATGAATCGGGATCGCTGACGCCGACATCGCCGGCCGTTGCCCTCATCTGGGCGCTAATGATCGACTTGCGTGGCGGTCAGTGCGCGCTTCGTCATAGGCGGGATCGGTCCCCTCATTCGAGTGACCGGACCATTGCTTCCTTGGCGGGAATAGTCCAATCGCTCCTCATTATGGGACAGACGAATGGACAGACGGTTGATTGAACCGTGTGTGCCGCAGGGACTGGGCACTTATGCTGCTACGGCTCCCTCACCTGACTTTGAGTCTCCGTCAAACCCTTACGAACCCTGCGCAATAGTCTCGCTGCTACGGCGAGATAGCAGCATTTTGGGTGGTGCAGGGTGAGGCGGAAGTGGCGGTGGATGTAGTCCACCGAAACTAGGCTCCGTTTCGGATACAGGGAAATAACAGGGATTCTCTGAACTGACTCGACCTGATCAACACGCGCGTCCTCATTCTCCGTGCTTTCACCGCGAGTTACGCCAAATTCCCTGCTCACAGGAACAGGCAATTGCAGGCAGCCGAACAGCGAATCTGGCAAGCTCGATCAGGGAACGGACGAAGGATGCTTAGGCTGGCGCTTCGTTGAAGCGCGAACCTCTCAGCGATCGTCGCCCGGGTCGTCAGTATCCGCTGACTCCGCCAGGAGCAGCGTGATCGCGTGCCCATCTGTCTGCGCAAAGCTCTGCGCGAACAACAGCATCGTCCCAGGATACTTCAGCCAATCGGCAGCATCGACCTCCTCCATCATCGACAGGGCATCTTCTGCTGATGACGGCACGGTGTGTCCGGGAAGTCGGTCATCCTTTCCGATCGCCAGCATCGGGAAGGTTGGTCCCCAATCGGGATAGAGCACCTTGCTATCCTTGCTGAAAACAGCAGCCAACCTCTCGTGATGCAGTTCGACATACCGCCGCGTCGCGGCCTGCTTGCTGATGTCGAGTTTAGTTGCGGCGTTAAGGGCGTGCTCGATATCGGCAGCGCGGCTCAGGAACGCCTTCATCCGGCTGACCGGCGCGAGGAGTTCAATTGCAAATCGGTTCGCCTCGATTTCCTGTCTGTGGTGAACGCTCAGGTTCAGCCGATCTGACCGGCCGCCTGCAGCCATGTCCCTCGCGGTGCACTCGAATCCATTTTCGCTTGTTTGCTGGTGCAGGGGATTGAGGAAGTGGAAGAGTTCGTGGCCGACCGAGTATCGCCGGCGTTGCGAACTAGACCGGCTGTTCACGAGGATTGACCCAACATTTCGCTCGGGCTCTGTAATCAGAGCGCCCTCGAAATTTCGCAATGGCTTGTCGCGGATCTCGAGGATATCCAGCGCCAGAGCAATTTCCCTGACAGGCACCGCGCCCTCGCTCTCGCCAAGTTGTCGATGGATTGCGGCGGCCAGACGCGTCGGATCAGGTCCGCCGTGGTCCTCAATCTCCATCCTGTCGAGGGTGAGCAGCATGGGAGATCGTGCTACTCATGCCGCTTGAGCAGCGACTTCATCATGTCATCGAGCAGAGCGCGCTCGCGCGGGTCCAACTTCGATGCTTGCCGAAACATCCTTTGCAGTTCGGGGTCGGCATCCGACGCGTTGATGTCCTCGCCGACGAGGTAACTCACTGTCACGCCAAAATGGTCGGCCAGGCGCTCAACGAGTGCCATCGAGGGGTTGTCGGCCCGGCCCTTCTCAATCTGGTAGATGTGCGCCTTCGAGACGCCAACCGCGTCTCCGACCTGTTGCAGCGACTCTTCCCTGTTGAGCCGCAGCTTGGCGATCTTGCTTCCAAGCCCCATCGCTCTCCCTCGCCCCGTTTTTTCGAGTTTACGCGTTCATAGACCTGCAGATTGACCTCAGCCAGCGTTTTCTGTAGTTAACGCTGGCGGATATTTTGACCGATTCTGTCACGCCGCGAAAGGTGCCTCCAATGACCACCCTCAAGATCGACTACCTCTCGCCGTCATCTCTGAAGCCCTGGGCCAAAAACGCCCGGACCCATTCGAAAAAGCAGGTCCGGCAGCTCGCAGCCAGCATCACCGAGTTCGGCTTTACCAACCCTCTCCTCATCGACAATGACAACAGCGTGCTTGCGGGCCATGGGCGGCTGGCGGCGGCGATGCTGCTCGAGATGAAGACCGTGCCCTGCGTCAGGATCGAGACCATGACGCCGGCGCAGAAGCGCGCCTATGTGATTGCCGACAACAAGCTGGCGCTCAACGCCGGCTGGGACGACGAGCTGCTCGCCGAGGAACTGAAGGGGCTCCTCGCTGACGACGACGCGTTCGACGTCTCGCTCACCGGCTTCTCGGTGGCCGAGGTCGATACTCTGGTCGAGGGGCTGCATCCGGAGGAGCCCGGAGATCCCGATGACGACATCCTGCCTCCGCTCGGCGAGGGCACGACCCGGTGCCAGCCGGGAGACATCTGGGCGCTGGGGGCCGCATCGGCTGATCTGTGGCAGCTCGCTCGATCCCCACCTCGTCGGCGCCCTGATGAATGGCGAGAAGGCCCAGATGGTCTTCACCGACCCGCCCTACAATGTGCAGATCGCCGGCAATGTCGGCGGCCTCGGCGCAGTGCAGCATCGCGAGTTCGCCATGGCCTCGGGCGAGATGAGCCAGGGTCAGTTCACCCAGTTCCTTAAGACGGCGTTCGAGAACCTCGTGCGGTTCAGCAGCGACGGCTCGATCCACTTCATCTGCATGGACTGGCGGCACATGGCCGAGATGCTGGCGGCCGGTGAAGTGTTCACCGAACTCAAGAACCTGATCGTGTGGGCCAAGGACAATGGCGGGATGGGGACCTTCTACCGCTCCAGGCACGAACTGGTCTTTGCCTTCAAGAACGGGACCGCTCCGCACATCAACACCTTCGAGCTGGGTCAGTTCGGTCGTTACCGGACCAATGTCTGGCAGTACCGCGGGATGAACTCGATGGCTGCCGGCCGGATGGATGAGCTGGCCCTCCATCCGACGGTCAAGCCGGTGGCCATGATCGTCGACGCCATCAAGGACGTCTCGGAGCGTGGCGCGATCGTCCTCGACCTGTTCGGCGGCAGCGGCTCGACCTTGATCGCAGCGCACAAGACAGGCCGTCGCGCTTACCTCAGCGAACTCGATCCCATTTACTGCAACCGGATTCTCCGGCGTTGGGAGCTGTTCGCCAAAGACGATGCGGAGCTGATTGCCTGCGGCGAGGCACGGCGGACTCCTTCGAACCTCATCGACAAGGTGGCATGAGACGATGGCACCCGTTCCGGCGAAGCGACCAAAGCTCAAGGGTCCCGCGACAGCGAAGTACGAGGTGGGCTACGGCAAGCCTCCCGCCGAGACCCGCTTCAAGCCGGGCCAGTCCGGTAACCCGAGCGGACGGCCGAAGGGCGCGCGCAACAAGCTGCCGACACTCAATGAGGAACGGCTCAAAACTATCATCCTTGAAGAAGCCTATCGCGCCATCCGGATCAACGATGGCGACAGGCAGATCAAGGTGCCGATGGCTCAGGCGATTGTCCGCGCCGTCGCGGTTAATGCCGTCAAGGGCCAGCAGCGCGCCCAGCGGCTGTTCACGGAACTCCTCACCACAACCGAGCGGGAGAACAAGGCACTCAATGACGAGTGGCTGGACGTCGCCCTCACCTACAAGATCGAATGGGAGAAGGAACTCGATCGTCGCCAGAAGTTCGGCATCACCGACTTGCCCGACCCGCTTCCACATCCCGATCACGTCGTCATCGACATGCGCACCGGCACGGCTCATGTCACTGGTCCTTCTACCAAGGAAGAGAAGGCCCTGTTCGATCTGATCCATGGGCGGAAGGCGGAGTTCGAGGAGGAACTGCGTGACCTCAAGGCACTCCGCGACGACCCCGACTATCCGCACAAGAGCGTCGTGATCGAGGACATTGAACGGACCATCAAGATCCTCGCGATCATCGACAAGGCCAATGAGCGGTGGAGATGAGCTCTATGAAGCCGCAGCGGTTGTGTTGCCCTGAGCAGGTCCGCTTCGCGCCACAAGCGGTCATTGACTGAAAGCTGGAGTGTGGCCGGCGTGGCGCGGGTACGGCTTTTGGTCGCGGCTGTTGATAGCAGCCAGCCGGGGCGGTCTGCGCCAAGGGCAAAGCAAAAAGCCGACGACGACTTCCCGCCCTAGTGTAAGTTCATCATTGTTGTAGCCCTTCCTTCCCTTCACGACCCGTTGGGGACGAGCTTCCCTGCGCATATTGATCGGACTGGAGTGTCGTCGCCGCCGGTGAATCGGTTCGGAACATGGGATGCAGTTCAAGTCGAGGAACATGCGGGTGCTGGCAGAGTGCGTATTCGGGGGATGCGAAGGGATTTCCTTATCGGTCCAGCTTCTACATCAGCGAGTTCTTCGAAGGCTGCGATCTTCCATTTCGTCACGACGGAACCGGTCGGGCGATTTGGGCAAGCGATAGGTTGACGGAGCTGCTTGCCGAGCCCTCGCCCCAAGCCAACGCGCTGCCGCCCAGGTTCGTACATCTCTTTCGGGTCTTGATGGACCGCGCAGATACGATCAACGGCGATCCCGATCGAGCGGTTGCTCTCGACACCCTGAACCTGCCGTTTCGAAAGGAGGGCTACGATGCCTACTTCGACGAAGGCGGCACTCTCCAGTTCCGGCATATCAAGACGAACAATGTCACGGAGGTCTCGAACCCCCCTCGCACCAGAGGAGACCAAGAGGCGCACGCAGCTGGCTGAGTATCTGGACAAGTGCAGCGAGGACCAGCTCATCGAAGAGGTCCTGCTGCCGATGTTCAGGCAGCTCGGATACCACCGCATCACTGCCGCAGGCCACGCCGACAAGCAGTTGGAATACGGCAAGGACATCTGGATGCGTTACACGCTGCCGACGCAGCACGTCATCTACTTCGGCGTCCAGGCGAAGAAGGGGAAGATCGATTCCTCGGGGGTGACGAAGACGGGCAACGCGAACATCGCCGAGATTTACAACCAGGTCTCGATGATGATCGGTCATGAGATCTTCGATTCCGAGCTGAACCGCCGCGTCCTCATCGACCATGCGTTCATCGTCGCAGGTGGCGACATAACCAAGCAGGCCCGCAACTGGCTCGGCGGTAAGCTCGATCAGAGCAAACGTGCGCAGATCCTATTCATGGACCGCGATGACATCCTCAACCTGTTCGTGGTGACGAATATTCCGCTGCCAGTCGGCGCCGTGCCGGAGATCCGGTTCGTGCCGTCAGATGACGTCCCGTTCTAGGCCGGCGGCCAGATGAGGTCCTTGAACCCAAGGTACAGGCCGAGCAAGGTCGCCACGATGCCAACGGCAGCGAAGAACCAGTGCTCCGTGATCCATTCGACCGCCGCTGCTGGGTGGAACCCGTGGAGCTCGAACCAGGTGGCTTTCGTCCTAATAGAACCATCGAGGGTTCGATCCAGAAGGTTGGCGATGACGTCGACCTTGCGAAGCGTCGACTGGTGCAGCTTGACGTACTCTTGGTTCTCGAAGGCTGTCAAACGGCGTCCAATATTGACCCCCTATCGGCGCGCAATGTTGGCTCTGACGCAGTTTTGATGATGTGTGCATCAGGTTGCGCCGATTAATCGAGCCTGCAGCAGGTCGAGTTTTCCGCGACCGTACATCTGCCGTTTGACCAGCTTGAGCTTGGTG
>JBKJTB010000098.1:0-3470 GCA_046594305.1 Devosia sp. | reverse complement strand
GCGAAGCCTGCTGGAACAAGGGAGGAAGGGCGAAGGGCATTCTGCATGACGCTGATTCCGACGTGAGCTCTCGTCAGTCAGCCACCCGACTTCATCAAAACTGAGTCAGAGCCTAGTTTCGGCCCCCTGTTCCGTCCGTAGTTCAAACCGACTATGTTGCGGCTCCCGCGCGGCGGAGAGCAGATGCCTGACGACCAAACCAGAGATGTGCGCCATGTCCGCGCGCTTTTCCTCAGTGACGTGCACCTCGGCATGCGTCCGACGCGCATTGGCCAGTTGGTGGACTTTCTCCGCCATCACGAGGCCGACACGATCTATCTGATCGGCGATATCGTCGACGGCTGGCGGCTGGCACGCGCCTGGTACTGGCCGCCGATCTATAACGAGTTCGTCGAGGATCTGCTCGACAAGGCCGCGCGCGGCACGCGCATCGTGGTGCTGCCGGGCAATCACGACGAGTTTTTGCGCGAGTACCTGGGCACCTATTTCGGCGAGATTGAGTTTGTCGACCGCACGGTCCACACCACGGCGCTGGGACGGACCTATCTCGTCATGCATGGGGACCAGTTCGACGTGGTCGTGGCGCACGCCAAATGGCTCGCGCATGTCGGGGACTGGGCCTACCGCATGGCGCTCCGCACCAACATTTTCATCAACTGGGTCCGCCGCCGTCTGCGCCGGCCGTACTGGTCGCTGAGCGCCTGGGCCAAGAACAAGGTCAAGAACGCCGTCAGTGTCATCGGCCGCTTCGAGGAGGCACTGACGCTCGAGGCGCGCGACACCGGCGTCGACGGCGTCATCTGCGGTCACATCCATTTCGCGGACATGCACGACCGGCTGGGCATCCACTACATCAACACCGGCGACTGGGTGGAGAGCTGTACGGCGATCTGCGAGACGCCGGAGGGCCAGTTCGAATTGATCAAGTGGGTCGCGCAGTTGCAGCCGGTACCGAAGCCGCCGAAAGAAGGCGGAGTGCTGAGGCTGCGGCGGAAGAAGGCCGTGCCCGACATCGACGCACCCGCGGCTCAAGGGCAGGCATCTCAGCGCTAATCCCCTTGTCTTGCGTCGCGCTTCACGACATTTTCGCCTGAGGGCGGATTCTCGCCTGGGAGCATCCCTTTCATGTCGCCGACCGACCGCGCCGAGGGTTTCTCCCCCGAGTTGCGCGCCTCGATCTTTCATTTCACCGTGTTCGGCTCGACCGGCGCCGCCTCCGCCTATTTCGCCATCTGGCTGAGCGGCAAGGGTATTGCGCCAGACCAGATCGGCATCATCAACGCGGTGCCTGTGCTGGTGCTGCTGTTTGCCAGCATGCTGATCGGGCGGCTGGCCGACAAGGCGAGCGACTGGCGGGTGATGATCATTGCGCTCGCCGTTATTGCCGGTGCCGCGTCGCTGGGCTTCCTGTTCGTCAACGAGTTCTGGGGCGCGCTACTGGTCTTTACGCTCTGCTACACGCCGGCCGGGGCGATGGTGCCGGTGCTTGACGCCGCGACGCTGCGTATGACCGAGCGGCGCGGCACGGATTTCGGTTTCGTGCGCGCCTGGGGGACGGTGGGCTACACGATCACCGCCGCGCTGACGGGGGCGCTGATCGGCTGGCTCGGCGCCATGGTGTTCGTGCCGCTGTTCATTGTGCTGTCGCTGATGCGCACCGGGCTCGCGTTTCAGCTCCCACGGTTCCGTGCACCGGAGCATGTGGTGGCGCCGATCAAGGCCGCGGGGGCGCCGAAGCTGGGGAGCCTGTTGCGGTTGTGGTTTATCCTGCCGTGCCTCGCCTTCGCGCTGATCCAGTCGACGCATTTCTTCCTGGGCGCCATGGGTGCGTTGGTGTGGAAGCTTGACGGTATCGGCGAGGGCTGGGTGGGGCCGCTGATTGCCATCAGCGCCGCCGGCGAGGCGGTCACGATGTTCTTCTGGCGCCGCATCGGCACGCGGATGACGGCCCGGACGATGCTGATCATTGCGGGTGTCGTGGGGGCGATACGCTGGCTGGCGATGGCCTTCAGTCCATCGCTGCCGATCCTGTTCCTCCTCCAGGCGCTGCACGCCATCACGCTGCCATTCAGCTATTTCGGCATCATGCATTTCATCGCCAACTGGGCGCCCGAGGATATCGCGGCCGAGGCGCAGAGTTTTTCGTCGATGCTGACGCAGGGCTTTGCCGTCGTGACGTTGCTGCTGTTCGGCTGGCTGGTGGGATTGATGGGGGCGGGGGCGTACTTCGTCGCCGCGGGAATGGCACTCGTTGCGGCGCTGCTCGCCGTCTGGTCGCTGGTGCTGAAGCCATCGCATTCGCGGCACGAGCTGCCGCATGCCTGAGGCACGTAAGGGTGGGCTGGCGCCGGAGCTACGCACCACCTTCTACTATTTGACGATCTTCGCCACGTCGGGCGCATTCACCGTCTATGGCGGCATCTGGCTCGCGGGCAAGGGGCTGGATGCTGGGCAGATCGGCATCATCAATGCCTTGCCGGTCTTCATTCTGCTGGTCCTCAACATGGTGGTCGGACGCATCGCCGATCGGGCGAGCGATTGGCGGCAGGTCATCGTGCTGGGCTCGTTGCTCGGTGGCTTTGCGACGATCGGGCTGTTCTTCGTCCACGACTTCTGGGGCATCCTGTTCGTGTGGACGCTGGGCACGATCCCGTTTGCGGCGATCGGTCCGGTGGTCGATGCCGCGACCATGCGGATGACGCGCCGCAACGGTACCGACTATGGCGCGATCCGTGCGTGGGGCACTGTCGGGTACATGGTCACGATCTACATCACCGGCCAGATCGTGACGCTGTTCGGCGGTGGCGTATTCCTGCCGTTCTTCGTCGGGCTCGCGCTGCTGCGCGGACTGGTGTCGATCGGGCTGCCGAACTTTCGGGCGCCGAAGGAAGAACAGACTCTCGCGACCAAGGGCGCGAGCCGCCTGCGCGAGGTGATGAAGCCGTGGTTTCTGTTGCCGCTCGTCGGCTGGTCGATGGTGTTCGCCACGCATCTAATCCTCAACGCCTTCCAGGGGCTGCTGTGGAAGGAGCAGGGGATACCGGAGCTCTTGATCGGCCTCTTGATCGCGCTGGGCGCGGCGTCAGAGGCGGCGATGATGTTTGTGTTCAGGCGGTTCAGCGCGCGCGCTCCGGCCCGGATACTGATCCTGGCCTCAGCCGTGGTGGCGGTGATCCGCTGGATCGCGATGGGGTTCTCGCCGGATGTTCCCATGCTGGTCGGGCTGCAATTGCTGCACTCGGTGACGTTCGCGCTGGGCTCCATGGGCTGCGTCCACTTCATTGCGAACTGGACCAGCGAGGACATCGCCGCCGAGGCGCAAAGTTTCTTCCAGGTGCTGCAGCAGGCCTTCTCGGTGATCGCGCTGCTGGTCTTCGGCTGGCTGATCGGCCTCATGGGGGCGAAGGCCTACTTCGCTGCCGCCGGTTTCGCTGCGACAGCCAGATAAGCACACCGCCTGCCGCAGCGAA
>JBKJTB010000043.1:0-16022 GCA_046594305.1 Devosia sp. | reverse complement strand
CAAGGACTGGCGACGCATCCACACCCGCTACGACCGCTGCGCCCACACCTTCATGTCTGCAATCTGCATCGCTGCAACCGTCATCTTCTGGCTCGGGCAATGAGTCCTGAGCCTAGTAGTATCCACGACTACGGCCCATCCGCGATGGAAGCCGCCACGCCCCCGGCGCCCGTAAACTAGGACGACTTCATGAACTTGACCAGCACCCCACGATGGGCTCCGGGCCTGTTCGTTATGAGCCCGCTCACTCCGCCTGTCCGCTTGCTCCGCCACTTAGAACGAGCATAGGCCCAAGGCTGGCCTTGGTGAGATCCCGACCTACTCCGTCACCGAACAATGTTGGAAACATCCTCGCTCGACCGAATTTACCCAAGATGGCAACCCGCGTATCGCCTGCGGCTAGTCGCTCTGCCATCACCCTAACGGGATCCCCACTCAGTACGGTCATCAGCACTTCGTGGCCAGCATCGCTCAGACGATGACGCATCAGCTCAAGATCGCTCGTCATCAGGTCATCGAGATCACCGACGTGGACGATCTCGCACGGCATCGCTGGAATAAGGTTGGTCGCCAAACGGCCCACCGCTGATATCATTTCCGGTCCGTCATCCAGCGCGATGAGCGATCCTGCGATAGGACGAAAACTGCGAGGAGCAATCACAACAGGTCTCTTGGCTACTCGAAGGATCTTCTGCAAATTCGAGCCGAGCCTCAAGCTTACGAAGTCGGCCATCTCGCCACGCTTTCCTGCGACGATCAGATCCGCCTCCTCCTGAAGCGTTGCCAGGACATTGTTAAGCTCGCCGACAATCACCCGACCCACAATTGTCCCGAGACCGGCGTCCTTAATGCGAGTTGTTAGGCGGTCGACCAGAACCTCTGCCGCCATCGTTAAGTCCTGCAGTTTCTCCTCACTGTAGTTGGCGTTCCCGTTCAGGATTCCAGGACCACCCACGGTCAGGCCGGCCATGCCTACACTCACTGCGGCAGGATCAAGCGGGTCGATCACATGCACGACGTCGATACTTGAGTGGTTGGTCGCCGCGAACCAGGCCGCATGGTCCACTACGCTGTCGGCGTAGACGGAGTGATCGACAAGAGCCAAGATGCGCCTCATTGGTCTGCTCCTGTTCCCATCCCCTGGGAGGCCAGGCGGGTGTGTCTTGCGAGTGCGGCAATAATTTGCTTCGCTGACGCGCGTCCGATCTGACGCCCGTGCTCGTCCGCAACGCCGACCCAATCATGATTTGCGAAGAGGGGCAGCACATCCTCACACCGAGCCGTCATTGGGATAGCCGCCTCGCACGAGGGAAAATCGCCACGCTGCATTACCGACTTGATGTGGATGGCACGTGCTTTGTTCACGTCTCGGACAAATTCCTCAATGTGATCGTTTGCCGGGCGGAGAACGATGTCCTCCGGCGGCCCGACCTGCTGCACGACCCCATCTCGAAGAACGGCAACGCGATCGCCTATTCTCAAAGCCTCGTCGAAGTCGTGAGTGATGAACAGGATCGTTTTGTGCAACGACTTCTGGAGAGTTACCAGTTGATCTTGCATGCCAGAGCGAATTAGTGGATCGAGCGCAGAGAACGCTTCGTCCATGAGTAGCACATCCGTATCGAGAGCGAGCGCCCGAGCGAGGCCGACGCGCTGCTGCTGCCCACCCGAGAGTTGCCGTGGCCGCGAGTTCTCGTATCCCGCGAGCCCAACTGTCTCAATCCACTTGGCTGCTTGCTCAAGTCGGGCCTTCCGATTGACGCCCCGTACCTCGAGGCCATAAGCTACGTTCTCGAGGACGGAACGATGCGGTAGAAGTCCAAACTTCTGGAACACCATAGCGACCTTATGGCGCCGAAAATGTCGCAGCTCTTGATCTGACATACGCCTAACGTCGACGCCATCGACGAGGATGTTTCCCGATGTCGGTTCGATCAGGCGATTCACATGACGGATCAGGGTGGACTTGCCCGAGCCGCTCAACCCCATCACCACGAAGATCTTGCCCGGTGCTATGTCCAAAGAGACATCGTTCAGCCCGATCACGCATCCTGTCTCGGCCTGAACCTCAGCCTTGCTACGTCCGGCCTCTAGGAGGGCAACGGCCGCCGCGCTTTGCGTGTCCTTGCCAAAGACCTTGGTGACGTTGCGCATGACGATGGAATATTCGTTTGTCTCGTATCGAACGGCGTTCATATACGAACCTCCTCTAGCCCAATTCGGCCCTGTAGTTGCTTGCCGAAGGATTGCGTGACGCGGTCAAACACGATCGCTAGAGCCACGATCCCCAGTCCAGCAAACAGGCCCCTGCTGACTTCGAGCCGGCCAATGCCTTGCAGAACCTGATAACCGAGACCACCCGCCCCGATCATCGATGCAATCACCACCATGGAGAGTGCCATCATCGTCGTCTGATTTATTCCGGCCAAGATCGTCGGAAGCGCGAGGGGAATTTGTACCCCAAGCAGGCGCTGGCTCGGATTGGCGCCAAACGCTCGGCTTGCTTCCATCACGGCCGGATCAACCGAGCGCAGGCCCAGGTCTGTAAGCCGCACTAAGGGCGGCGCCGCGTAGACAATGGTGGCCAGTAATGCTGGGATCTTTCCCGGTCCAAAGATCATCACTGCCGGGATCAGATAGACGAAGCTGGGAAGAGTTTGCATGAGATCTAGCAACGGCGCGATAACCTGACGGACTCGCGGCGACCGCGACATCCACACGCCCACGGGTATGGAAGTGACGATGGCGGTGAGGGTGGCTGCGATCATCAGTGCCATGGTGATCATCGCATCTTCCCATAGGTCCATGACCCCTAGGAAAAGAAGCGCCGTCAGTACCAGGGCAGGGAGCTTCCACTTACGGGTTGCGAGCCATGCAACGAGCGTCAGTAAGGCCACGATAAGCCACCACGGCGTGGCGAGAAGCGCGTACTGAATTGAATTGAGTAGGCCTAGAAGCGGCCGAGCAGCGGCTTCGAAAGCCCCACCCCAATTTGTTACCATCCAGTCTAGCCCGTCATCGACAGCGCGCCGAACGGGCCTAGTATCTATCAGTTCAGGAAACATTCGATTCTCCATGAAGCAGGAGCGCCGCTCGGGAGCGACTTACAGACAGGCCGTCGCCAAGGTCGCCGGGCGGCGCCGGCCACCTTGGCGAGACGACTCAGCCCAGGCTGGCTTCAACCTTCTCGGCCACGTCGGCGGGAACCCAAGCCTTCCAGACATCCTGGTGGGTGCGCAGGAAGTTCTCGGCGGTTTCCTCTGCGTCGGCTTTGTTCTCATCGCCATAAACCAACAACGCGCTGATCTGATCGTTGGTCAGACCGACCTTCGAGAAGTAGTCGGCGACAACTGGCGCTTCGACGGGCAGCCATGACGCTGCACCAACGATGGCGGGTGAGGACGGATACGCCGTCTTGCGGGCGGGCTCATTGCAGTCCGGGCTCGTGTTGCAGGCGTAGATGGCTGTATCGACCCGTCCCATGTCGAGCGGAACCGCGTCGTACTTGCCGAGGATCGAGGTGGGACCCCAGTAGTAGAACAAGATTGGTTCATTGCGCAGGAATGCACGAGCAATAGATGCGTCAAGCGCCCCGCCCGACCCTGGCGAGAATAGCGCCCAACCGGCATCAGCCATTTCGTAGGCTTCAAACAGTGCAGACGTGGAGATCTCGCATGCCCAGCCCGGAGGGCAGGAGTAGAGCCGGCCCGTCGACGGATCTTCCGGATTAGGGAACAGTTCGGGATGCGCAACAACGTCGGCAACCGACTTCAGTTCGGGGTGTGCCACCTGCACATATCGAGGGATGAACCAGCCCTCCAGGGTTCCATCTGTGATGGCATCGGCCAGGTTGACAACCTTGCCTGCGCCAATGGCCTCGCCCCATTGCTTTTCAATAGAACTCGTCCAGAGCTCAGGTGCCACCGCCGGAGTGCCGCGCGCCAGCATTGACGACGATGTCGGGACGGTGTCCCCGCTGACGATCTCGACGTTGCAGCCATATCCCTTCTCGAGGATAAAGCCGTGGATGCGTGCCAAAGCCGCCGCCGATGGCCAGCTCATCTCAGCGATGTCAATCGTCCTGTCGGTACCGCAGACGGTCTCGTCTGCTGCCTGAACGGGCATGCTTGCTGCGGCAAGACTTACGATGACCGCAGCCAACACGCCTTTCCAGTGATTCTGCATGCGTATCTTCTCCTTGTGAAAGCCCAAAAATGGGTCTCGCCCCCGGCCGCTAGGCCGTTGGCTGATGACAACTCGAGACTGTATCGAGACGCCCTGAGCGCAGGCAGTCGCCTAGCGCCAAAGCAATATATCACCATGTGATGGAAAATGTCCACCGCGAGCGTCAGGTACGCTCAATAGAGTGTTGTCCTATAACATAATCGTTGGGAAACGAGGGATATCAAGGTCCTGAAGAACCGGCAACCCAACGCGGAGCACGATCGCAGGGGGTGATGGGTCAGGGCATTTGGGGGCCCTGGTCCGAGCCAGGATCGTACCCTTACCTCATCGTCGACTACTTGTCGGCATCACATTACCACGAGAGCAAAGAAGAATCTGATTGCAATAGAACAGCGATCTGTCGATCGACACCAGGTCCACGCTGGCGTTAAGTGAGGGCGTAACGTCATGAGTCGTGCCATCGGTTGTTTAGCCGAGGCGAGGTGATCTTAAGCAGCCATGGGGGGGCAGAGGGTCGGACCTCGGATGGTCATGGCAAGCGCGGAATCGGCGAGACGCTCAATTCTGTCGAACGGGAAGGCTTTGACATCGCAGTCGACTCTCGCTTGAGAGCAGTCGGAATGCAAAACTCTCTGGTGTCGGAGCAAAGATCGCGGGCAGGTACAAGAACGTCGCCAATGTACGGACCGCCGACTGCGACGTCTTTTATTGGCTGGGGTTCGAGGCGCGACGGGGATTTTCGGCGATCCGGCTCGCGGTGCCCTCGGGACAGCCATCGGGCTGGGATCAATGAAGATCCGAGATTAACTTGGAACCGCCGGGCAGAGAGGATTCGACGTGGCAGTTGCCTGCCACTTGAGTCGATCGTGCTGAAGCCACACAGCTGCGAGGACCGACCATCGCGATAAGTATACGCAGGCCCTTCGTGACTCAGCACGACCTACTTGCGGATGTATGCTACTATTCCAGGAAACGCCAAGGCGTTCCAAGCGGCTTCGCTGTTGAGGCCGCCATTTAAGTTAGGATAATGTTTGCAGGTTCTAGTTCGCGACAACAATATGGACCAAGCCCTCAAGGTGCTCAAGAAGCGCCTCCAGCGCGAGGGTGTCTTCCGGGAGATGAAGCTCCGGAGCTACTTTGAGAAGCCATCGGAAAAGCGAGTTCGCTTGGCCGCTGAGGCAGTACGCCGCGGCCGCAAGGCCGCTCGAAAGGTCGCCATTCGTGAGGGACTGATTGCGGCACCCGTGAAGAAGGTCACGCATGAAACTGTCCGGTCGCCCTCCTCAATGCGAGGCGGCTGATCAGTCAACTTTGCAGGGACGAACCGGTCAGACCCGCCATATCGGCGGGTCTTTCTTCATGCCTACGCGCTGGCAAGGTCCCAGAGGTGGGAGCCATGCTCGTAGCAGCGCGCTGGACCGTCTGCTTTGTGCCGGAAGCGACCTCTGCGAAAGGCGCGTGACTACTTCATCGCCGCCAGCAACTCTGCGATCTTGATCGTCGCGAAATTGGAAAATGTGTCGGACACCGCATAGGGCAGCACGATGCGCTCGCCGTGGCGAATCGCGCCGCAGGTGTACACAACGTTGGGTACATAGCCCTCACGTTGCGAAGGATCGGGGTGGACTAGGGGGTCGCGCGATCGCGCGAGCACCTTGGTCGGATCGTTCTTGTCGAGCAGAGCGGCGCCGATGGAGTATTTCCGCACCGGCCCCACGCCATGTGTGAAGAGTAGCCAACCCTCGTCGAGTTCGATCGGAGACCCGCAATTGCCGATCTGGACGAACTCCCAGGGAAACTCGGGCTTGAGGATGGGCTGGCCGCCCTCCCAATTGTGTAGGTCATCGGAGGTGATCAGGTAGAGGTTCTCATTGTCCTGCCGGCCGATCATGGCGTAGCGGCCGCCGATCTTGCGCGGAAAGAGAGCCATGCCTTTGTTTCGCGCCGCGCTGCCCTTGAGCGCCGTCATGCGAAAGGTGACGAAGTCGTTCGTCTCAAGCAGTTCGGAGCGGATACCCCGGCCGTCATAGGCGGTATAGGTCGCATAATAGGTGAGCTTGCCGTCATCGCCGCTGAGCGCCACGAACCGCGCGTCCTCGATACCGTTCGACTGCGACGCGGTGACCGGAAAGATCACTCGTTCGCTGATATCTTCGCCCCGCTTGAATGCCACCTCCGTCGTCCCCTCCCCGGGCCAGGGAACCGCGGAGACGATTCGCGGCATGGCTGCAAGCCGCGTCGTCGGATCGATGGTGACGCTACCCTCCTTGGAGATCGTCCCGGCGCGGAAGGTCAGCGAAGAGACATGCCCCTCGCCGACCGCACGAAGGCTGAGGACGAAGCGCAGGCCGCCCTTGGGCGCGAGCGACTGATCCGGATGGGCGACGATGCTGGGGTTAAACAGCGCCGACGCCTCGAAGGAATATTCCGAGAGGAAGTACGATCCGACGAGTTGGCGTTGCGCTGGCGTGAATGGCGGGTGGCCCACCAGTGCCTCCTCCATCTCGTCGGCGCGCGCTTCGAAAGTCGCGAGCAGATTGCGATGGCGGCCCTGAAAGTTTTCAAGCACATCGGCCAGCTGGCTCGCCGTGCTTGCCTCATCGAGCGCCAACACACGATCGACGATGTGGTTGGCGCGCGTCTTGTCGGTTGGCCGAAAATCTTTCGGCTCCGTCTCCGGCTTGAACGGACGGACGATGACCCGTGCCGGATCAGGCCGGAGGTAGAGGGCTTGCCGGTTTAGGAATGTGGCTTGCGACAAGGCGACCTCTGAAACGGTGAAGGAGTGAAGGGAGCGACGGCCGCGGCGAGGGCAGCGCGCGAGTTGTGCGCAGGCCGTCCATGCGCTCGAGAAGTCGCATATCGGCGAGCGCTAGTAGATAGGAGACGACTGACTCGCCGCCACGGTTTTCGTTGGGGCGGTCGGCATGGAGACCATCGCGGCAGCTACCAGTATCGATATCGACGAGCGGCAGCGACAGATCATTGCTGCCCAGGAACCAGGCGAAGGCGCGACTGGCAGAGGTACGCCACCTCGCCTCGCCCGTAACCGCAAACGCAGCGCTGCACGCAGCAATGGTTGCGGCCGCCTCAACCGGCTGCTGGTCAAAGAGGCGCGGTGGCTGGCGAACATCCTGAAAGCCCTCACTGCCCACGGGGCGGAAATGGCCCGCAGGACTGGTCTGTTGCGCGGTCAGCCAACGCAGCGATTTGAGGCCTGCGTCGATGACCTTCAGATTGCCAGTCGCGACACCCGTTCGAAGCATGGCTTCGCAAAAGCGGGCGTTGTCATAGGCGAGACCCTCTTCGAACCACACCCAGTCCGGCGTCTCCACCTGCCGGATTAGAGCAAGGAGCCGGTCAGCGAGATCGAGACGGATACGCAACGCGCGATCGTCGCTTGGCATCGCTCCGCAATAATCGTCGAGCCCCAACAGCGTGAAGACCCAGGCGCGGGGCGATCCGAAGCTCGCCACCACGGGAAGTGCCTCAGCGAACAATGCGGCCGCCCAGCGCCGCCTCTCGCTGCTGCTGTCAAACCGCGCCGCCGCGCCAAGCGCCCACAAAGTTCGTCCGTGACTGTCTTCGGATCCTTGCGGTTCGAGCCAACGCCGATCGAAGCTCATGAAATTTCGGAAGCGTTTAGCGTCGGCGTTCCAGGCGTGCTGCACGAAGGCGGCAAACGACGAGGTCATGCGCTCAGGCACCGGCGTGTCGCCGACCCGGCTCAGAACAGTGCTCACCAGGAGCGCACGCGCATTATCGTCGACGCAATAGCCATGCGCCCGATCGGCGACTGAGTGGATGGCGTGTTGAAACAGTCCCGTGTCGTCGGTCATGGCGGAAAGATGATCGAGCGCGGTCGGCGGTAAGCTTTGCCCGGCGCGATGCGCTAGACGCAGGACACTGACCGCGGGCAGTGCCTTCTTTGCAGCCCCGGCTGCGTCGAAGGTTTCGACGTAGCGCAGAGCAACGGACTCCCAGACCATCGAGCGGCTCGCATCGAAGGCGCGGCGCCGCATGGCCTGCAATCTTGGCTCGTCGGTCAGCAGCGCGACGATCGCGGCACCAGTGGCGCCGGCGTCGCCGAACGGAACGATGCTGCCCCGATTGCCGGCCAACAACTCCTTGGCGTGCCAGTAGGGAGTCGAGACCACGGCCTTGCCTATCCCAAAGCTGTAGGCGAGCGTACCCGACGTCATCTGCGCCTCGTTGAGATAGGGCGTCACGTAGACGTCGCACATCGAGATGTGCTCGAGCAGCGTGGGACGATCGACGAACTGGTTGAGGAATATCACGCGATCGGCGATGCCGAGAGCCTCCGCCCGGGCAATCAGCTTTTCTCGGTAGGCTTCGCCCTCGTTGTGAACGAGATTGGGGTGGGTCGCACCGAGCACGACGTAGACGGCGTTCGGCCGGACGGCGAGGACCGCTGGCATGGCATCGACCATGACTTCGATACCCTTGTTGGGTGACAGCAGACCGAAGGTCAGGATGACCGTCTTGCCGACGAAGCCCAATTTGGCTTTGGCCTCGTCCGGTTCGACGAAGTCGAAATCGGGAATGCCGTGGGGGATAACGGCAACCTTGGCGGGTTCCACGCCGTAGCGCGAGAGCAAGAGGTCACGCCCCATCTCGCTCATCGTGACGATACGCGAAGACACCTCGACAATGCGGTCGAGCACGCGTCGCTGTGCCTCGTCAGGTTCGGCAAGGATCGTATGGAGCGTCGTTACGATCGGTGGCTGCAAACGCTCAAGCAGCGCAAGGATGCGACCGCCCGCTACGCCGCCGAAGATGCCGAACTCGTGCTGGAGCGAGACGGCGTCGAAGCCGCCTTGATTGATGTGATCGGCGGCGGCGATATAGTCAGCCAGATTGTCGTCCCTCACCTCGAAGCCAACCGTCTCGGGATAAGCGTAGTCGCGATCGCGATCGGTCATGGCGACGATCGAGGTGGCGATCGATCTCGCGGCGACCGCTTGCTGCAGATCGGTGGTGAACGTCGCGATACCGCAGCGACGCGGGAGCGAGTTGCCGACGAAGGCGATGCGCCGCACTTTGCTCACGAGCGCACGCCCCACGGCTGGGCTACGGCCTGCGGCGCTGCCACTGCGAGTTCGGGAAACCGTTCGACCATGGCGTCGCGGGGCTCGCCATTGCGACCGAGGAGCCGCGTGTTGGATGGCTCGCTCGCCACATATGCCATGAGGCCCTTTATTCCGGTCGAGCCGGCACGCACCCGCACTCGCTGATCCTCGATAAAGACCGCCTCGCCTGGCTTCGCGCCGATCAGATCGAAATTGGCATCCCCCTCGAGCAGCAAGACCCAGGTCTCGCTCGCGGCGTCGATCTCCCAATAGGAGTCCGACGGCAGATCGATATGCTCGAACACAAAATAGGGAGTGCAGGCGACAACAAGCCGCGCGTCGTTCAGTCGTTCCGCTATCGGCTGCGTTGCCGAGGGCTCTGGCGCGGCCGCGCCAACAGCGCCATCGAGGTGCAACTCGCGGCTCCGGCCGTAGTCGAACAGCCGGAATGTCGCATCGCTACGTTGCTGAATCTCGGCGACAACGAGACCCGCCCCGATGGCATGGATTGTCCCGGCTCGGACGAACACCGTGTCATCCGCATGGACATCCTGCCAGCGCACAAGGTCGGGCAGCGAGCCGTCGCTGATCGCAGCGCGCAGTTGCGGAGCTGTCAGCTTGCGCTTCAGCCCGAGCGCCACCTTCGCATCTGGCTCAGCCGACAGGACATACCAGGCCTCGGTCTTGCCGTGCGGTAGGCCGATCATATGTGCGAACGTGTCGTCCGGATGAACCTGTATCGACAGGGCTTCGTCGGTGAAGAGAAGTTTTAGCAGTAGTCCGGGCTCGGCGGCCTTTGCGTCAGCGCGCTGGAACCATATTTCGCCGATCGGCGCCCCATCGTGGCCGTATTCGCTCCACGGACGCAGATCGGTCTTTCCCCAAGGCTTGCGAACAACTCGCTCTGAGGCAAGTTCCAAAGTCATCGTCATCACCTCGTGGATGCATGGCCAATTTGGCGTAGTTGTGGACGGAGATGCGTGTCAACTCCGCTTAGTGATGGTGCCAAGGACACTGCCCGCCGTTGCGAGCAGACCTTCGCTCGTCAGCGGCGCCGGTCCATGAGCCGCTCCCTGCACCGAAGCGCGGTTGTGCGCCATGAACATCGAGATCGCCGCGAGGATGCAAAAAAGTGCAAGCGACCGCTTCCGATTGCCAGTAAGAACGATGTTACAAATGCACGCTTGCGGTACGCTGATTAGTCGCCATTCGACGATTTACGCAACAAACGGACCTGAAGAACCCGTCCCAATGCGCTCAATAGCGCTCATTGTCCAAGCTATTCGGACTTCGCGGCGTCTTGCCACCCCTGCACCCTTTGTGGAACCAACGCAGCTTCACCTCGCGAACTATTCTGTAGGTGAACCGGCCTCGAGCGCGTATCTATTACCAGAGACTGCGGCAAAGGGGTCGCCCTACTTCTCAGCGCTCGATTCGAATGTCACGACGTGATGTACATGCGAGCCCGTGAGACCCGCTTGCACGCTATTGGTCCGATGCCAGCCGTCGGCAGTGCGTGCTGTTCGTAGCCGTTGGGAACAGAGGGAACAGGGGCGGGAGCCTCCGCGCACTACCAGACCGAGTGCGGCCGTATGACCCTGCCGGGCAGAACGGCGGCAGCATAGGGACTGCAGTGCCGCCGCCGCAGATGCTGGCTATGAGCATGGGCTCCCACGTATGCCACGACACGATCATGCTGTAGACGGAGGTCAAGATCGTGCGAACGCCGGCGATGTGTAGTTATGTCACGGCATGACACGACAGTCCACACTGAGGCCAGTGGTTACAGAATTGCGAGCGTTTACAACTGTTGTGCTGGCGGAGCTGCGTTCCGCTATCGTTATCGTGATGCAGATGTCGCAGGAGCCATGAACTCAAGCGCAACCGATCACCTTCTCACGGGTTGGAGAAGCACGGGCGGCACCCATCAAGAAAGTTCCATATCCATGAACAAGAAGCTCATCGCGGCAACCGCGCTTGCGGCCGTTGCTGGCCTCGGCTTTGCGACCGCGGCGCTGGCTGATCAGGCCACTGCTTCTGTCAACGTCCGCTCCGGGCCGAGCACACAGTATCGGGTGCTCGATACCCTCTATGCTGGCGAGACTGTCAACATCGAGACGTGTCAATCCAACGGGTGGTGCCTGATCGAGCACTCCGGACCCGACGGGTGGGTCTCGGCGCGTTACCTAAGCAACGCCGGCAGTGATTACGGCATGAGCCGCAATGATCGGCCGGTCCGCTCGGCTCCGAACATCTCGTTCAGCTTCTCATTTGGCCGTGGCAACGGCTTTTCGATAGGCACGCCGACGCGTGGGAGCACCCGCGACCTCGTCTGCCTGGTGACGTTTAACAACCGCGGTGATGTCGCCGGTGGTGCCGATTCCGACGTGCAACGCGCCCAGGTGATGAGCCGCGCAGAAGCTGAACGTCGCGACCGTCCCAATGACCGTCAGGCAATCTTCGATTACGGCACGAACAGCCAGACGAGGAATACCTGCAACTACCTCGATCGTCTCAACTAAGCGATCGTGCACGGGCGCCTGCGACGGTGCCCGTGTTACCTTTACTGCCGAGATCGGCGCTGTGCCTGTAGACGAAAAAACAGAGGTCCATCTAGCGCCGATGGTGGTCGTCCGGCACATAGAGCGTCACGAGGTTCGGTGAGTAGTCCGCATTGAGCGTCCACACCTGTGCGCGAGCGACCTTTCCATGTAGCTTAAGTTGCTGGCCGAGCGCCTTCTCAGCGGCTTGGACAGGAGACGCGGCATCAGTGGTGATGAGGCTGCCATCCTTCGCGCCATTGGGCAACAACGGCTGGATGGAGTAGAAGCGACTCTCCGAGCTCAACGGGCCGTCTCTGGCCGCAAAAGCGTCCTTAGACCGTCAAGACTCTTCCGCAACAGCTTCTCCTGGTCTCTCAGCTCACCCGCGTGTGCCTTGACGAGCGCCTTCATGAGTTGGAGGCCTTTGGGGGTAACATAAACGCGCGACACACGAGCGTCCCGCTTGTCGGCGCGACGTACAACAAGTCCCGCCTCGCTCAGGCGGTTCACCATCTGAACGGCCCCGTGTGGGACGAGCAACATCTCCTTGGCAAGGGCGCCAATCGTTGCGCCCTCCTCGCGTAGCCGAATGACCACAAGCAGCGCCTGATACTGTTGAGAGGTTATCCCTACGGCTCCCACGATGCTTTCGCTGAAGCTTAGGAACTGCCGTAACCCGCTCCTAAACGTTGCGAGGACTTCGACCGTCTGCATGAAATTGAGCTCACCGCTTCGGCGGTTGCCCTGGCTGTCTTTGCGATTCATCACGCAATGATATAAACAATTGGTGGTGAAATCAAACGCGGTCGCGCTGTGGCGAAGGCAAGTGATGCAGCAAGTGTGCGAGAGCTCGAGTCTCGAACGAGCGGAGACCCTGTCTCAGTGTGTCGCTATTGTGAAGCGTGGATCGGCACGCTCGCGACCATGAGAAGGCGTCTGGAGCTGGGGTCAATCGACACCACCGAGCGGCGCCTCTCATTGGCGGCAATCGCCGTCATTGAAGTGGACCTTGACCGTGCCTGGCGGAGCTTGCAGAACGCACCTCGTGGCCTGTTCGGACACGGTGAAGACGTGATCCCTCGTGTCGTGTCCGCGCGCGATGAGATTCTAGATCAACTTGTGCGATTGCGCGTAGCTCTCACAGCCAATCTTGGTCAGTCCATCCGGCGCGCGGAATGAGGTTGATCGGCCCCCTGCTTATGTGTGGCTTTGGACTCCTCGCGTGCGTCGGTCTAGCCCTGACGCTACTGCAGCCCACGCCAGCCCTATGGTTTCAGATTGGTCTGGCAATGATCGCTGTCGCATGCTTCGCGTTGGCGCTCGGCGCGTGGAAACTGGGCGCGCCGCGTTAGCCAGCGTCCACCACTGATGGGCGATCGGCTGGACTTAGGTGGCACGGCCGCCGTTCGCGCTCCGCAGCCAACGATCAACACCCGATATTGCTTTGTAGGTGATCCCCGCCACGCTCGAGACGGCGTCGTTGTGGCTGAGAAACTGCCTAATCGCACGCCTGAAGCTGGCGGCACGCCAGCGTCGACCAGCGTTGGTGGCGACTGCCGTTCTCCACTAGCCTGGTCCCACCGGTTCTCTACTCCAATTGCACGAATGCTCCGGGGGCAAGCAAGTCGCCCGACTGTTTATATCATTCCGTGATAAATCTTTGAACCTATGGGTCTCGAAAATGTTGCTCCTGCTTCAAACCTGGAGTGCGTCCGCATGTTTCCCCGTCCCACCGCCTTATTGGTTGTTGTCGCCGCCTTGTTCGCCGTGGTGGGATTGCTGCTGGGCTTTGGAGGCATCTGGCTGATCGCAGTTGGCGGGAGCTGGTACTACCTGCTTCTTGCTCTCAGCCTGCTCGCTATCGCGGCGCTTGTCTGGCGGCGCGAGCCTCTGGCGCTTTGGGTCGGGGCGGCAGTCGTCGTCGTCTCGCTCGTCTGGGCCCTCGTCGAAGCCGGCCTCGATTGGTGGCAGTTGATGCCAAGAGGCGACCTGATCGTGGTGCTCGCTGCGGTCATGGCGCTCCCCTGGGTCGTCCACCGTCTCGATTTCGTTCGGCCCCGCGTCAGCCGTAGCAAGGGATGGATGGCGCTCGGAGCATCGATGGCCGGAGCGGTGGTGGTTGGCGTCCTCGCTTTAGTGGTGCCGAGCAACGACCTCAGCGGTCAGTTGCCCACGCGACAAACGAGCCTGGTTGACGCCAAAGTTCCCGATGGTGATTGGCAGGCCTATGGCCGGACCAATCTGGGCCAGCGCTATTCGCCGCTGTCGCAGATTACGCCGCAAAACGTTGGCCAGCTGAGTGTCGCGTGGACCTTCCATACTGGTGATGTGCGGGGCAAGGGCGACCCGGGTGAAACCACATACGAGGTCACTCCGCTCAAGGTCGGTAACACGGTCTATCTCTGCACGCCGCATGATCTCGTTTTCGCGCTCGACGCGGAGACAGGCCAACAGAAGTGGTTGTACGATCCCAAGATCAATCAGCCGCCCGCGACCGATACGCAGCATTTGACGTGCCGAGGGGTCTCCTATGATGACGGCAGCCGCTTCGCGTCTGGGACAGCCGCGCCCGCATCGGCGGATTGTGCGCAGCGCATCTTCCTGCCGACGGTTGACGCGCGGCTGATTGCCTTGAGCGCATCGACAGGCGCGGTGTGCCCGGGTTTTGGTGGCGACGATGGCACGGTCGATCTGTGGACCAACATGCCGAACGTCACGGCGGGATCGTATTACTCGACCTCGCCGCCGCTCGTCACATCGCATCTCATCATCGTAGGTGGTGCGGTAAACGACAACGTCTCGACCACTGAAACGTCGGGCGTCATCCGTGCCTACGATCTCGACAGGGGGGCGCTTGTCTGGAACTGGGACTCGCTAAACCCCGACGCCACGATGCCGATTGCCGAGGGCGAAACGTACTCGGTCAACTCCCCCAACAGCTGGAGTGTGTCGAGCTACGACGAGGCGCTTGGTCTCGTCTATATTCCGATGGGCAACCAGCCGCCGGATCAGTACGGGGCCAATCGCAGTGAGAACGCAGAAAAGTTCTCGTCGTCCATCGTCGCTCTGAATGTCGAAACCGGCAAGCTTGCCTGGGTCTTCCAGGGGACACACCATGACCTGTGGGACATGGACGTGCCGGCCCAGCCCAGCCTGCTCGACCTGACGATCGGTGGCGAGCAAGTTCCGGCCATTGTCGCACCCACCAAGCAGGGCGAGATTTTTGTTCTCGACCGGCGGACGGGTGAACCACTTTTGCCAGTGAGTGAAGAGTCCGTTCCGCAGGGTGCCGTGAGCGGTGATCATACCTCGCCGACACAGCCGCTTTCGACGCTCTCGTTCAAGCCGACGCCGCTGACCGAAGCATCAATGTGGGGAGTCACCCCCTTCGACCAGCTGGCGTGCCGCATCGCTTTCAAGTCAATGCGCTATGAAGGACGGTTTACGCCACCGACGACTGGCGGCGGCTCGATCGTTTATCCGGGCAATTTCGGAGCCTTCAACTGGGGCGCCGTGGCCGTCGATCCCGAGCGGCAGGTGGTATTCGCGATGCCGGTCTACCTTGCCTTTACATCGACGATGATCCCGCGGCCCGACGCTGATACTCGGGTCATCACCAAACCGGGCGACCCCGCCTTCAACGAGAACTTCGGTGCGCCCTTCGCCGCCAAGATGGGTCCGTTCCTGAGCCCGCTCGGGTTGCCGTGTCAGGCGCCGCCGTGGGGCTATGTCGCAGGGGCTGATCTCACCACCGGAAAGATAGCCTACAAGCACGTCAACGGCACCGTCCAGGATCTGTCACCGGTTCCGCTCCCACTGGAGATGGGCGTGCCCGGTATAGGCGGACCGATCGTCACCAAAGGTGGAGTGGCGTTCCTCTCGGGCACACTCGACTACTACGTTCGCGGCTACGATCTCGCGACTGGCAAGAAGATTTGGGAGAGTCGCTTGCCCGCGGGCGGCCAGGCAACGCCCATGACCTATTGGTCCGATGCCAGCCAGCGCCAGTTCCTGCTGGTGGTCGCCGGCGGACACGGTTCGACAGGCACGGAAGCAGGCGATTCCATCATTGCCTATGCACTGAAGAAGTAATCTGGCCCGCATCAAGGAGTATCGAAATGAAGTCCAAGCTCAACCAAGAACGCCGTAAGGCAGCGCCTGAAACGGCGGACCTGGAGTCGGCAAAGGAAGTCTGGAAGAACGG
>JBKJTB010000032.1:0-3792 GCA_046594305.1 Devosia sp. | reverse complement strand
CGAAAGCGACCCCGGAAATAACGGTCCATAAGTGGCACGTCTTCCGGGACATCAAAGAGGTGAGGACGGCCCTCGGCGCTACCGATCGTGCTTTGGCGATCCTCGACGCACTCCTGTCGTTCCATCCCGAGACGGCCTTCTATGGCGACAGCGCCCTCGTGGTCTGGCCCTCTAACGAGCAGCTGATCACGCGCGCCAACGGCATGTCGCCGGCGACCTTGCGTCGGCATCTGGCCAACCTGGTCGAGTGCGGCCTAGTCATTCGACGGGACAGTCCGAACGGCAAGCGCTACGCCCGCAAGGGGCAGGGGGGCGAGGTCGAGCAGGCCTATGGCTTTGATCTCTCGCCGCTGGTCGCTCGAGCGGTCGAGTTCAAGGAGCTTGCCGCGGCTCTGCAGGCTGAAAAGCGCGCTCATCGTCTCGTCAAGGAACGGTTAACCATCTGTCGCCGGGATATCGTCAAGATGATCGAGGCCGGGATTGAGGAGGGTGTCCCAGGCAACTGGGGAACCGTTAAGCAGGCCTACCAGGCGATCGTGGGCAAGTTGCCGCGCACCGCGCCACGTCAGGTGCTGGAAGCCATGGCTGCCGAGCTGGATGAGCTCTGGCTCGAGATCCGTGGAGTGCTGGAAACCTTCATGGAATCCGTGAATCCGAGCGCCAATGAGTCTCAGGATGAGCGCCACATACAGAATTCAAAACCCGAATCTAAAACTGAATCTGAAACAGGCTGGCGAAATAAGAAGGAAGCGAGCGGCAAGGTTGGCGAACCTGACAACGTGCGGAGCCTGCCGAGGCGTGAGCTGCCTCTGGGGATCGTTCTGGATGCCTGCCCGAACATGCTCTGGCTGGTGAAGGGCGGCGGCGGGATCCGCAACTGACGAGAATTCCTGGCCGCGGCTGAAATTGCTCGGCCGGTCCTCGGAATCAGCGCCAGTGCCTGGGAAGCGGCCAAGGTCGCCATCGGCGAGCAGCAGGCGGGAATTACGCTGGCCGCGATCCATCAGCGGGCCGATCAGATCAAATCGCCGGGCGGCTACCTGCGAAACCTCACCGAACGTGCCAAGGAAGGCAAATTCTCGACCTGGCCGATGATCATGGCCCTGCTTAGGGCCAAACTCGATGTCGCCAAGGCCGCTGGCCACGGGGGAGGGGAGGCCGCGGCTGGTTTTGAGGCCGCCCAGCGGCTTGATCGAACCGGAAAGCGCCTCGAAATGAGCGACGCGCTACGGCGATCCATCGACAAATGGGATGAGGAGACGTAAGTAGGTCTCGCCGGGTTCGCTTCGATGTCCATTAGGTATGTCCAGCGGGTAGGACTCCCAAAAAGTCTCGGAACTTGTGCACTCGGCAGGAATTCCCTATATTATGGGCACTATGAGCAAGCATCTTTCAGTGCTGACCACGGTCAATGCGCCCTACAGCAAGCAGCTGGACGGCGCCAGCCTTGCTCATTGCCTGTCGGACGTCACGCTGGCGAAGCAGTATTCCGGGCAGGTCAGCTCGTTCCTGGGCGAGGTCCCGGTCGCGCTGCAGACCAGTTTTGCCGAAGAGTTCGGCATTTCGCTCGGCGCCCTCAAGGCCTTCGCGTCCAGCTTTTCTATGTGGACCGGCGAGAGCTACCAGCTCGCCGCTTAATGGCTGAAACTCACAATCAGCGCCCCTCTGAGTGGGAGCGATTGTTTGTCGTCGCCTGCGATCTCCTCGACCAGGTGCACGAGCACGCCGGCGATTACCCCTTCGGTTGGTCGTTCGGCGGCGGCACTGCGATGATGATCCAGATCGGGCACCGCGAGAGCCATGACGTCGATATCTTCATTGATGACGGCCAGATCCTGGGCTTTCTGGATCCGGCAAAGGTCGACCTCCACTTCAAGGAAAAGCCGGCCGACTATGGTGGGGACGGGGCCCGTTACCAGAAGTTTGCCTTCACCGATATCGGCGAGATCGACTTCATCGCGTCCGGCCACCTGACGGACGCGCCCTACGTGATCAAACAGATCGAAGGGCGGGACGTGAAGCTTGAAACCATCCCCGAGATCATCGCCAAGAAGGTCTTTCACCGCGGCAGTGAGGCCAAAGCGCGCGATGTTTTCGATATTGCCGCTGCTGCTCGAACGCACCGCGCCGAGGTAGTCGCTGCCCTCAAGGCTTACCCCGACAAGGTCGAGAAGACCCTCCAACAGCTGGACAGGCTCAATCCTGAGTTCGTCAGTGGCGCTATTGGCCAGCTGATGATCCTCCCGGATTATCTGGAGATGGCTCCCGACAGCCTTTCCATCGCCAAAAGCCTGTTGGGCGAGGTGCTCGCAGCCTGATCGGGCAGGGCAGGGGCCTAGCAGGCTGTTGAAAAAGTCCGCCGGGCGATCTCTATGACGTCAAAAACGGTGTCTGTGATCGACCTGATCGCGCTTGAGCGCAGCGTTCGTCATTCTGCTCAACCACAGACCGCGCCCCGGACCTCTCAAAAAGCTATTTCAACAGCCTGCTAGAGCCCGGCGGCTTTAGTCAGATTGACCCGGAAGCGGTCGCGCCGGCGCTGATAGCGCCGCGTCATTTCCGCTGAGGCGTGGCCCAGTTGCTTCTGGACATAGCGCTCGTCGACCTCGGCCGAGGACGCCAGGCCCGCGCGCAGAGAGTGGCCGGCGAATTTTCCCTCGCGTTCGCCCTCGGAGAGATCGCCCCGTACGCCGGCCGCTAAAGCTGTGCGTTTGACCAGGCGAGCCACTTCCTGATCGCGGAGCCGCTCCGGACCGACAGTTTTGCCTCCGCCGGTTACCCGGCGAAACAACGGTCCGTGCGCGATCCGGCCGAGTTTCAGCCAGGTTTCGAGCGCCACCACGGGGCAGGTGCTGTCGGAGGAACCGCGGCCGATCTCCACCTCGCGCCACCCAGTCTTGCCGCGCAGCGTCAGAACCACGCCGCGCTCGAGGATTTCCACCCAGCCCGAAGACTCCTCGGTTTGATCGGCGCCAACATCCAGTCCCACCACTTCCGAGCGCCGGAGGCCACCGGCAAAGCCCATCAGCAGGATCGCCCGGTCGCGAAGGCCGCGCAGCGTGCCGCGATCGAGCGTTTCCAGCATGGCGATGAGATCCTCGGGCAGGATTGCTTCCTTCTGCACCGGCGGGCGGCCATGGGTGTTTCTAATGCCGTCCATGACGGTCGCGATGTGGCGATCGCCGCGGTCGAGTTTTTCGCCAAGCTGCCGGTAGTTCCAGGAGAGTGCAGACAGCCGCCGCTCGATACTGGAGACCGCGGCCGGCTTCCGATTGACGGTCACGGCGCCTGAGGCACAGGCGGTGATGTAGAGCCCGACCACCTGTGGATCTGGCGGCAGATGCTCGAGGCCCTGGCGCCGACACCAAGACAGGTAATGTTTCCAATCGGACTCGTAAGCGCGCCGCGTGTTGGGCGAGCTGGCCGCCTCGACATACTCGCGAGCCCGTCCGGCAAGCTGCTCAAGGTGCGTCGGCAGGGCAGGGGGCGGCCCGTCGATCGGCCAGGCCAGCTGGCCTGGAAGCTTCCCAACTTTAAGCTCAGTGTCGGCCGGCTTCTCCCTGTTCGAATTCCCGACGGGTGCCGGCGTGCCCTGTGGTCGAGCTGAGCCGTGCTGGGGGTCGATTTGAGCGGTTTCGTCGGTGTGAGCGGCCATTCCCTCTATAGTGAAGGAAACGAATGATAAGGCAAGATTATCATTCGTTATATCGCGCCCACGGGTGGGGCGGTTAGAGGCAAAGATTGTGGCGAAAACCGCCGTCGTCTGCTAGCCTTCCATGATGAAATCCCGAG
>JBKJTB010000402.1:0-3614 GCA_046594305.1 Devosia sp. | reverse complement strand
CAAGGACTTCTTTGCGGTGGTGATGTTCTGCATCCCCTTCGCCTGGTTCGCCTTCTTCGCACCGGACATCTTCGGGCACGCCGACAACTACATCCAGGCCAACCCGCTGGTGACGCCGCCGCACATCGTGCCGGAATGGTATTTCCTGCCGTTCTACGCGATCCTGCGCGCCATCGACTTCAACTTCATCCTCGACAGCAAGCTCTTGGGCGTCATCGCCTTCGGCGGCTCGATCCTGATCCTGTTCTTCCTGCCGTGGCTGGATACGAGCAAGGTGCGGTCGGGTACGTTCCGGCCGATGTTCAAGTGGTTCTACTGGGTGTTCGTCGCCAACTTCGTGCTGCTCACCTGGTATGGCGCGCAGACGCCGGACATGAAGATCATCGGCAACTTCACCGTGGCCGATACGTCAAAACTCTCGGTGCTCTACTACTTCGCGTACTTCATCGTGATCCTGCCGCTCTTGAGCAGGTTCGAGAAGCCGCGGCCGCTGCCCAACTCGATCTCGGAAGCGGTGCTCAAGCCTGCTCCGGCCACGAATTGACCTCTCAGGACCGCACAGCAATGATCAAGATTACGACCATCTTCGCTGCCGGCCTGATCGCGCTGGGCCTTGCGGCACCAGTGATGGCGCAGGAGCACGAGACGATCCAGATCGAACGCCAGCCGTGGACGTTCGGCGGGATCTTCGGCAAGTACGACGAGCATCAGCTGCAGCGCGGCTTCCAGGTGTTCCGCGAAGTGTGCGCGAACTGCCATGGCGCCAAACTCCTGGCCTTCCGCAATCTCGAGGAAGAGGGCGGCCCGGGCTTCTCGGAGGAGCAGGTCAAGGCGCTCGCCGCCGAGTACACGGTCGTCGATCCGGAGACTGCCGAGGGTTCGCGCAAGGGGCTGCCGTCCGACCGCTGGCCGGGCACCGGGCAGACGCCGCAGGACCAGATCGCGGCGTTCGGCATCGTGCCGCCCGATCTTTCGGTGATGGCCAAGGCGCGGGCGATTGCCTCGCCGTTCCCGCAGTGGATCTTCAATTACTTCACGACCTATTCGGAGGGCGGACCGGACTACATCCACGCCCTGATGATGGGCTACGAAGAGACGCCGCCGGAAGGCGCTACGGTTCCCGACGGCAAGTTCTACAACCACGTGTTCCCGGGCCACGCGATCGGCATGCCGCCGCCGCTGGCCGACGGGCAGGTGCCCTACACCAACGAGGACGGCTCGCCCGCGCCGGCCGAGATGCTGACGGCCGAGCAGTACTCGACCGACGTGTCGGCGTTCCTGATGTGGGTGGCCGAGCCGCACCTCAACGACCAGAAGGGGGCGGGCTTCCGCGTGCTGACCTTCCTGCTGCTGTTTGCGGTGCTGATGTGGTTCGTCAAGCAGCGGGTCTGGCGGAACGTCAAGCACTGAGGTGTTTGACGGGGGGATGGTTTTTGAGGGGCGCTTCGGCGCCCCTTTTGTTTGGTGGGTTGGCAGTCGGCGCTCCTCACCTGTGGCGCAGCCACGGGGGATGGGGACCAGGCGAAGCCTGGTGGAGGGGGCGAGACTGGACTCGGTGTTTGCGGCCGCCCCCTTCCGTCAGCTTCGCTGACACCTTCCCCCGCTCGCGGGGGAAGGGACGCCGACTGCGGCTTCGGCTTTTCATCTGGGTCCGCGATCGCTAAACTGCACGCTCGAAGCAAGGAGACGCAGCATGTCCCCGATCCGCACTGCAGCGACGATGATTGGCGTGGCCATGACCGTGGCCCGGCATCCGATGGTGCAGGCGGCGGTGCGCGCGGCGCCGTTGCTGGTGACGCCAAAAATGCGCGCGGCGGCGGCCGACGCGACGCTCGAGACGGCGTTCCGGGCGGGGGCGCTGGTGCGCAAGATCGTGAAGCGCGACTAGACGCCTTCCCCGTTTCATGGAAACGGTGAAGGGTCTCGTTCTCGTTGGTCGCGCTTCCGAGCCAGAAAGCCGAAGACCACCCTTTCTTGGAAACGTTCCAATGCTCGATCTCGCATCGCTGATCCGTTCGATCCCGGACTATCCCAAGCCCGGCATTCTGTTTCGCGACATCACGACGCTGATCGAGCACCCGCAGGGGTTTCGCGAGAGCGTCGAGCGGCTGGCGGCGGCGCATCGGGGGCTCGGCATCACGCATGTGGCGGGGATCGAGGCGCGGGGCTTCATCTTCGGCGCCGGGGTGGCGATTGCGCTCGAGGTGGGGTTCGTGCCGATCCGCAAGCGCGGCAAGCTGCCGGGCGCGACGATCGGGCAGAACTACACGCTGGAGTATGGCGTCGACACGATCGAGATCCATGCGGATGTGCTGGAGGCCGGCGACAAGGTGTTGCTGATCGACGATCTGATCGCGACGGGTGGCACGGCTCTCGCGGCGGTGGGGCTGCTGCGGCGCACCGGGGCGGCAGTCGAGCATGCCGGTTTCGTCATCGATCTGTTCGATCTGGGCGGCGCCGAGAAGCTGCGCGCCCTGGGCGTCAGGATCGAGAGCCTGGTGCCGTTCGCCGGGCATTGAGGGGGCGGCCAGGCGCCGCTCTCATTTGGCTGACGCATCGCGTCAACCGTGCGATCCATCGAATACATGCGAGGACGGCTCGCGCCACATGGTACGGCTGATCGGTTGACGCCCTGCGATCAAGCGGTGGCGCGACGGGAGCTCGCGCCACAAATGCAGATTCGTGAAATGATCCAACCGGTTGCCATCGGGCTGGTGGTTGGCGGGGCGCTGACCGCTATCGTTGGCTTCAACTGGGGCGGCTGGGTCAACACCAGCAAAGCCAATGAAATGGCATCGCAGAAGTCGACGCTGGCTGTGGCAGAAGTCATGACGCCCTATTGCGTGGCTGCGGCGCTTGCCGATCCGAACTACGCGACGCTGTTCGAAACGATGAAAGCCGGGACGAGCTACGACCGGACCGCGATCGTGACGAAGGCGGGCTGGGCGACGCCGATGGGTGCGACGGCTCCCAATGCAGCCCTCGCGACCGCCTGCCAGGGCAAGCTCACCGAGACGCTCTAACGCGATCACTTTGCCTAGCGCGGGGGCACCGGCGCTAGGCGAGTTTGAGGACGGCCGCACCGGCGGCGATGATCAGGACCGCGGCGAGACGGGTGCGGGTGACGCGCTCCTTGAGGACGACGACGGCGATCAGCGTGCCGAACAGGATCGAGGTTTCGCGGAGGGCCGCGACGAGCGCGACCGGCGCCATGGTCATCGCCCACAGGACGAGGCCGTAGGAAATGAGCGTTCCAAACCCTCCAGCGAGGCCGAAATGCCAGTTGTTGCGGGCATAGCTCAGGAAATCCGGGCGGCGGATGAGCGCCCAGGCGGCGAGCGGCACACCGGTTAGAACGAAGATCCACATGGTGTAGGCGGCCGGCGAGCCCGAGGCGCGGACGCCGAAGCTGTCGACCAGGGTGTAGGACGCGATCACCAGCGCGTTGACCATGGCGAACCGGATGCCGCGCGGATTGCCGCCGGTGCCGCCAAGCGTGAGGCTGAGCAGGCCGGCCGAGATGAGCGCCACCCCGAGCCAGCCGGCGAGGGAGAGGCCGACGCCCAGCGCCAATGTCGAGACCAGCGCGACGAGAAGCGGCGGGGTGCCGCGCA
>JBKJTB010000188.1:0-4171 GCA_046594305.1 Devosia sp. | reverse complement strand
GCCCGGAATAAGGCCAGCGGTGGCACGGACCAGATCGGGAGGTGTACTGAGATCGTGCTCACCCACGAGGACAAGCGTCGGCGTCGAGATGGTGCGGGTCTCGGCGGTAAGGTCGGTGTCGCGCAAGGTCGCGCAGGTTGCTGCGTAGCCCGCACTGTTGGCGGCAAGCAACATGTTGTGCCAGCCGGCAAGGGCGGCCGGATGAGTGCGCCGGAACTCGGGACTGAACCAGCGTTCCATGAGGGCATCGGCGATGGCGGCCATGCCCCTCTCCTCGATCAGCGCGATCCGGTCGTTCCAGGACTCGAGTGTTCCGATCTTTGCGGCGGTGTCGCACAGCACGAGCGCCTCGATGCGGTTGGGGTGCCGGGCAGCGACCGCTTGCGCGATCAAGCCACCGACGGAGACCCCGACCAGCGCCAAGCTCTCGATGCCGAGCGCGTCGAGGAGACCGATCAGGTCGCCCACATGGTCGTCGATCCGGTAGGGCCCTCGGGGAACATCGGCCAAGCCGTGCCCACGCTTGTCATAGGTGAGGATGCGGTAGTCCGCCGACAGCGCCGGAACCACGGCGTCCCAGATGCGCGCGTCGGTGCCCAGCGAATTGACGAAGGCGAGCACCGGCGCGCCCGCACGGCCCGTCAGGCTGTGGGCAATCGTCACGCCGTGAATGCTCGCGAAATCCATGCCCCGACTGTGCCCCGGCGCGGCGGGGGCGTAAAATGAAAGCTGGTGGTCAACACATAACCCTGGGGTTATAGTTAGACCTTCGCCAGCGCCGGACATGCCGAATGACCGCCCGACTTCTCGATCCGCGCATCAAGCTGCGGCACCTTGTCTGCTTCGTCGAGGTGGCGCGGGCGCGCAGCGTCGCGGGGGCGGCGGAAACCCTCAATATCAGCCAGCCCGCGGCGACCAAGACGATCAAGGAGCTGGAAGCGGTGCTCGGCGAGCTGCTGTTCGACCGCACTCACCGACGCCTGACGCTGACGACGGCGGGCCGATTGTTCCAGCATTACGTTGAAACGAGCCTGCTTGCCCTTGGCCAGGGGGTCGATGCGCTACGCGGCGGCGACGCCGAGGCCATGGTCCGGGTCGGAGCGTTGCCCACCGCCTCGGCAGAGATCCTGCCCCGGGCGGTGCAGCAGTTTACCGGGGGCGACCTCAGGGTCCGGGCTCGGGTCGTCACCGGCCCCAACGCCCATCTCCTGGCGCTGCTGCGGGGCGGCGATGTCGATCTGGTTATAGGTCGGATGGCTGACCCGCAGGCAATTGCGGGTCTCGCCTTCGAGTATCTCTATTCCGAACAGATCGTCTTCGCGGTACGGCCGGGGCACCCGCTGCTTGATTCGGGAGCGTTCCGGCTGGCGATGATCGCGGACTTCCAGACCCTGATGCCGCCGCCCGATTCGGTCATCCGCCCCACGGTGGAGCGGTTGCTGATCGCACATGGCGTGGGGCGCCTGCGCGACGATATCGAAACCGTATCAGACGCTTTCGGGCGCACTTACACGAGGACGACCGACGCGGTGTGGATCATTTCAAAGGGTGTCGTGGCCGCCGACCTCACCGATGGGACTCTGGCGCTGCTTCCCGTCGATACGGCGGAGACGCTGGGGCCTGTCGGCCTTACGACGCGGGCCGGCGCAACGCTCTCGCCGGCGGCGCAAATGCTGGTTCAGTCGATACGGGACGTCGTCGCGTCGACCAAGTGATCCCTCGCTTGGCGGGAGCGCCAAGCGGGTCACGCGCTGGCCCGGCACTTTGCGCAGAGCAGCTGCCCATTCGCCACTCTTGAGTCTGGGCGTGGCCTCAGAGTAACTCGTCCGATGTCAACCGAAGACCTCTCCATCCTGGTCATCGACGAGAACCGCATTCGCGCGACGATCATCGAGGAGGGCCTGCGAGAAGCTGGGCACCTGCATGTTCGTGTGATGCACGACATCAGCATGGTGGCGCGGGTCATCGAACAGTCGGTCCCCGATGTGGTGGTGATCGATCTCGAAAATCCCAATCGCGACCGGCTCGAGCACTTCTTCTCGTTGAGCCGAGCCCTGCGGCGGCCGATCGCGATGTTTGTCGATCGGTCCGACAGTGCCTCGATCGAGGCAGCGGTGGACGCTGGGGTCTCGGCTTATGTGGTCGACGGGCTGAAGAAGGAGCGGGTCAAACCGATCCTCGACATGGCCGTCAGCCGCTTCAACGCCTTTGCGCGGTTGACGCGGGAGCTGGAGGCGGCACGAAACGAACTGGGCGACCGCAAGATCATCGATCAGGCAAAGTCGATCCTGCGCAGGACGCGCGGCCTCGAGGAAGCCGATGCCTACGCCCTGCTGCGGCGGACCGCGATGAACCAGAACCGCCGCATCGTCGACATCGCGCAGAGCCTCGTCACCGCCGCGACGCTGCTGGAACCGTAGGATCGATGATGGACGCGCCCGAGTATCACATCTCCGCTGGGTTCCTGCCGCTGCTGGACAGCCTGCTGCTGGTCGTCGCTTCCGAGAAGGGGTTCGCCGCGGCCGAGGGTGTGGCGCTTTCCCTCAGCCGCGAGACGTCGTGGGCCAATGTTCGCGATCGGGTGGCGGTCGGACATTTCGACGTCGCGCATATGCTGGCGCCGATGCCGGTCGCTGCAGCACTGGGACTGACGCCGATCGCCGAGCCGGTGCTGGCGCCAATGGCGCTCGGACTGGGCGGCAACGCGGTGACGGTCAGCAATGTGCTTTGGGAGCAGATGGCGGACGCGGGCGCGACCAGCGATTTCGACGCGCGCCGCAGCGGCGCGGCGCTGGCCCAGATCGTTGCGCGGGGCGGCAAGACGCTCACCTTTGGCGTCGTTCACCCCTATTCCGGGCACAATTACGAGCTCCGCTACTGGCTGATGTCGAGCGGCGTCAATCCGGACCGCGACGTCGAGATCGTCGTGTTGCCGCCTTCGCTCTTGCCGGACGCGCTCGGCAAGGGGGCGATCGATGGCTATTGCGTCGGCGAGCCCTGGAATTCGGCCGCGGTCGCCGCCGGCACCGGGCAGATTGCAACGGTGAAGGCAGCAGTCTGGCGCTCGAGCCCGGAGAAGGTGTTGGGGGCGGGCGGCACCTGGGCGGCCAATAACCCGGATGCGCTGGCGGCGCTCCTCCGGGCGCTCTACCGCGCGTCCGAATGGAGCACCAGGCCGGAGAACCATGCGGAAGCTGCGGCGATCCTGGCGCGGCCCGAATATATCGGCCTGGCGGCACCTCTGGTCGAACGCGGGCTGACGGGACAGGTGGCGAGCGCCAGCGGCGCCGACCGCCTCGTCGCCGATTTCTTCATTCCGCACGCGCGCGCCGCGACCTTCCCCTGGACCAGCCACGCGCTGTGGTTTTACAGCCAGATGGTGCGCTGGGGGCATGTCGAGCACAGCACGGACAATGCGCGGCGTGCCGCCGAAAGCTATCGGCCGGACCTTTATCGCGCCGCTATCGCGCCGTTGGGTGTGCCGGTGCCCTCCGCCAACGCCAAGGTCGAAGGCGCATTGACGTCGCCGACGCCTGTTGGCGTCTCCCGCGGCACGCTGAGCCTCGGGCCGGACGGGTTCTTCGACGGCCAGATGTTCGACCCTGCCCTGCTCGAGGCGTACATAGCCAGCCAGACGGTCGAGTAGCGCCGCTCATTTTTTTGGCAACAATGCATACTGCTCAATATTTGCTCGTATTGACTGCGTTGTGGACGCAACACACCTGCCACCAGTACTCCCCTGTGGCTCGAGCAAAGTCGTAAGCCTCTGGAATATCATGTGAAAGCCGTCGGTCCACCGAGTGGCACGCAACCTGCATAACTTTGGCTGAAGCGAGAAATCGCGATCACTTCGCGTCCAACGGTGGGCGCTCCCGAACAGGCAAGGCTGCCAACAGGAACGCCGCTGGTTTTCGAACCGGTGCGCATCGCCTGCTGGCAGCCTTTTTGTTTGGGAGTTCCGAGGGGCATCCCGGACGTGAAGCGTCGCAGCAACGGAGAACCCAATGCCCAAGACCATTGCCTCCCCTCTCAGCCGGCGCGCGTTCCTTGCGTCGTCGGCGGCGACCGCCGCGACGCTCGTCGCAGCTAGAACGTTGTTTCCATCGGGTGCCTTCGCCCAGGACGCCGGCCCCGAGGTCAGCGCCGCCAAGCTCGGCTTCATCGCGCTTAC
>JBKJTB010000163.1:0-30046 GCA_046594305.1 Devosia sp. | reverse complement strand
AGCGTCAGCGCATCGCCGCCGCCGCGCAGCGACAGCCGCAGATCGCGGCCGATGAGGGCGAAAACCGCGCTCACGGGGCGGCGCCCAGGGTCAGGGTAACGGGATTGAGGACCCCCGGGATGTCGTCGTGGGTGGCGACGATGGCGACGCCGTTGGAGGCGACGTGGTCGATCAGCAGGCGGGAGACCAGCGCGTCGCCGGCGGCATCGAGCGAGGCCAGCGGCTCGTCGAGCAGCCAGACCCGGCGTTTGCTGACCAGCAGCCGGGCCAGCGCCAGCCGGCGGGTCTGGCCCGCGCTGAGGTGGCCGGCCTCGATGTCGTCGAGGCCACCGAGGCCGACGGTGTCGAGCGCCGCGGCCCGGGCAATGCCGGTCGGGCCGTTGACCGCGCGCCAGAAATCGAGGTTTTCGCCGACCGTCAGCCGCGATTTGATGCCGCTCAGGTGCCCGAAGAGGTGGATTTGCGGCTCGTGGCCGATATCCCAGGCGATCCGGCCGCGGTCGGGGCGGAGGATTCCGGCCAAGGTCAGAAGGAGGCTGGATTTGCCGGCGCCGTTGGGGCCGCGGATGAGGAGGGTCTGGAGCTCGAGGACGCGGATCGAGACCGCCTCGAACAGCAGCCGGCCGCCGCGGCTCAGCGTCAGGTCGTCGATCGACAGCGGGCAGGGCGGCAGGGCCGCGGGCGGGGTCATAGCCGCCATGCCTATTCGGGGCCGATCCGCACTGGCAAGCGTCATCTTGTTTGACTATAAGCCCCTCAGAAGTCTGGAACGCTTCCAGACTGCCGTGCCCCCAGTCCTGTCCAGTCCCTCGCGTCAGGACTGCCGTGGTGTCCTTGAACACATTCCACAGGCGGACCCGTGACCAAATCTCTCGACAGCTTCAAGTCCAAGACCACTCTGACGGTCGGGGACAAGACCTACACCTATTTCTCGCTGCCCCTGGCCGAGAAGAACGGGTTGCCGGGGATTTCGAAGCTGCCGCACTCGATGAAGGTGGTGCTCGAGAACCTCCTCCGCTTCGAGGACGGGGTGACGGTCACCAAGGCCGACATCATGGCGATGGCGCAGTGGCTCGGGACCCGGACCTCCGAGCAGGAGATTTCGTACCGCCCGGCGCGCGTCTTGATGCAGGATTTCACCGGCGTTCCCGCCGTCGTCGATCTCGCGGCGATGCGCGATGCGACCGCCAAGCTCGGCGCCGATCCCCAGAAGATCAATCCGCTGGTGCCGGTGGACCTCGTCATCGACCACTCGGTGATGGTCGACAGCTACGGCACGCCGCTGAGCTTTCAGCAGAACGTCGACATCGAATATGAGCGCAACGGTGAGCGCTACGAGTTCCTGCGCTGGGGCCAGAAGGCGTTCGACAATTTCCGCGTCGAGCCGCCCGGCACCGGCATCTGTCACCAGGTCAATCTCGAATATTTGGCGCAGACGGTGTGGACCAAGAAGGACGAGGAGACGGGCGAGATGCTCGCCTATCCCGATACCCTCGTCGGCACCGACTCGCACACCACGATGATCAACGGCCTTGCCGTCCTCGGCTGGGGCGTCGGCGGCATCGAGGCGGAAGCAGCGATGCTGGGCCAGCCGATCACCATGCTGATCCCCGAAGTCGTCGGCTTCAAGATGACGGGCCGCATCAACGAGGGCATCACCGCCACCGATCTGGTGCTGACGGTGACCGAAATGCTGCGCAAGAAGGGCGTGGTCGGCAAGTTCGTCGAATTCTACGGCCCCGGCCTCGACCATCTGAGCCTCGAGGACCAGGCGACGATCGCCAACATGGCGCCCGAATACGGCGCGACCTGCGGCTTCTTCCCGGTCGATGTCGATACGCTGGCCTACCTCGAGACCTCGGGCCGCGACGCGTCGCGGGTGGCGCTGGTCAAGGCGTACTCGGATGCCCAGGGGATGTTCCGCACCACCGAGTCGCCCGATCCGGTGTTCACCGAGACGCTCGAACTCGACCTCACCACCGTTGTGCCGTCTGTGTCGGGGCCGAAGCGGCCGCAGGACCGCGTGTCGCTGGTCGATGCGGCAGCGAAGTTCAAGGAAGCGCTGAAGGAAATCGCCGGCGGCCGCAAGGACCGCACCAAGCTGCCGGTGTCGGTCGGCGAGAGCCGCTTCGTCGACGAGGGTGCCACCGGGGTCGACGACATTCCCGAGGAAGCGCGCTGCGAAGTGAAGGGCGTCGACTGGGGCCTTGCCGATGGCGACGTGGTGATCGCCGCGATCACCTCGTGCACCAACACTTCCAATCCCTCGGTGCTGATCGCCGCCGGGCTCGTGGCGCGCAAGGCGCGGGCACTCGGCCTCAAGGTCAAGCCGTGGGTCAAGACCTCGCTGGCGCCGGGCTCGCAGGTGGTCACCGACTACCTCGATGCGGCGGGCCTTTCGGCTGACCTCGACGCCCTCGGGTTCAACCTCGTGGGCTATGGCTGCACCACCTGCATCGGCAATTCCGGCCCGCTGTCGGCGGCGATCTCGCAGTGCATCAACGACAACGATCTGGTTGCCGCCTCGGTGCTCTCGGGCAACCGCAATTTCGAAGGCCGCGTGAACCCCGATGTGCGGGCGAACTATCTCGCCTCGCCGCCGCTGGTCGTTGCCTACGCCATCGCCGGCTCGATGAACGTCAACGTCACCACCGATCCGCTCGGCACCGACAAGGACGGCAAGCCCGTGTACCTGCGCGATATCTGGCCCTCCAACAAGGAGATCGCCGACATCGTGCGCAAGGTCATCACGCCGCAGATGTTCCTCGGTCGCTACTCCGACGTGTTCAAGGGCGACGAGAACTGGCAGGGCATCGCCGTCGAAGGCGGTGAGACCTACAAGTGGAACGGCGGTTCAACCTATGTGCAGAACCCGCCCTATTTCGACGGCATGCGGATGACGCCGGAGCCCGTGACCGACATCAAGGACGCGCGCATCCTGTCGCTGTTCCTCGATTCGATCACCACCGACCACATCTCGCCCGCCGGCTCGTTCAAGGCCGGCACGCCCGCCGGCAAATATCTGGTCGAGCGACAGGGCGCGGCCAAGGACTTCAACTCATACGGCGCGCGGCGCGGCAATCACGAAGTGATGATGCGCGGCACGTTCGCCAATATCCGCATCAAGAACCAGATGGTGCCCGGCGTTGAAGGCGGCTTCAGCAAGGGGCCGAACGGCGAAACCATGGCGATGTACGACGCCGCCATGGAATACGCCAAGACCGAGACGCCGCTGGTGGTGTTTGCCGGCAAGGAATACGGCACCGGCTCGTCGCGCGACTGGGCGGCCAAGGGCACGCGCCTGCTCGGTGTGCGTGCGGTCGTCGCGCAATCGTTCGAGCGCATCCACCGCAGCAACCTCATCGGCATGGGCGTCCTGCCCCTGCAGTTCGCCGAGGGCGAGAGCTGGCAGACGCTGGGCCTCACGGGCGACGAAACGGTCTCGATCGAAGGCCTCACGGCCCTTACGCCGCGCTCCGCCGTCACCGTCACCGTCGGATACCCCGATGGTACCACCAGGCAGGCCGTCACCCGCTGCCGCATCGATACGATCAACGAGCTGGATTATTACCGCCACGGCGGCATTCTCCAGTATGTGCTGCGCAATCTCGTGGCCGCCTGACCTCCGCAAAACATGGGCGGCGCCCGCAGCGCCGCTCACTGTTGCGACACGTCAAATTGACTCGACGCCCGGTCTGCCGCCTGCCTAAAAAGGCGGCATGAAATCCATCTCAATTTTGACCCTTGCGGCAACCGCCCTGATGCTTGCCGTTCCGGCGCCTGCGGGCGAAATTCGGGTCAATCCCAAGGCTGTGGTCGAGCTCTTCACCTCGCAGGGCTGCTCGTCCTGCCCCAAGGCCGACGCCCTGTTTTCCGAGCTCGGCAAGCGGGACGATCTGATCGCGCTCGCCTGGCACGTCGACTATTGGGACTATATCGGCTGGCCCGATACTTTCGCTAACCCCGCCAATTCCGACCGCCAGCGCGCCTACGCGCAAAGCTGGGGCTCGTCGCGGATTTATACGCCGCAGATGATCATCAATGGCGCCAAGGGCGTCGTTGGTTCGCGCGAGAAAGAGGTGGCGGGTGCCATCGATGACGCCGCGCTGGCCGTCCCGGTCGCCCTGACGCTGGGCAAGACCATGCTGGAAGTGACCGTGGGTCCGCAGGCCGGCGGGACGCCAGCCGTCGTCTGGCTCGTTACCTTCAAGGACCACGCCGCCGTGCTGATCGAGCGCGGCGAGAATGCGGGCAAAACCGTCGACTACGCCCAGATCGTCACCGGCAAGCAGATGCTGGGCATGTGGGACGCGGCCGCCGGCACGCACCTCAAACTCCCGCTCTCCGAACTGACCGCCGACGGCAGCAATGGCGCCGTCATCCTTGTCCAGGCCGACAAGGACGGGCTCCCCGGCCCGATTCTCGGCGCGGCGCAGGTCCAACTGTAGGCCTCGCGCGAGCGGCTCTACTTTCTCCGAGCTGTCGCGACGAGCGTCCCCCCACCACCGTCATCCCCGGGCGAAGACCCGGGGACCCAACTTCTACCTCCGCGACAACTACGCGTGCCGTTGGGTGGCCGGGTCGAGCCCGGCCATGACGGCTGAGGTGGGCCCAAAACAAAACTCCCGCCGGTGAGGGCGGGAGCTTGGAATGACTGTGCATGGAGATAGATGTGAGTGGCGCCGAGCATCATGGTTTGGGGGCTCGGTCAGCCCGGCGCCACTCACTGGAGGCAATGACCAGACCTTGCCGCCGCAATCGGGCGAGAGCTTGGACACAATATGGCGGCAATGGGATATTTCCTTAACCGCCCGGTCAAAGCTTGTCGGGGCTTGATCTGGTCGCGCTTTCGAACCGGAAAGCCGCCGTCCACCTTTCCTGAAAGCGCTCCGGCAGGGAGCCGCTTGCGAAGCGCGGCGTTTGATCGCAAGATGACGATACTGTCACAAGGGCTTTGCGAGTGTCAGAGGCGGAACCACAGCACAAGAGCGCAGAACTTCTCGATTTTCTGAACCCCGACAGGGGAGGCGGCTCACAACCGCCGCGTCAAAAGCCGTTCGTGAGCTTCGACCGGCGCGAGCTCAACACCATTCTCAATCTCTACGGCCGCAAGGTCGCCTCGGGCGACTGGCGCGACTACGCCATGGATTTCCTTAAGGACCGCGCCCTGTTCTCGATCTACAAGCGCGCCTCCGAGCGGCCGCTCTACGTGATCGAGAAGAACCCAAAACTGCGCAATCGGCAGGGCCAGTACATGGTCACGATCGAGAATGGCCGCGTGCTGAAGCGGGGCCACGAACTCGACAACGTGCTGCGCGTGCTCGAACTGGCCGTCGTCAGGTGATTACCCTCCGGCGGGCGGTGCCGGACGACGCAGTGGCGATGAGCGCCGTGCTGATCGCCTCGATCACTGAACTGTGTATCGCGGACCATCACAACGATCTGGATGCGTTGGCGAGCTGGCTCGCCAACAAATCGCCCGAGGGCGTGGAGAAGTGGTTCGCCAACCCGGCCAACACGCTCCTCGTCGCCGAACGCGCCGGTGAGATCGCGGCGGTGGGCGGCTACAACACCGAGCGGTTGATCATCCTCAACTACGTATCGCCCCGTCACCGCTTCGTGGGTGTGAGCAAGACCATGCTCGCGGCACTCGAAACGGGTCTTGGTCCGGGCGAAGCGCGGCTCGAGTCCAGCCAGACCGCGCGGCGGTTCTATCTTGATGCGGGGTGGGAGGAGTCGGGGCCGCCCGAGCCGCACAGGTTCATTCCGGGCTATCCGATGCGGAAGGTGCTGGGCTAAGCCGACTTCTTGCGCGCTTCATGCGGTTCGGCGGTCTGTGCTCGGAGGCGTGCGATAACCCGGCGCCTACGCGCTCCTTCTCGCAGATCCTCGTTCATGCGAGTCTGCCAGCCGGGGCCGGCTTCCTTGTAGCGTTCGACAATTTCGGCATCGAGCCGGATGGTGACGGAGGTCTTGACCCTCTCAGCCTTGGGCCTGCCCCTCGGCACCGGCATGGGAATGCCGTGCTCCTCGAACCATTCGCGCGCTGGGCGTAGCTCCAAAATCTCTTCGTCCGTGAGCTCAGGCATCGGATCATAGTTAGGCGGCGGTGGGGGCCGCTTAGGTTGATCACTCATATCGTCTGGCCTCCTTCTCATGCATACGTCTCGCGCTAAGCACACGGATTGTGCCATCCCGAGGGGCAATCACGACATAGTACGGCTTGTCGTTAACGCGTCCGATCACGAACGAGCGCTCTTCTCCATAGTCGAAACGCTTATCTTTGCGGATGGCTACCTGAGACCAATCCAACTGGTACACGATCTCAAGGCTGATCCCGTGAATCCGGATATTCTCGGCATTTTTCGCGTCGTCCCAGACGAACCGATCCATCGCTCACCATTTAATGTACGTACAATAAATGCGGTGGTCAATATCCTCAAAGCGCCCGCTGCATGTGAACGATGTCCAGCCAGCGGTCGAATTTGTAGCCCAGCGCCTCGTACCGCCCGATCATCCGAAACCCGTGCTTGGCGTGCAGCCGGATGGAGTTTTCGCGTTCGGCGGTGATGACGGCCAGCATCTGCCTCAGCCCCGCCTTCGATGAGTCCTCGAGCAGCCGCGCCAGCATCTTGCCGCCGATGCCGTGCCCGACCGCAGTTGGGGCCAGATAGATCGAATCCTCGCAGGTGAAGCGGTAGGCCTCGCGCGGGCGGTAGGTCGAGGCATAGGCGTAGCCGATCACCTCGCCGTCCAGCTCGCCGGTCAGCAGCGGGTGGCCCTTGCCGGCGATGGCTTTGAAGCGGTTGGCCATCTCGGCTTCATCCGGCACCTCGGTTTCGAAGGTGATCACCGTCTCGCGGACATAGTGGCCATAGATGCGGGTTACCGCCGCAATGTCGGCGGGCGAATAGGGGCGAATGATCAGGTCGGACATTTGCGCTCGGGACAAAAGAGAAGGGCCGCGATCTTTCTAGATCGCGGCCCTTTCAAAGCCAATCAGCCGATGTGGGCTGCGGTGTTAGTTGCGCTGCTGGCCGAACAGGCGGAGCAGCATCAGGAACAGGTTCAGGAAGTCGAGGTAGAGGCTCAGCGCGCCCATCACGGCACCCTTCGTCTCGACGTCGCGGCCCATGCCCTCGGCGTAGCTTTCCTTGATCTTCTGCGTGTCCCAGGCGGTGAGGCCGAGGAAGACCACGACGCCGACCAGCGAGATCGCGAAGCCGAGCGCGCCCGACGGCCAGATCATGTTGACGATCGACGCGATGATGATGCCGAACAGGCCCATGATCAGGAACGAGCCGATCTGCGTCAGGTCACGCTTGGTGGTGTAGCCGTAGAGGCTCATGCCGCCGAACATCGCCGCCGAGATGAAGAACACTTTCGCGATCGAGCCGCCGGTGTAGACGGCAAAGATCGATGCGAGCGACAGGCCCATCACGGCCGCGAACACCCAGAACAGCGCCTGGGTCGCCACCGGCGAGAGCTTGTTGATGCCAAAGCTCAGCACGAGGACGAAGGCCAGCGGCGCGAGCATCACCACCCACTGCAGCGGGCTCGTGAACAGCACCTCGCCCAGCGCGGTGTAGCCGACGATGCGGCCGCCCTGCTCGACAAAGCTCTGGGTGTAGGTGAGGTAGGAAACCAGGCCCGTCACCACGAGGCCGATGCCCATGTAGTTGTAGACCTTGAGCATGTAGGCGCGAAGGCCTGCGTCGATCGCCAGGCCTGCATCAGCCCGGGCGGCGACTGTCGGACGGTCGAATTCAGCCATTTTCAATCCCCTTGTAGAGTCCGGAGGCCCCGATCGGGCCCTTGCGGAGGAATATGGAGGGGTCAGAACCTCAATACAAGGCCCGCGCTCCTCCCTCACCAAAGTGTAATCGTTAGCCTGCAAAGGGTTAGCGTGGTCCGTTGCCGCAGCCCGTCACAAACTTGCGGTCGCGACTCACTATGCTAGGATTCGCGAACGACGCCGCAGTCCGAATCGGCGCGAATACGGAGACGGGTCAGGTGCCCAGGCTCTTTACCGGCCTCGAAGTCCCCTACGACGTGCAACTCGCTTTGTCGCTCAAGCGCGGCGGCCTTTTCGGGGCTCGCTGGATCGAGCCCGAAAACTTCCACATTACGCTCTGCTTTATCGGCGACGTCGACAACCGCGTGGCCGACGAGGTGAGTTATGAGCTGGACCGGGCGGCCGGTTTCGACAGCTTCCGGATCCGCCTCTCGCATTTGGGCACTTTTGGCGGCGACAAGCCCCGGGCGCTCTATGCGGGGATCGAGCATAGCGAGGCGTTGCAGCGCCTCCAGGCGAGTCACGAGCGGATTTTGCGCCGCGCCGGCCTCGCGCCCGATGCCCGCAAATTCGTGCCGCATATCTCGCTGGCCCGGCTGCGGGGCGCGGCGGCTCTCGAGGTCGCCGACTTCATCCATCATGCGGGCCACTTCACCCCGCTCGAATTCACCGTCCGGCGGTTCGTCCTGTTCTCATCCAAGAATTCGGTGGGTGGCGGGCCATATCTCGTCGAGCAGAGCTATTCGCTCGCGGCGGCGTGAGGTTGCCTTTAACCGGCCATTAACCATAACGGGGCGACAGGAATCCCTAGAGATTCCAGCGTCAAATTGCCGACATGATTGCTGGTGATCCTGTCGGCTATGCAATCGGCGCCTGGGCTTTGAGAGCTTGGTAACCATAGCGTGTCAGCTTTGAGTGCGATCCACCTCACGGGCTGCTTCTTGTTCAGGGGTTTCACGACATGACTTCGATGCGGCGCCGGGTCCTTTCCGGCATGATGGCGACTGCGCTCCTCACGGTCAGCGCCGTGCCGGTTTTGGCGCAGGCAGCGCCGACCGATCTCGGCACGTTCAAATCGTGGACGGCCTGGAAGGGCGCCGACGAGAACGGCGCCATCTGCTTTATTTCGGCAGCGCCCGAGAGCAGCGAACCCACGGAGGTGGCCGGCAAACCGATCAATCGCGACCCGCCGCACTTCCTCATCATCCATCGCGACCGCGCCCCGGCGGTGAATCCTGACGGCACCGCCGCCAAGGACGCGGCAGGTGCGCCGGTGTTCCGCAAGGTGCGCAACGAAGTGCAGACGCTGGTGGGCTACCCGATGAAGCCGACCACCAACAGCTTCTTCCACCAGGCGATCGTCGACGGCAAAGCCTATCCGATGAAGTCGATCCCCGATGACCCGGCGACCAACATCACCGACAGCGAAGCGGCCTGGCTCGCTTCGACCGACGACGAGGCGGGCTTCGTGACGGCGCTCAAGGGCGGCACCAAGCTCCAGGTGAAGGGCACGTCGGGCCGCGGCACCGAAACCACCGATACCTATTCGCTCGCCGGCGTCACCGCCGCGATGGCCGCCATCGACGCGGCCTGCCCGTAACCGGAACGTGGGCCGCCCTCAGCCGTTGAGGTCGGCACACTCCGTGCGCTAAACGAGAGCCATGCTCGCCCGACTCGCTCCCTTTGCCCTCTTTGTCGCGTTCGCCGCGTCGCCTGCCGCTGCCCAATCGGTCCAGGCGCTGGGCGAATTCCGCGATTGGACGGCCTACTCCGCCGCCGAGGGCACCGGACAGGTCTGCTTCGCCATGAGCAAGCCGACCGAGGTCACCCCGCCGGTCGACGGCTACACGCAGGGCTATCTCTATTTGACCAACCGGCCGGGCGAAGGCGTCAGCAACGAGATCAACATCGTCGCTGGCTTCGATTTCGCCCCCGACCAGCCGGCCACGCTCAGCATCGGCGGCAAGGCCTTCGACCTGTTCACGCAAAAGGACGCCGCCTGGCTGCTCGATGCGAGCCAGAACGACAATCTCGCTGGCGCCCTCCGCGCCGGCTCGACCGTCGTCATTGAAGGCACGACGGCCATGGGCATCCTCGTCACCCAGACCTATTCGCTGTCGGGCGCCACGGCGGCCAGCAAGGCAATCGGCGGCTGCTAGGGCCGAGCCCAGTTCCGCTCGGTCGGCTGAAATGACTGGTTGAGCGCCTTTTTCGGCAGGCCACGGGCGATGCCCGATCCTCCCGTACCGTTGCAGATGCGTTCGTCGCCGTCGCAGGCGGACCTGCAGAGCTCCCAGTTGATCGTCGTACTCTCGAATTTCCCATCGCAGACCGCCTCGCAGACATTCTCGATGGCTTTGCAGATCGCCGCGACATCGTCGGCATCGGGGCGATCGTCGACCGCGAGAGCGGGCGCCGCAGGCAGGCTGGCGAGCAGAAACAGTCCGATGGTCACTCCACGAATATTGCGCATGTCGTCAACTCCGGTAGCCGTCAGATCGATGATCCCAGTTCAGCAGCCGGCGGTTGAACTGTCCGTGAATGGTCTCGTCATCCCGGCGAAATCGCCGCTGCGCGCATAGGCCGCCTGCTTACGGCTTCTTTGCACCGCAAACTGCACTATGTTACAGCCCGCCGCCTAAAACCGGACCTTCGATGAGCATCGCCCTCAATCTCGACCATGCGAGCACGCCCGCGCGCCCTGCGGCGCCGCGGCGGCATTCGCTTGTCGGGCTGTCGAAGCCGCAATTGCGCGAGACACTCACCACCGAGCTTGGCCTCGATGAGCGCGAAGCCAAGATGCGCGCCAGCCAGCTGTGGAACTGGATGTACCATCACGGGGTCACCGACTTCGAGCGGATGAGCAACATCCAGAAGGGCGTGCGCCAGAAGCTGAGCGACACCTTCCTGCTCGACCGCCCCGAGATCGTCTCAGAGCAGATTTCGGTCGATGGGACGCGGAAGTGGCTGTTCCGCTATCGCGATCCGAAGAACCCGCTGCTGCCGCCGGTCGAGATCGAGACGGTCTACATTCCCGAATCCGGTCGTGGGACGCTCTGCGTCTCGTCCCAGGTCGGCTGCACGCTCACCTGTTCCTTCTGCCACACCGGCACGCAGACGCTGGTGCGCAACCTCACCGCCGGCGAAATCCTCGGCCAGGTGCTGATGGCGCGCGAGCGTCTCGGCGACTTCCCCGGTGGCGTCCGTCCCGACGATGGCGGGCTCGTGCCGGCACCGCGCGGCTCGGGAGGGTCGGAGGGCGACAATCGCGCCATCACCAATGTGGTGATGATGGGCATGGGCGAGCCGCTCTACAATTACGAGGCGGTCAAGAACGCCCTTCTGATCGCCTCGGCCGAGGACGGTATCTCGCTCAGCAAGCGCCGCATCACGCTCTCGACCTCGGGCGTCGTCCCCTACATCGAGCCGACCGGCCGTGAAATCCGCGTCATGCTCGCGATTTCGCTGCACGCGGTGCGCGACGATCTTCGCGACATGCTGGTGCCGATCAACAAGAAGTATCCGCTGAAGGAACTGATCCAGGCCTGCCGCGACTACCCGGGTCTTTCCAACGCGCGCCGCATCACCTTCGAATATGTGATGCTCAAGGACATTAACGATTCCGACGCCGACGCGCGCGAACTGGTGCGGCTGTTGAGCGGCATTCCAGCCAAGATCAATCTTATCCCGTTCAATCCGTGGCCGGGCACCAATTACGATTGCTCGCGCTCGAGCCGCATTGAGAAGTTCGCCGACATCGTCAACAAGGCGGGCTACGCCTCGCCGGTGCGCACGCCGCGCGGCCGCGACATCTTTGCCGCCTGCGGGCAGTTGAAGAGCGAAACCGAGCGGCTCACCAAAAAGGACCGCGAGGCGCTGACGAGTGCCTGAACTCACCACCATCGGGTTCGATGCCGACGACACGCTCTGGCATCACGAGAAATACTTCGTCTCGACCAAAGCCCGTTTCGTCGAGCTGCTGTCGCCCTTTGCCGATCGCGCGCAGCTCGACAGCCAATTGCACGATACCGAGATCGCGAACGTCCTCCACTACGGGTTCGGCGTCAAAAGCTTCACGCTGTCGATGATCGAAACGGCGATCGCCGTGACGCAGGGCAAGGTGCCCGCTCCGGTCATTGCCGACATTCTCCAGCTCGGTCGCGAGATGCTGGTCCATCCGGTCGATCCGTATCGCGGTGTGCGCGAGACGCTCGAGGCGCTGAAGCCGACGCACAAGCTGCTGGTGGTGACGCGCGGCGATCTCATCGACCAGGAGCGCAAGCTCGCGGCCTCGGGCCTGCTTGGCTATTTCACCGAGATCGAGATCGTCTCCGACAAGACGCGGCTGGTCTACGACCGCATCTTCACGCGCCACGGCGACGGACCGCACCGGTCCATGATGATCGGCAATTCGATGCGCGCCGATGTGGTTCCGGCGCTCGACGCCGGCGCCTGGGCCGTGCATGTGCCGTCCGAGCACGTGTGGTCGATGGATCTCGAGGACGACCCCAAGGAGTCGCCGCGCTTTCGTCGTATCGCCGACATCGCCGGTGTCGTGCCCCTGATTGCCCAGATCGGCTGAGCCGCGCTATCATCGCCCGGCCGGCGCGGTGCGATCCCTGCACGTCTGATCCGAACCTTCGGTGACGCCTCAAGCAAGGAGTCGACCCGATGAGCTTTACCCTCAGACGTATGCAACCCGGCGATGAAGCGGCGTTCCAACGGATCGCGCCCGATGTCTTCGACGAACCCATCCATGCCGATCGCCTCGCGGCGTATCTGCGCGAGCCCGGCCACCTCATGGTCCTCGCCTTCAAGGCCAACCTGGTGGTTGGCCAATGCGCTGGCGTCCTCCACCGCCATCCGGACAAGACCACCGAGCTGTATGTCGATGAAGTGGGCACCGCGTCCACGCATCGCCGGATGGGGGTTGCGAAGCTGATGATGGACGAGCTGTTTGCGTGGGGTCGGGAGCTGGGCTGTGTGGAGGCGTGGCTGGGGACAGAGACGGACAACGAGCCGGCGAAGGCGCTGTATCGGCGCTATCGCCCGACCGAGGACGAAGTGATCCAGTATTTTCTGTTCAACCTTTAAGCCGGCTCAGTTCTCGCCCCGAACCCACTCCAGCCGGTGGCTACCCGTCTCCGGTGCCAGTGCCTTGAGCAGCGCCGGCAGAATGCTCTTCATCTCGTCCTCGAGCACAAACGGCGGGTTCACCACGATCATGCCGGTGCCGTAGAGCTTCCCCGCCAGCGCCCGGTCGACCAGCAGTTCGATCCGCAGCACGCGCGTGATCCCCGTTGCCTTCAGATCGCCGATGAAGCGGTTGACCTCGCGCGGTTCCTTCAGCGGGTACCACAGCGCATAAAGCCCGGTGGCCCACTTCTTGTGCGCCTTGGCGAGACCATCGACCAGCCGCTCCCATTCGCCCGGTTCCTCGAATGGCGGGTCGATCAGCACCAGGCCACGCTTCTCCTTGGGCGGCACGTAGGCATTGAGCGCCAGCCAGCCATCGAGCGCAGTGATGCGCGCCTGCACGTCGCCCTCGAAATGCTTGCCCAGTTCGCGCGCATCCTTGGGATGCAGCTCGAGGGCCGAGAGCCGGTCCTGCGTCCGGAACAGTTTTCGCGCGATCAGCGGCGAGCCCGGATAGCGCGCCAGAGTGCCGTTCTGGTTCTCGCTCGCCACCGCATCGAGATAGGGCTGGATCAGCAGCTTCGGCTTAGCCGCGAGCTCGGCCTTGAGCAGCTTGGCGATACCATCCTTCCATTCTGGATTGCGCTTCGCCTCTTCGCCGGTCAGCGAATAGCGGCCGATGCCCGCGTGGGTATCGATCACCCGGAACGCCCCGGGTTTCAGCTTCAGATATTCGATCAGCCGCGTCAGCGTGATGTGCTTCAGCACATCGGCGAAATTCCCGGCATGGAAGGCGTGGCGGTAGTTCATGCGTGCTTGGCTTGCACGGTGAGGATCACCGCCGCGAAGGCCGCGAACACTGCGGCGAAACTGTAGTTCAAAATCCTCGCCACCCATTTGCTGGTGCGGAACAGCAGGGCGATGCGCTCGGCCGCCAGCATCAGCAGCAAGCATGAGGGCAGGTAGATGACCGCGAACTCGCCGCCCAGAAAGAACAGCTTTTGCGCCGCCGCCGGATCGTCATGGGCGACGAACTGCGGCAGGAAGGTGATGAAGAACAGCACCACTTTGGGGTTGAGCAGATTGATCATGATGCCGGCCGCAAAACTCTGCCAGACGCTCGGTGTCTTCGCCTCAGCCTCGCTGATCCGCAGGCCACCACCGAACAGCAGCGCCTGCACCGCCAGCCAGATCAAGTAGAGCGCGCCGGCGATCTTGAGCGCGAGGAAGGCCATCGGCGCCGCGACGATCAGCACCGAGATGCCGAAAGCGACCAGCGCCGAGTGCACGAGGATGCCGACATTGCTGCCGAGCGCCGTCATCACCCCATGGGCGCGCCCATAATTGACGGTCCGGCTCAGCAGCAGCGCCATATCCGGTCCCGGCGTGATGATCAGCACCAGCGAGGCGACAGCGAAGGCGAGGAGGGTCGGCAGATCGGGCAGAAAATCGGGCATTTTGGTCTCTTCCGCAGCTCCATTGGGTCATTGCACGGGCAAGGCCGCTTGAATAGGGTGCCGCCGATTTCAGGGCCAGCGGGCCCACAAGACGGGCTTTCGCTATGACCAAAGACATCAAGAAGATCGTGCTTTCCTATTCGGGCGGTCTCGACACCTCGATCATGCTCAAATGGCTGCAGGAGCATTATCAGGCCGAGATCATCACCTTCACCGCCGACCTCGGGCAGGGCGAAGAGCTCGAGCCGGCGCGGAAGAAAGCCGAGATGTTCGGCATCAAGGACATCCGCATCGTCGATGTCCGCGAAGAGTTTGTCCGCGATTTCGTCTTTCCGATGTTCCGCGCCAATGCGCTCTATGAGGGCCAGTATCTGCTCGGCACCTCGATCGCCCGCCCGGTGATCGCCAAGCATCTGGTCGAGATTGCCGAGGAGACCGGCGCCGACGCCATCGCCCATGGCGCCACCGGCAAGGGCAACGACCAGGTGCGGTTCGAGCTCACCGCCAACGCGCTGAACCCCGGCCTCAAGGTCATCGCGCCATGGCGCGAATGGGAGCTTCGCTCGCGCACGCAGCTGCTCGACTACGCCGAAAAGCACCAGATCCCCATCGCCAAGGACAAGCGCGGCGAAGCGCCGTTCTCGGTCGACGCGAACCTCCTCCACACGTCGTCCGAGGGCATGGTGCTCGAGGACCCGTCGGTGCCCGCCCCCGACTACGTGACGCAGCGCACCACCGATCCCGAGAAGGCGCCCGACACGCCCGAGATCATCACCATCGGCTTCGAGAAGGGCGATCCGGTTTCGGTCAACGGCGAAAGACTCTCGCCGGCGGAATTGCTCACCAAGCTCAACGAGCTTGGCGGCAAGCACGGCATCGGCCGGCTCGATCTGGTGGAAAACCGCTTCGTCGGCATGAAGAGCCGCGGGCTCTATGAGACGCCCGGCGGCACCATCATGCTGGTGGCGCATCGCGGCATCGAATCGATCACGCTCGACCGCGGCGAGGCCCATCTCAAGGATGAGCTGATGCCGAAATATGCCGAGCTCATCTACAACGGCTTCTGGTACTCGCCCGAGCGCGAGATGCTGCAGGCGCTGATCGACAAGAGCCAGGAGTTCGTGACCGGCGAGGTCACGGTCAAGCTCTACAAGGGCTCGGCGATGGTCATCGCGCGCACCTCGCCCTACTCGCTCTACAACATGGATCTCGTCACCTTCGAAGAAGGCGCCGTGGCCTACGACCACCACGATGCCGAAGGTTTTATCCGACTTAACGGGTTGCGGCTGAAGACCTATGCCGCGCGGCGGCTGGCGCAGAAGCACTGAAACGCAGTCGGGCTACGCAGTTTTACTCAAAGTATTCGTCTCGCATCCGTCCTCGAATACTTAAGCCCTGAGCCGTATAGCGGGCCGGATTAACGCCTCACTAACCATAATATCCCGACACTGATCGCACCTTCAGTGCCAGTGTTCGGGAGTTCTTTATGCGTAATCTGGGTCTTGCCGCGCTCGTCGGCTTCGGTATCTGCACCCCCGCTTGGGCGGCCGACGTCACATTCTCCGGCACGCTCGCGGGTGTCTGCACTCTCGCGCTGTCCACGCCCGGCGTGCTCGGGCTCGCCGCCGATGGCAGCCTCTCGAGCAGCGCCGGCCTTCCGGCCGTGCTCGCCATTCTCTCGGTCGGCACCAACACGCTCACCGTGAACCCGCCGGTCTGGGTCACGCCGGCGGCGGGCTACACGGCGGGCACGCAAGTGTTTCAGGTGGGCTATCTCGGCCTTTCGGGCCTCGGTCTCGCGGACCAGGCGCTGACCAACGCGGTCACCACGCGCAACATCAGCACGCTGCCGCTGAGCCTCCTTACGATGAATGCCCGCGTCACCAACAGCCTCGGCTTTGCCGACGGCAATTACTCGATGAAGGTGGTGGTCACATGCAGCTGAGCCGCTTGCCTGTCGCGCTCGGGTTGGCGCTGCTGATCGGCACAGGGGACGCCTCGGCGTGCTCGCTGTCGCTCGGGACCGGCGGCACGCTGGCGCTGTCGGGCGACGCGACGCGGCTGGCCAGCACCGAGCCCGGCGGCATCGCCGCGACGTTTACGGTGCTCAATCTGTCGCTCGGTGCAGCGACGGCCACCGTGTCGCCGCCGCAATGGGTCGCCTATCCGCCCGGCTTCAATGTCGGCGCGGCGCAACTGGCGGTCGCCTACACCGGCAGCGGCCTCCTTGCCGGGGTCAGCCAAGGCTACACCGGCGGCAGCACGCAATTCAACGTGCCGGGCCTGCTGTCGCTCGCCGTGGTGATGAGCGTCAACAACCGCATCAGCAGTGCCGGCGGCTTCGCCTCGGGCACCTACAGCACCAGGACGACCGTCACATGCAGCAGCTAAGCGCTCTCGGCCTCGCTCTCGCCGCCCTTTGCCTCTGCGCTGCCACAGCCCACGCGCAGTCGCTGTCGCCGATGCGCAATCTGGGCGTCACCCCGTCCGACATCAAAGGCTTCCGGCTGGTTGTCGGCAATCCCTACAAGACCCGGATGACGTTCCTGGTCCTGCCGATGGACCCACAATTCAAGGTCGCGGCCGCCAACGCGGTGGTTTCAGCGCCCGAAATTCGTCTCGCACCGGGCGCCTCCCGGCCGGTGATCGTCACCTTCAAGATCGATCCAGCTCTCAAGGAGAGAACAATTGGCGTATGCGTTCAGCCCAAGGATCTGGAGGGCACGATCCTGCCTCGCGTTTGCGGCACTTATACTGGCAAGCTCCTCAGCGCTGGCGGCTGACGGCATTCTGCTGCCCTCGCCACCAGTCGGCCCGGGCGGGGAGGATGCGATCACCACCTCGGAAGGGGTGCGCTGCAGCCAGTCGATCAATTCGTCCGGCGGTTACCTCGATTTCGGCGTCGCCGGCGGCGACCTCTCCAACTACACCAGCGTCACCAGTGCGCCGGGCAGCAACAGCGCCATAGGTTACGCCCGCGTCATCATTCCGATCGGCCCCTCGCCAAAGCGCTTGGACTGTTCCCGTCTCTACGACCTCGAGATCCAGCGGCTAAAGGCCGAGATCGAGATGCTAAAGGTCGGACTTGAATAGGATTTTGCGCAATTTCGACGGACCGCAAGCCCTTGCGTCCGTTGACGTGTAATCGATTGCAGGTCCTTAAAGCGTTTTTAACGGCGTCTCGTTAGTTTCTCCAGCTAGCGTCGGGTTTTGGAGACTACAGGCGGTGACTTCGCAAATGGCGACACAGAGCCATTCCGATAGCGCTTTGCTACTCGACGCGGCACTCGAGAATATTCCCTATGGCTTCTGCGTCTGGTCGAGCGAGTTCAAGCTCGTGATGTGGAACCGGCACTATCTCGAGATCTACAGTTTCCCCGCCGAACAGATCCACAAGGACATGCCGCTCGAGGCGATCGTCAAGCTCTCGTCGGACATGGGCAACCATCCCGACCAGACGCCGCAGCAGTTCCTCGCCGGCTACAAGAAGGAACTGAAGTCCAACAAGCAGGGTCTGCGCTACAAATCGCGAGAACTGCTGTCGGGGGGCCGCACCATCGAGACCGCCCACGTGTTCTCGCCGGGTCTGGGCTGGGTGGTGACGCATGAGGACGTGACCGAGCAGATCGCCAGCTCCGAGATCGTGCAGAAGCGCAAGCGCGAACTGGAACGGCAGAACATCCGGCTCGACGCGGCGGTCAACAACATCAGCCAGGGCCTCTGCATGTTCGACCCCACCGGTCGGCTGGTGATCTGCAACGCCCCCTATGCCCGCATCTACAATCTGAGCGAGGACCTCGTCCGCCCCGGCACGGCGCTCGAGGATATCCTGGGGCATCTGTTCGACACCGGCATGCACTCGTCGAATTTTGCGACGCGCGAGACCTACATCACTTGGCGCAATGGCGTGATCGCGCGCGGCCAGTACGAAAAGACCGTGGTCGAGTTCGGCACCCGCATCATCCTGATGCAGCACCATCCGATGAAGGATGGCGGGTTCGTTTCGACCCATGAGGACATCACCGAGCAGCGCCAGCAGGAGGCGCGCATCCAGCATCTGGCGCGCCATGACGCGCTCACCGAGCTGCCCAACCGCACGCAGTTCCTCGACGAGATGGCCGACATCGAAGCCATGATCGAACGCGGCGAGAAAGTCGCGGTGCTGTGCATCGATCTCGACCACTTCAAATCGGTCAACGACACGCTGGGCCACACGATTGGCGACAAGGTACTGAAGCAGGCCTCGGCGCGCCTGTGGGGCACGACGCGCGAGACCGATCTGCTGGCGCGCCTCGGCGGCGACGAATTCTCCCTGTTGCTCCGGCCCATCGACAAGCCTTCGGATGCCGCCGCCATCGCCGAGCGCATCGTCAAGACCATGAGCTCGCCGTTTTCGATCGACGGCCACCAGATCTCGATCGGGGCGAGCGTCGGCATCGCCATCGCGCCGCAGGACGGCGAGACCACCGATGTGCTGATGAAGAACGCCGATCTGGCACTCTATCGCGCCAAATCGGAAGGCCGTTCTACCTACCATTTCTTCGAGAAGGAAATGGATGCCGCGATCCAGAAGCGCCGCAGCATCGAGAGTGGCCTCCGCGCCGCGCTGGCCCTCAACGAGCTGCGCGTCGTGTTCCAGCCGCTGGTCGGGCTCAAGGAAAACCGCGTCACCTGCCTCGAAGCGCTGCTGCGCTGGCGCCACCACGGGCAGGACATCTCGCCGGTCGAGTTCATCCCGATCGCCGAGGAAACCGGCCTGATCGTGCCGATCGGCGAATGGGTGCTGCGCGAGGCGTGCAGCACGGCGCTGATGTGGCCGGGGGAGCCGCGTGTCGCGGTCAACCTCTCGCCGGTGCAGTTCAAGAACAAGCGCCTGTTCGAGACCATCCACGGCATCCTCGGTGAAACCGGTCTGCCGCCGACCCGGCTTGAGCTCGAAATCACCGAGTCGCTGATGCTCGACGACAATGAGCAGACGCTGCAGACCCTGCACCGGCTGCGGGCCATCGGCATCCGCATCTCGATGGACGATTTCGGCACCGGCTATTCCTCGCTGAGCTATCTGCGCGCCTTCCCCTTCGACAAGATCAAGATCGACCGCTCCTTCATGCGCGATCTCGAAAGCCGCGGCGACAGCCTCGCCATCATCAAGGCCGTCATTGGCCTCGGTCATTCGCTGGGCATGTCGACCACCGCCGAGGGCGTCGAGACCGAGGAGCAATTGCGCGCCGTGCGCGAGCAGGGTTGCAACGAAGTCCAGGGCTTCCTGTTCTCGCCGCCGCTCGAGGCCGTGCAGGTGCTGGCGCTGCTGGCCAACGAAATGCAGAAGCCGCGCCTCAGGGTCGTTTCCTGACCTAGTTCGGCTCGCCGTCGAGATCGTTCTGCTCGAGAAACGCGATGTAGCGGTCGATCATCGCTCGCGCCCGCTCGAGGCACTTTGCCTCGCCCTCGGCGAGCGTCGCCTTGGCGTCGAGCGGCAGATAGGGCCCGCGCACATGCGTCACGCGCGCCGTCCAGCCGCCGCTCTGTCTGATGGCAATGCGATAGCCGCGATAGACTTCGTCCACCGTTCCAATCCTTGATTGCAATGATCGTGTTGCAAGTCGTTACGGACCGCAGGCTGCCCGAGTTTCGGCACAATTGCGGGCGGGGCCGACTGTCGCAGTGCTTGAATGCGCGGCGGCGCGCACTACGGCCGGTCCTGCCCACGAGATCGTGGCGGAACACTCCTCCGTGGGGCTCGTTGGGCTGCCGACGCTCACCCGCGAGCCGCCCAATCAAGGAGTGCCGGCAATGGCCGATGAAGTGAAATTGCACGTCGAAGATACCGGAGGCAGCGGCCGCCCCGTCGTTCTGATCCACGGCTGGCCGCTGTCCGGCGCCTCGTGGGCGAAGCAGGTGCCGGCGCTCAAGCAGGCCGGCTATCGCGTGGTCGCCTATGACCGCCGCGGCTTCGGCCAGTCCGACAAGCCGCAGTCGGGGTTCGACTACGACACGCTCACCAAGGATCTCGCCAACCTCATCGACCGACTCGACCTGTCCGACGTGACGCTGGTCGGCTTCTCGATGGGTGGCGGCGAAGTCGCCCGCTACGTCGGGACTTTTGGCGAGGACAAGCTGCATTCGGTGGTCTTCGCCGCGGCGGTTCCGCCCTACCTGATGCAGACCGCGGACAATCCGGACGGGCCGCTGACCAAGGAGAAGGCCGAGGAGATGGAAGCGGGTCTCAAGGCTGACCGGGCAAAATTCTTCGACGGCTTCGCCACGGACTTCTTTTCGGCGAATGGCGAACTGAAGGTGTCCGAGGCTGATCGCCAGAAAGCGATTGAGCTGTGCCTGCAATCCGATCAGACGGCGGCGCTCGGCTGCATGGCGGCGTTCGGCACGACCGACTTCCGCGCCGACCTCAAGAAGGTCACAGTCCCGACGCTGGTCCTTCACGGCGATGCAGACGGCATCGTGCCCTTCGAGGGCTCGGGTCAGCGCACCCACAAAGCCATTGCAGGCAGTCAGTTGAAAGTCGTCCGCGGTGCCCCACATGGGTTCAATGCCAGCCACGCGGATGAATTCAACGCGGCGCTGATCGAGTTCCTCGCGCGCTGAACGATCGGACCTCAGAGCCTCGGCATCTCGCCGAGGCTCGCAAGGGGAGGCGCCGCGAACGAACGGCTGGCCGCAACGTTCCATCACAAAAGGTTGAGATTCATCTGCTCCGTGCGAACGGATTGTGATCGCTGGCGTTCCCGCCGATCACAAAAAGAATCCGGGTTTGGATCGTTGTTTCAGCGGATGTTGTCAGAACTATCTCGCTCCGCGTCCCGTAGCTCAAATCGCTACACGGCCAATCATGGAGCCAACCCAATGACAACCACCAGCCCAAGCCGGCGTCACGTCCTCAAATGGACGGGCGTGGCCACCACGCTTGCCGTCGCCGGCAGCCTACTTCCCAATTTCGGTATCTCGTCCGCGCTCGCTGCCGATCTCGGCGAGGGGGACATCGGCGTCCTCAACTACGCCTATGCGCTCGAGCAGCTCGAAGCCGCTTTCTACATCAAGGTCGTCAAGACCCCCTATGAAGGCATCACCAAGACCGAACTCGCCAACCTCAAGGTCATCCGCGACCACGAAGTCGCCCACGTCGCCTTCCTCAAGAAGGCGCTCGGCAAGGCTGGCCTCGGCGGGCTCGAAGTCGACTTCTCCGCCGTCGACTTCACCTCGCGCAAATCCGTCCTCGGCACCGCCGACGTGTTCGAGAACCTCGGCGTCGGCGCCTATAATGGCGCGGGCAAGCTGATCAAGAACGTCGACTACCTCGCAGCGGCCGGCTCGATCGTCTCGGTCGAAGCCCGTCACGCGGCGACCATCGCGCTCCTCACCAAGGGTTTTGGCAAGGACGCAGCGGGCGGCAAGAACGTCGACCTCAAGGGTCTCGACAAGGCGCTCGAGCCCAAGACCGTCCTCAAGGCCGCCGGTCCGTTCATCGCCACGGCGTTCACCGCCAATTCGCTGGTTTGAGGAGAGACACCATGACCACTCAGGACAATTTCATCCTCGACACCATCGATGACCCGGAACTCGCCGAGCGCATCGACACCGGCCGCCGCAGCCTCTTCGCCCGCGGCGTCGTTCCGGCCATCGCCATGGCCTCGGCGCCGCTGCTGATCGCCGCCGCGTCCAGCGAAGCCTTTGGTGCCAGCCTGCCGCAGAAGGTGGTGGACGTTCTCAACTACGCCCTCACCCTCGAATTCCTCGAGGCCGCCTTCTACACCGAAGGCAACCTCTCGGCCGGTCTCATTCCGTCCGAATACAAGGCGCTGTTCCGCACCATCGGCGGGCATGAAATCGCTCACGTGCTGCTGCTGAAGTCGGCGCTCGGCTCCGCTGCGGTCAAGGCTCCGGCGGTCGACTTTACCGCCGGAGGCAAGTACGCCGACGTGTTCTCGAACTTCAAAACCTTCGCCACGCTCTCGGCGACGTTCGAGGATCTCGGCGTTGCGGCCTACAAGGGCCAGGCCGGTGCACTGATCGGAACGCCCGTGCTCACCACGGCGCTGCAGATCCACTCCGTCGAAGCCCGTCACGCCGCCGCCGTCCGCCCGATCATCGGCAAGTCGACGTCGGATGGTGCCTTCGACAAGCCCAAGACGATGAAGCAGGTGCTGGCCGCCGCCACGCCCTTCCTCGCCTAGGACGACCTTCTACAAGAAGAAGACTTCCCTCCGCACAACCTGCCGCCGCTCGTGCCCCGAGCGGCGGCTTTCTTTGCGGCCGGCTCAAAGGATGAAGTCGTTGGCGTCGAGGTGGTGGTGGCCCTTGAGCACGATGCGGAAGTCGAAGTCGCCGTCACCATTGGTGTCGCCCTTGATGATGGTGTGCCGCGCTGCGGGCTTGGTGCCGTAGAACTCGTACACCAGTTCACCGCGCGAGCCGCTGAAGCCGCCCTCGCCCTCGAAGTGGAACGCCTGGTTGCCGCTCTTCTTGCTGTTGGCATCGAGGGCCGACAGGTCGATCACATCGACGCCGGGCTGGAAGTCGGTGATGAGATCATACTTGCCGTTGACCGGAGCCAGCCACAGATCGATGTACTGGACCTTGGGCATGTCGCCCGGCTTGAACACGAATACATCGGCACCGGCCCCGCCGGTCATCTTGTCGGCACCCGATCCGCCGCGGATGATGTCGTCGCCGCCGCCACCCTTGATCGTGTCGTTGCCGCCCTTGCCATTGATGGTCTCATCGGCACCGGTGCCGGTCAGCCGGTTCGGCTTGCTGTTGCCGTTGATGGTCTCGGCCACGTTGGTGATGGCGACCGACAGACTGACGCTCGCATCGGGGGTGATGCCGACGCTCGCATCGTCGACCCTGACCGTCACATCCAGAACCGGGTTCGTCTCGAAATCGAGCTTTGCCCCGGCCTTGAGATAGAGGTCGCCATTGAGGAAGACGAACAGATCCTTGTCGGCGCCGCTGAGCGACAGCGTGTTGGTGCCGCCATCGACATCGCCAATCGTGAGATCCGCAATCTTGATGGCGCCAGATGTATCGGCAGACTCCTTGAGCGACGCCTTCACCTGGTCGAGGTCCAATGTCGGGGCGTCGTTCACGGCGGTGACGTCGATGGTCATGCTGTTGGCCGTGAGGTCGGTGTCCGACCCGCCGCCAGTGTCCTGCACCTTGAAGGTGAAAACCGCGAGCGCCGCGCCATTGGCATTGGCCGCCGGCACATAGGTCAGCTTGCCGGCGAGGATGAGCGCCGCATCGACACTGGTTGCCGCGCTGAGCGTCACGCCATCGAGCTTCAGCACGCCGCTCGCCGGCAGCGTCTCGAGCTTGACCGCCTTCAACGCATTGCCATCGACATCGGTGAAGCCGAAATCCGCCGCCGTGAACACGAACCCCGCGTCTTCGGTCGCCGTCACAGTCTTGCTGGTGCCGCTCGGCGCGTCGTTGACTGCCGTCACGATGATCGGCACGAGCGTCGCCGCTGTTCTGGCATCGCTTGTGCCGGAGTTGCCGCCATCATCAAGCGCGATGCTGAGCTTGTCCTTGCCGTTGTAGTCGAGCGCCGGCCGGTAGATGAGCCCGTCGATCGCCGGCCGGTAGATGAGCCCGTCGATCGCCGCGTTGAGTTGGTCGATGCTGCCGGTGAGCGTCACCGTACCCGTGCCGTTGCCGCTTACGCTGGTCAGCCCGGCCGTGCCGGCGAGCGTGAGCCCGCCATGCCCCACAGTGAGCGTCAGCGTTCGTCGAGCCCGCCCGCATCGACATCGCCGAGCGTGATGGCATTGCCGTGCGCGGCGTTGAAGACGATGGCGGTGTCCTCGGTCGTCACCCGCGCATTGTCGAGATCGCCCAGTTTGACGGCGCGAGCACCGTCGCCGGCCGCGAATGTCGTTGGAGCCGCGAAGCCGCCCGAGCCGTTGCCCAGAAGCACGGCGACGGCATCGCCCGCCTGGTTGGCGGTGACGATGTCGAGGCTGCCATCGCCGTCCAGGTCGTACAACGCCAGATCGTAGGCGCCGCCGCCTGCCGCATAGGTCGTCTGGGCGCCGAAGCCGCCGTGACCGTCGCCCAGCAGCACGGCCACGCTGCCGGCGACGGTGGCCACAATGTCGAGGTCGCCGTCCTGATCGACATCGCCCAGCGCGACCGAGTTCGGCATCCCGCTGGTCGCGAACGCGGTCGCGGTCGCGAAGCTGCCGGTTCCGTTGCCGAGAAGCACGCTTATGCTGCTGCCAAAGTGATTGGCAACCACGATGTCGAGCTGGCCGTCGCCGTCGAGGTCCCCAAGCGCGACGCTCTCGGGACCATCGCCGACCGCAAAATTCGTCGCGGGTGCAAAGCCGCCGCTGCCGTTCCCCAAGAGGACGCTAACCGAGTCGCCCAGATTGTTGGTTGAGACGGCGTCGAGATGGCCGTCGCCGTTGAGGTCTGCAACTGCGACCTTGAGCGCTCGGCTCCAACCGCGAACTGGGTCTCTGCTCCGAATCCACCGAGACCATCGCCCAGCAGGACACCAACGGAGTTGGCCAGGTTCGTCTTGATGATGTCGAGATTGCCATCGCCGTTGAGATCAGCCAATGCGAGGGACGTGGGCCTGACCCCGCTCGCATAGATCGTGGGAGCTCCAAATCCCCCCCGGCCATCGCCCAGCAGCACGATGATGTTGTCGTCGACGGAATTGACGACGACCACATCGAGCGCGCCGTCGCCATCGAGGTCGGCGAGTGCGATGTCGTTCGGCCCATCGCCGGCTTCAGTATTGGTGGAACTGCCAAAGCCGCCAAGTCCGTCACCGATCAGGACACCGAAATCGTCGCCGATGCCGTTGGCCGTGACCAGATCGAGGTGGCCCTCGATCGTGATCGTCGGCGCGTTGTTGTAGCTCGTCTCGAAGGCTCCGATGTCGACCACGGCGTTCTCGATGCGGACCCGTCCACTCGCATCGAGCGGCAGTCGCTCCGTGGTGTTGCCGTCGCCATCGAGGTCGAGCGTGTCAATCGGTAGAGCGCCGTTCCGGCCGGCATCGATCAGTGGCGAGCCGGCGAGTGGCGCCATGGTCTGCACGAGACCGCCATTGTTGGCGAGGGCACCGAGCATGGGGTCGAGCGGCGCGCCGCTCGTGCCGACCTGGTCGCCGTTGACGCCATCGACGAACGCGCCCAAGCCGCCATCGCCGATGAAGTTGTGCCCGCCGCTGGTAAACGACCCTTCGAGGTCGGGGCCGGTGTTGTGTGCCACGACGGTATTGGTCAGCGTGATCGCGCTGCCGACCGACCCGATGCCGCCGGTCGGATTGCCCACATCGGTCGCAATATTGCCCACGATCGTCGAACTGGTGATGGTCAGCGGGCCTGAGACCAGGATGCCGGCCTGTTCGCGTGCACTGTTGCCGGTCACCGTGACGTTGGTCAGCGACGAGCCTGATGCGGTGGGCGCGATGTACAGCCCGCCGCCTTTGATGAATGAGCTGTTCCCCGAGATCGTCGAGTTGACGATCGTGAGCGTCTTGCTCCCCGCGTCCTCAAAGGAGATGCCGCCACCGGTGAGGTAGGAATAATTGCCGCTGACCGTTGTGTTGATCACCGTCAGATTGCCGCTGATGCTGGCGATGCCGCCGCCCTGGACGCCGGCGCGGTTGCCGGTGATCACGCTGTTCTTGACGGTCAGGTCTCCCTGCTCACTGAGGATTCCCCCGCCGTTGAGGATCGAGCCGCCCCCTCCGGTCAGCGTCAGTCCGTCAATCGTCACAACGGCAGTGCTGTTCAGGTGGAGGACGTTCGACGTGCTGTCGCCATCAATGGTGATGTCGGCGACACCGTCATTGTCGAGATCGCCGTCGATGGTCAGTGCTGATGCCAGCGTGAGCGTGCCGGCGGTGTTGATCGTCTGCCCCTTGAGACTGGCATCGAAGGTAATGACGTCGTTGCCGCTGCCGGGAGGCGCATCGCCCGCCGCCGCATCGGTATTGGCCGCCTGGATGGCTTCGCGCAGGGTGACGACGCCGTCACTGGCGTCGATCGTGTCCAGCAGGGATGTGACGATTATCAGGGTCATGGGCGGTCCTCGGGCTCAGCGGCAATCGTGATGGCAAAATGGGGACATTGGCGCGGCCACAGGTGGCGCGCGCCTCGAAGGGTCCGGCAAATTCTCGAAAAGGCCATGGGTGACGCGCCCGGGCTTCGTTGAAATGCGGCGGTGCCGACACACCTGCCGCAGAAGCGGTGCCGAGCGAATTCAGACTTCGGCAGTGATTAAGTCCGGCGCGGCATCGCCAGTCAAGCGGCGATCCCGTGCCGGTTCGGCGAAGGCCCGGCGCCGCTTTTTGCGCCGGTTTGGCTGCCCGGCTTAACCTTCACACTGCCCGCAAACCCCTCATGCAGCGAAATCGCTTGAGAATCCGGGGTTTCCCCCCTATGTGAGCCGCAATTGTTCCCCATCATCTCAGGCGGCCCTAAATGGCGTTGCGCAACATCGCGATCATCGCGCACGTTGACCATGGTAAAACCACCATGATCGACGTGCTGCTCAAGCAGTCGGGCTCGTTCCGCGAAAACCAGCGCGTCGAAGAGCGCGCCATGGATTCCAACGATCTTGAGCGCGAGCGCGGCATCACCATTCTGGCGAAAGTGACGTCGCTGGTCTGGAAAGACACCCGCATCAATATCGTCGACACCCCCGGCCACGCCGATTTCGGCGGCGAAGTCGAGCGCATCCTCTCGACGGTCGGTGGCGTGGTGATCCTCGTCGATGCCGCCGAAGGCCCGATGCCGCAGACCAAGTTCGTGCTTGGCAAGGCCTTGGCGCAGGGACTTCGTCCGATTGTCGCGATCAACAAGATCGACCGGCCCGACGAGCGCCATCTCGAAGTGCTCGAAGAGATTTTCGACCTGTTCATCGCGCTCGACGCGACGCCCGAGCAGCTCGATTTCCCGGTGCTCTATGGCGCCGCCAAGCATGGCTGGATGTCGGAGAAGCCGGAAGGTCCCAAGGATAGCCTCGGGCCGTTGCTCGACAAGGTCATCGAATATGTGCCGGCGCCGAAAGTCGAAACCGGCCCGTTCCGCATGCTGGTCACCACCATCGAGCGCAACCCGTTTCTCGGCCGCATCCTGACCGGTCGCATCTTCTCGGGCGCCGTCAAGGCCGGCGACGCGATCCACTCGCTGGGCCGTGACGGCAAGGAAGTCGAAAAGGGCCGGGTCTCCAAGGTGCTGGCCTTCCGCGGCCTCGAGCGCACCCCGGTCGATTTCGCCGAAGCCGGCGACATCGTCGCCATCGCGGGTCTCGAAACCACCACCGTCGCCGACACGCTTGCCATCCCCTCGGTCAACGAGCCGCTACCTAGTAAGCCGATCGATCCGCCGACGCTGTCGGTCACCTTCCGCATCAATGACGGCCCGCTGGCCGGCCGCGAGGGCGACAAGGTGCAGAGCCGCGTTATCCGCGAGCGCCTGCTGCGCGAAGCCGAAGGCAATGTCGCGATCAAGATCACCGAAGGCACCGACAACGATTCGTTCGAGGTCGCCGGCCGCGGCGAACTCCAGCTCGCGGTGCTGATCGAAAACATGCGCCGCGAAGGCTTTGAGCTCACCATCGGGCGTCCGCGCGTCGTCATGCGCGACGGCGAAAATGGTGAAAAGCTCGAGCCGATCGAGGAAGTCATCATCGACGTCGATGACGAGCACACCGGCGTCGTCGTCCAGAAGCTGACCGAGCGCAAGGGCGAGATCGTCGACATGCGCCCGTCCGGCGTCGGCCGCACGCGGCTGCGCTTCTACGTTCCCACCCGCTCGCTGATCGGCTACCAGCCGGAGCTGCTGAGCGACACCCGTGGAACGGCGATCTTCAACCGCCTGTTCCATGCCTACGAACCCTATAAGGGCGCGCTGCCTGGCCGTCGCACCGGCGTCCTCATCTCGAACGGCGCCGGCACCTCCGTCGCCTTCGCGCTGTGGAACCTCGAAGACCGCGGCCCGATCATGATCGACGTCGGCGTCGACATCTACGAGGGCATGATCGTGGGCGAGCATGTCCGCGAGAACGACCTCGAAGTGAACGCGCTCAAGGGCAAGCAGCTCACCAACATCCGCACCACGTCCAAGGACGAAGCGGTGCGACTGACGCCGCCGAAGAAGCTCACCCTCGAGCAGTCGCTCGGCTACATCGCCGACGACGAATATGTCGAAGTAACTCCCAAGAGCATTCGCCTCCGCAAGATCTGGCTCGACCCGAACGACCGCAAGCGCAGCATGCGGGCGGCCAAGGCGAGCTAAGCGTCAGGCCCGCAGTCAGGATTCCTCTCCCGCTTGCGGGAGAGGGGACCATGCGAAGCATGGTGGAGAGGGGTGCACCTTGCGCGATGGTGGATGAGCTCCCCCCTTCCGTCGCCTTCGGCGCCACCTTCCCCCGTAAAGGACCCCCGACTGCGACCCCGTATCGGGTAGGCCGTTAACCCCGAATATGCCAATAGCCCTCCGACACCGGGGACATTCATGGCCGACTGGATCATCGAAACCATTTCCGCCTCCGGCTATTGGGGCATCTTCCTCCTCATGCTGCTCGAATCGGTGTTCCCGCCGATCCCGTCCGAGCTCATCGTGCCCTTCGCCGGCTTTGCGGTAGAGCGCGGCGATCTCAATCTGTTCGGCGTCCTCGCCGCGACCACCGGCGGCGCCGTCCTCGGCATGTTGCCGTGGTACATCGCGGCGCGCCTCCTCGGCCTGACCCGCATCAAATGGCTCGCCGACAAGTTTGGCCGCTGGTTCGCCATGAACTCCGACGAGATCGATGTCGCGAGCGCGTGGTTCCTGCGCTACGGCCCCATCATCGTCTTCGTCGGCCGCCTCGTGCCGCTGATCCGCACCGTCATCTCGGTGCCCGCCGGTATCGCCGCCATGCCGGTCGCGTCGTTCCTCGCCGCCTCGACGCTCGGTGCGCTCTTGTGGAACAGCATTCTCATCGGCGCCGGCTATTTCCTCTCCTCGCACTACCATCTGGTCGAGATCGTCCTCGATCCGGCAACCATCATCGTGCTGGTCCTCTGCGTGCTGATCTATCTGTGGCGCGTCGTCACCTGGAAGCCCGGCCTGCCGCCCTGAGACCCGATAGGCCTAGCGCAGCTTGCCGAGGTAATCCCTGGTCAGCGCGGCATGGCAGGTTCCTAGAGCCCGCCCCTGAGGCGGCGGACGGCGGCAACGTGTTCGGCGATTGCCTTGTCGCTCGAGGTGCCGAACTCCGCGAGCATCTGATCGGCCGCCGCGATCGCCTCCGTCTTGCGCCTGGCGTCGCGCAGCGCCACCACCTTGTTGCGCAGGGTGAGCGCCGCCATCGCCACCAGCACCGGCGTGTCCCGCGGCCCATCGATCACCGGCTGGCCCATGGCGAGCGCTTCGTCATAGCGCTTGAGATCGACCAAGATGCTTGCGCCATTCGCCAGCGCCTTGGCCACCTGCTCGCGGAAGACCGCGTCCTTGGAGCCGCCGAAGCGCGACACGACATCCTGATAGGCGAGGAGCGCGTCGTTGGTCCGGCTCATTGCCGTCTGCCGTACGCCCTTGTTGACCATCGCCATCGCGACATAGGTCTCGAGCTTGGGGAACACGCGCGTGTCGATTTTGGCGATCGTCGCGTCATAGGCGGCGACGGCGTCTTCGCT
>JBKJTB010000103.1:0-7681 GCA_046594305.1 Devosia sp. | reverse complement strand
ATTAGCCATCTAGGACGGCTCGATCCCGAGTTCTGCTGGTCATCGCGGTGTCCGGACGCGGTCCTGTTGCGACACACCGGCGGCAAGATCATGGAGGACAAGCAGGGCGGGGGTAGTGGTGCCCACGACGCCAGTCCCTGCCGCCTGGATTGTCACTCGACCGACATAAGCCGGACACCAAACTGTCAGGGAACTGCTGAAGTAATTGCTGTTCGTCGATCGACGAGAAAGGCACTCACATGATCCGCATTTCCTTCGCAGCGCTCCTTGCTGCTCTCCTCATATCGCCGGTCGCGGCCGCCGACTTCGGCGTCACTCGTGACAAAATGCTGGCAGTACAGGCGATGCAGCTGTTCGGCCTCGTGGCTCCACTCGCTGAAGGCGCCAAGGCATCTGTCGAGGAGGGCTATCGCACAGCTGAGCAAACGGCCGCGGACCAGCTGGCGGCCGCGCCAGGTCTGACTGTCGAGTATCTGACGCGCAACGTCGCCGACAATCTCGACATGATGACGTTCTGGCCTGCCGAGAACCCGACGCATATCATTGGCTGCATCGAAAGCGACCGCGAAGAAATCGTCCCTGGCAAGTGGAACCCCTCAGTGCAGTCCATCTCGCTCGCCGACGGCACTGTCACCACGCTGATGCGCGGCATGATCTCGTGCGACGGCATACGCACCTCGCCTTGGGGCACTGTGATTGTCACGGAAGAAGAGGATGACGGAGGCGTCTACGAGATCATCGATCCGCTCGCCATCAAGGATGTTGCAATCCTTGATCGCGCCACCGGTGAAACGACCGATCCAGCGCATGTCATCAAGCGGACCGCGATGGCGGTCATCGCGTGGGAAGGGTTCCAGGTCACCCCAGAGGGTGTCGTCTACGGGGGTGATGAGCTTCGCCCCGGCACCGGGGACGCTAATGCCGACGGCGGCTCGATCTTCAAATTCATCCCGGCGACTCTCTATACCGGCGGCATGATCGCCTCGCTCGACAACTCGCCCTTCATCAAGGGCAAGACCTATGCGCTGCAGGTTCAGTGCCAGGGCAACTCGATTCAATACGGACAGGGTTGCGAAATCGGCAAGGGCGCTTGGATCGAGGTCGATCCGGCGAACGCACGTGCCGACGCGCTCGCCAAAGGCGCCACGGGCTACTATCGTCCGGAGGACCTTCATGCTGACACGTCCTACCAGGGCCCCGGCATCCGCTTCTGCGGCGCCAACACCGGGAACGAAGCGGCCGAGAACTACGCCGAAGTTATCTGCACCACGGATATGGCCGTCACTGTTGCACCGCAAGCCGACGCAGAAGGGAAGTTGGTCTTCTCGACCACGACCAACCGTTTCGTCGAAGGCGACGTCGAGTTCAACTCGTTCGACAATCTCGACTTCCAGGCCTTGACTGGCATCCTTTACGTCCTCGAGGATCATCCCAACGGTGAAATCTACGCCTGTCTCCCGGACGGTGCCGACCGTGACATCAAGTCCGACGGCTGCGTGCGTGTATTTGCGGTCAAAGATACTTCAGCGGAGCCAACGGGCTTGATTTTCAGCGCCGACGGCACGACCGCCTACCTGTCGATCCAGCATTCGGACGACAGCAAGATGGAGAAGTTGGACGACTACGGCACCGACGACCTGATCAAGATCACAGGGTTCAAGCCCGTCGCGATGTGAAGAGATTGGCACGGAGTTGGCGAGGCGAGCCGCGGTGGCTCGCCTCGTCGATGCACAACTCGTTCTCTCGCCCCGCAGCCTGCGAGCCCGTGTGGAGCAGGCAGAAACTTAACGAAGGCAGCGGGAGATCGGAGCCCACACGGATTTCAGACAATTAGTTTCAGCTGAGCAGTTTTGGGTGCCAATCGCTATCTGCAATCTTGCTTTCTCGTCTGAGCTCAACAAGAACGCGGTTCGACTCCCGGCCGACTTGGCACAATGACCGTCAGCCTCGACGATGAAGGATCCTGGCATCCTCATCCTCATCCCACCGAGGTCGATTTGACCAGTGGGTCCTTCCCGGCGATGGATGCTATGAGGGTCGGCCCCAGCCGGCACATAGCAAGCAGCTACGAGGAAATAACGCACTAGACGACACTGACCCGGCCGCCATGTCTGGTATTGTGCGGCAACGGCGATCTATTTCGAGGGCGGCACCGAGGCCGCTCATGCATGATCGGAGAAATTCATCCCCCGCAAAGCCACGGAAACCGTGGAAGCGGATGGATGATTGGCATCATCCATCACTATCGGCCGTAAGCCCCGGAACTCCGCACATCGGATGTATGATCGCGGATTCTTCCCTCTGCCGACGTCTGATGGGCACAGGGCCCTCAAATTCGGCTCTCGGGGCCTCCATCGATCAGTGGCGGCCGGCCGGGCCTCGACCAAACCATCGGGGTCGTTGGGGCTGTAGCGACCTCTATCGTGCCTCCGACAATCTGCGCGTATTTCTGGCATGGCCCGGAGCTGGCGGGCGCGCCAATTGGCAGCAGAGAGGTCGCTGCAGTCCACTGGCGCATACACCAAACAGTCACCCCGATCTCGTCCACACCGGATGAACTCCGCCCGATCACTCGACTTACCGGCCTGAGCAAGCGTGTGTCCGTCACCTCGAACCCAAGGAGACGGTCATGCCGATGATCAAAGTGAGTGACCACACGTTGCAACTTATTCGGGAGCAGACCCAGGAGGGCTTCAGCTTCGCCTGCACTGCGACCCACGGCTCCGACGGACTATGGAATGTTCCGGTCGATGACGAGGTCGCCATGAAGATCGCCACCGAGCGACGAGTCGATGAGACGGACGACGATGTGGTGTCGCGACTGGTGCAAACCTCGATCGGCATGCTTCCCGACTGACCGACACGTCCCGCGTTCGGCAGGTCTGACCGGTACACGCGGCCGGAGCGCCATAGCGGCTATGGCTCATGCGAAGATGAGCGCTGCGGCCGACCCATCAGTGATGCAATAGCGTTGCAATCGGCGCGGCGGAAAGTCACTTAGCCGAAATGCAGGTGGCCGTTCAGCCCGGCACTTCAATGCGTTGGGTCCTCCGCCGGCGAGAGATAATGACGGGCCGGCCCCAGCCTCGGAGTCAGTCCCTTGATTACCAAATTCGACCGAGCACAGCCTCCCGAGCCCCGGCAGGGGAACTATGCATCGCAACAATGGGCATCTTTTCCTCACGGCAGCCCTTCATGACTCGGAAACCTCATGTGTTGGTTGAGGCGGAGACGCCCGGAACCCTAAGGAAGCCCAGATGCTCAGGGTGAGCATCCCGTATCGCCGGAGAGGCCCGGAACTCCGCGAAACCGACATTCTCATCCACCGCCTCAGACCCGGCCGATGCGCGGCTGCGTGAGCCCGCGGCGCGTGCTGCCATCGAGGACGTTGTCATCCTCGTTGATTTACCGCCGGATTGCCTCGCACTGGAGGAGCAGATCGTTGAGCCTGTGCGGTAATGAGCGGCCTGCCACGCGGCACCTCGTCACCTGGCCCGTCGATGAGAGCCTTGATGGTCCGCAAGTCAGACTCGAAGCGCTTCAGCTCTATGGCCGCCTCCTCTCGGTCCGGCAGACGCAACAAATAGGATGGATGCACCGTGACCAGCAGCGTGCTGCCGTCCGGCAGTTCTATTTTCTCGCCCCGCAGGGAGCTGATCGACGCGGACTTGCCCAAAAGGCTCTGCACCGCCGTTGCGCCCAGCGCCACGATGAGCTTGGGTCGCACAAACTCTCGTTCGAGATTCACCCAGAAACGGCAAGCCTCGATCTCCCCGGTATTGGGCTTACTATGAATGCGCTTCTTGCCGCGCGGCTCGAATTTGAAGTGCTTGACCGCATTGGTGACGTAGACGCGCCGCCGGTCGATGCCAACCGTCTCGAGCACAGTGTTGAACACCTGCCCTGCCGGTCCGACGAAAGGCTTGCCGGCAAGGTCCTCCTGGTCGCCCGGCTGCTCGCCCACGAACATCACTTCCGCGGACTGCGGCCCCTCGCCGAACACAGCCTGCGTCGCGTACTCATAGAGCGGACACCGTCGGCAGCCCTGTACCGCAGCGCGGGCATCGGCAAGCGACAAGATATCGGCAGCTTCCTCGACTTCCACCTTTCGCGCCTCGGCGCGCACGTGCCGTGACGGCGGTTCCGATGCTGCGCGTGCGACCATCTCTTCTTCCGCCTGCCTTGCTCCACGGATCAGCGACGGAATGAGCTCGGCTTCCGGAAGGTTGCGCCAGTATTTGACCGGCATCTCCGATTTCATCATCGAAATCTTGAGCCGCGCCGGATTGAAGATCGACGCGAAGTAAGTACGCCACACATCCTCCATCGCGTCGGTTTGTGGCGCGTCCTTCTTGCGAGTCCCCTCGCCGAACAACAGTCGCTCGCCGTCCCACGCCGCAGAGCGATACGGCGTGAAGATCGCCCACTGCATCGACGCGAACCGCCGAACGAAGAACGGCGCCGTCCGCTCAAGCGTGTAATGGTCCGGCTCGAACCATGCTGCAAACTTCGTCTCGTCCTCGCGGAAGCGGACGAAGGCCTTCATCTTGTGGCTGTCGCGGCGCACCTCGCTCGCCAGCCTGTACAGCTTTGAGATGTCGGGATCGGATCGCACTTCGATCAATTCGCGGTTTTTCTGGAGCCGGTAAAGCAGCCGGTAGAGCAGCCCGAAGCGGATCGGCTCCCGATGGCAGATTGATGCTTCTGCAAGTTCGATGAAGCGCGGCGGAACCACGCCCAAGGCGCGCGTCGCGACATCTGCCGGGCGCTCTTCTGGCTCGGCGAAAAGGTCGCCCGATGCCGCCGGGTCTTCCCAGATCACGTCTTCCGGATGCGTCCCGGCGAGCAGCAGCGCCCGCGCGGCCAAGCGCCACTCGGCGAAATCGTTTAGCGATGTCAGCCGCACGCGCTTCATCAAAACAGACTCAACTGCTTCGGCTCGGGCGTCATGTGCGCCTTGAGGTTGTTGTCGTCGAGCGCCGCGCCCGGCGTCCAGTCTTCCGCCACGATGAACGGCCGCACCTTCTTCGCCGACGAGCACAGCCGCGCCACATCCTCGAGCCGCAGCCGATGATGACGGCGAGACGCAATGATCGCGTTGACGCTGGACACTCCCAGCCCAGGCACCCGTAGCAATAGCTCGCGATCGGCGCGATTGACGTCGAGCGGAAACAGCTCGCGATGCTGCAGCGCCCATGCGAGTTTCGGGTCGATCTTGAGATCAAGGAACCCGCCCTCTGCTGCAATCTCGTTGGCGTTGAACCCATAGAACCGCATCAGCCAGTCGGCCTGATAGAGCCGATGCTCGCGCATCAGCGGCGGCGGCTGCAGGGGCAGTTTCAGGCTCGCATCGGGGATCGGCGAGAACGCCGAATAGTACACTCGCTTTAGCCCATAGCCGGCGTATAGCGACGCGCTACGCCTGAGGATGCTTGCATCGTCGGTCGCATCAGCACCGACAATCATCTGCGTCGATTGTCCAGCCGGCGCGAGGACCGTCGGCTTTTTCTTGCCGTTCGCCTGCTTACCGTCAGGTCGCGACTCCTCGCGCTTGCTGGTGATAAGCGCCATCGCCGTGCGAATCTCACTCGGACGTTTCTCGGGCGCCAGTATTGCGAGGCTCACATCCGTCGGCAGCTCGATGTTCGTTGACAGCCGGTCTGCGTGCACCGCCGCCTCCTGCAACAACTCGGGCGAGGCATTAGGGATGATCTTGAGATGAATGTACCCGCGAAAGCCATGCTCGATGCGAAGCCTCTTGGCGACGCGGACAATCTCTTCCATCGTATAGTCGGGCGAGCGGATGATGCCGGAACTGAGGAACAATCCCTCGATATAGTTGCGCCGGTAGAAGTCGAGCGTTAGCGCCACGACCTCTTCGACGCTGAAGCGGGCCCGCGCCACGTTTGATGACGACCGGTTGATGCAATAGGCGCAGTCGTAAACGCAGAAGTTGGTCAGCAGCACCTTGAGCAGGCTTATACACCGGCCATCTGGGGCATAGGAGTGGCAGATGCCGCTGCCTTCGGTGGAGCCGATGCCGCCCTTAATGCTGTCGCGCTTCTCCGTCCCGCTCGACGCACAAGAGGCGTCGTACTTGGCCGCGTCCGCCAGAATCGCGAGCTTTCGCTGTAGATTGATCTGCATAGTGCGTTCACTATATGTTCTTTACGCGCTAAGCGCTAATCACAATGACACGCATGGAAAGGCCGGCGTCGGCATCGTTTGGCCCACCGAGTGATGTCGTGTGCCACGGGGACACGCCAGATTTTTTCGGCGTCCGGTTTGTCCCGCCATAGGTGTGGGCCGCGGCAGGGGCCGCGCTTGCCCCCACTATGGCGGGACGGGCGGATCGGGTCGTATAGGTCGTTAAAGTCCTATAGCTGCTGGCTAGGTGCGGCTGGGGCCGACCCTCATAGCTTCACAGCCGGGGGAGGACCCACGGCTCATCGTCCTCGTAGTAGGCAGGGTGCGAATGCCAGCCGCCTCGGCTTGGCGCACAGGATGGCCTCAGTGCTCGCCCTGCCTCGATCTTTCCCCGACCACCGGACCAATGGTTGTGGGCGCGGGCAACAGCGCTCCGTTCACACTAACAGCCAAGCAACCTTCGTGAGCGGGCACTCGTCACGACGTGGACGCAGAGGATCCAGGCGAAGCTCGAGAGCGGTCGTCACCATCACCTCTCGAAGATGTCGAGCCCCGACTCCGTCTCAGTGGATCACGAGGTAACATGCACCGACGTCAAGTCTCTGGGGCCGTCCAGCACCATGGCGAGATCACAGGCAGTCGCACCCTGCACACGACGATGACGATGAGACCGTTGGGTCCTCCCCCGGCTGTGAAGCTATGAGGGTCGGCCCCAGCGGGCGAGTAGAAAGCAGCTACCATCGGGAAACCTCTGACTGATTGATGGTCGCCCCTGCCGGCGATCGCGCTAAAGCCCGCAACGGTCGGCGTTGCCGACGCGCGGCGATGAGGCCCGCGACGATCAGTGGCCAAAATGACCGAAAAAATAGCATCGGTTTATCCGGCGGTTACGAGGCTACTGACAATCAGTGACTACTGATCGTCACTGACTGTCCAAATTATCTCATTGAGTGCCCTTTTCTCTCGCTCAGTCAGCGCGATGTGCCAGTTCGCGGAACCAGTGCTCGCAGAACGACGCCATTGTTGGCGGATATCTAGCGAGAATCACTGCGTAGGGCATCGAGGCATGATGCGATACCTGATGTAATAGCGTTCTAACCGCCGCGACGAACCACTTAGCCCAAGCGCCGGTGGCACCTTCACCCGCACTTTCAATGCGATGGGTCCTCCGCCGGTGGCAACCAATGAGGGTCGGCCCCAGCCGCACATGGGCGGCAGCTATTAAGGAAAAGCGACCCCTTACTACGACCAACCCCGCCGCCAGAACTCGGAAGCCCGCGACATCTCGCATCGAACCCAGCTCGGCAGTTGGGCCTTGGGCTGAAAGTGGACGCCCAAGGGATAGCGGGAAAGCCCCGGAAACTGGCAAGTGGTGCCGAAAGAGGGCGCTTTCGACGACTCGGTCGACGGCAGTCGCCAATCTGGTCGATGATCACGCGAGATGGCCCAGGCGGCAGGCCAATTGTCGTCGAAAGCTGGGGTTTCAGTCGGTTTGTACTACAGGGCGGTCGGCTGCAGGGGGCGTAGGCTTAAG
>JBKJTB010000083.1:0-3882 GCA_046594305.1 Devosia sp. | reverse complement strand
CTCTATCCGCGAGGCCGGCAAGGCCATCGGCAAGGGGCTCGTCGCCGGGGTATTCCTCTGGGACCGCACGCTGTTCTGGGGCGCCACGGCCGGCTCGACCTCGACCAACTGGTCGTGGGCGACGCGCAAGGTCGGCCTCGTCAAGGTAATGTTCAAGTCGAGCTATCGGGTGGTGCTTGAGCGCGGCGACAAGCCCCGGCTACTCGAGCCGCAATGGGGCATGGAGGCCTCCGAGTACGCGCTCGCCGGCGGTGCGTTCCCGATCAAGCTGAAGGCGGCCGGTATCATCGGCGCCGTCGCGGTGTCGGGGCTGCATGAGCGGGACGACCACGAGTTCGCCCGCTCCGCCATCGCCCGCGCGCTCGGTCTCGAGGCCAATGCTTACGCGTTGCCGCCTGCCTGATAGCGCTTTCATTCGGATCGCGGCGTGCTAGAAGTTCCGGCGCAGGGGGAGAACATGGCCAAAGCGGACGATATCAAGCTCATCATCGAGCAGGAAAAGGCGCTGGTGCTGCCCGAGTTCAGCGAAGCCATCGCCTTCAGGCTGGGCTCGGCGCTGCGCGACAACGCCATCGCCGCCGGGCTCGGCATCGCGGCCGAGATTCGCACTGGCGAACGGCCGCTGTTCTGCATGGCGCTGCCCGGCACCAATGCGGACAATGCGAACTGGCTGCGCCGCAAGGCCAACCTCGTGCACCGGGTGTCGAAGAGCAGCTATCGCGTGGTGCTCGAGCACAAGGGCGACGACGATTTCTTCGGTCCACGGCGCGGGCTCGACAACGCCACCTATGTGCTGGCCGGCGGCGGTTTCCCCATCTGGGTGAAGCACGCGGGCATGATCGGCTCGATCTGCGTGTCGGGCCTGCACGAGCGCGACGACCATCGGCTGGTGGTCGAAGTGCTCTGTGAGCACCTTGGGCTCGATAAGAAAGCGCTCACTCTGCCGCCGCTTTAGGCCGTCGTGGGGCCGGCGTTGCTTGACAGTGACGGGAATCTCCCGCACCCCAGCGGCAACGGAGTGGGCGATTGAAACTCGATTACACACTGCTTGACGTGTTCACGACGGAGCGGCTGAGCGGCAACCCGCTCGCTGTGGTGAGCAAGGCCGACGGGCTGCACGACGACCAGATGCAGCGCATTGCCGCCGAGTTCAACCTCAGCGAGACGGTGTTCATCAAGCGGCCGAAGATCGAACGGCACACCGCCGCCGTGCGCATCTTCACACCCCAGGTCGAGCTCCCGTTCGCCGGCCACCCCACCGTCGGCGCCGCGGTGGTGCTCGGCCTCGAAACCAAGATGTCGGCGATCCGGCTCGAGGAGCAGATCGGGGTCATCACCTGCGTCATCGAAAAGATCGACCGGCGGACCGGCAATGCCCGCTTCGCACTGCCACATCTGCCCGTCGTCGCGGGGACGCCGCCGGACAAGCTGCGCGCCGCAATCGCGCTCGGCATCGAGCCCGAGGACATCGGCTACGGCATGCACCAGCTCTCGGTGTACTCGGCAGGCGTGCCCTTCTATCTCATCCCGGTCAAAGCTCCCTCCGTGCTGCGCCGGGTGAAGCCCGACCGCCGGGGCTGGGCCGAAGTGTTTCCGCTGGGGCATAACTCGGTCTACGTCTATTGCGAGACGCCGGACGAGCGCGACAACGACTACGCGGCGCGTATGTTCTCCCCGGGCATGGGGCTCGGCGAAGATCCGGCGACGGGCGCGGCCGCTGCGGCGCTGATCGGCCAGCTGGCGTCCGATGCCCCGGGCGGGCAGACCGAGTACCGCCTGCGCCAGGGCGTCGAGATGGGACGGCCAAGCCTCATTACCATGCAGATCCGCAAGGATGGCGACACGCTCACCCATGGCGGCATCGGCGGCAGCGCCGTCATCGTCGGGCAGGGGAGCCTCGACCTCTACGACTGAGCCGCTCCGTATTTCAGCAGTTGGACGCCTTCGGGCAGGCTCTCACTGCCTATGAGCCTCAGACCGAGCGGCAGGCCCTGCTGGAAGAACGGTTTTCCACCGCCGAGAACGAGTGGGTGGAAGAACAGCCAATATTCATCGATCAGGCCCATCCGGCCGACCGACGCCGCCAGAATGGAGCCGGAAACGTCGATCATTCCCTCGGTCTCGTGCTTGAGGCGGCGCAGCTGGTTCTCGACATCGCTGGAGATCAGCCGGGCGTTCGGACCGACGTGCTTGAGGGTGGTCGAGACCACCACTTTGGGCACTTTGCGCCAGGCCTCGGCGAAGTCGATTTCGACCGGTGTCGCCTCCGGCCGGGAGTCATATGTCTGCCAGGCGCTCATGATTTCGTACATGGTGCGCCCATAGATCGAGACGGCGATCTGCTTCATCTGGTTGTTGAACACCTGATGCAGCGCCGCGCCGGGCGGCGGCAATTCCGGCCCACCATCAGGGCCGGCAATGTAGCCGTCGAGCGACTGCATCATGCAGTAGATAACCTTGGCGGCCATGGGTGAAGTCCTTCGCGTCGTGTGCTAGAGGTGTATGCGTGCAGCTTCTCGGGGGGCAACGATGTACACGCTCGGTTTGATCCTTTTTGTCATCCACATCGTCGCCTTTATCGCGGGCGGTGCCAACTCGGTCATCATGCCGATCATCGGGCCGCGCCTCGCGGCAGGCACTCCCGAAGTGCGCGGCCAGTTGATGGGCATTGTCGAGGGCGTCGCCAAAGTCGGCAAATATGCGCTGGCGACGCTGCTGATCAGCGGCATCCTGATGCTCTGGCTCAAATTGGACTGGGTTATTCCCAGCAACTGGTTCTGGGCCAAAATGGGCTTCATCGTGCTGATGATCGTCTTCATCGCCATCAACGAGATGAATGCCAGGAAAGCCAAAACCGGCGACATGGCGGCCGCGGCGCGGGCCAGGACTTTCGGGCTGTTGACCGGCGTGGCGTTCCTCGGCGTCATCGTTTCGGCGGTGTTCGCCTTCAACTGAACCGCCAACGGCTTGCAAAAGCGCGGGGATTCGCTCAATATGGGTTCCGAACTGGAACTCAGCCCGATGAAGCGCACCCGCGCCATTGCCATCGCCGCCACCGAACAGAAGGCTCGTGAGAGCCAGATGTTGCTGGCTGCCGGCCTGCTGCTGCTTCCCGCGTTCCTGCTTCTCCTTCTTATCAGCCCCTGATACCGGCGGCCCGCGACAGCGGGGCAGGTGGTCAGGGGAGTGCGAAATGAGCCGAACAACAGATTTGTCCGGCCGCGGGGATTTTTGCCCCAAGGCTTTTAGCCCGGCCGCTTGATAGGAAGACCGAGAATGACCACCGCCGAAACCAACAAAGACCGCGTCTACATCTTCGACACGACGCTCCGCGACGGCGAGCAGAGCCCCGGCGCGACCATGACGCTCGAAGAGAAGCTGCAGGTGGCCGAAGCGCTCGACGACATGGGCGTCGACATCATCGAAGCCGGATTCCCAATCGCCTCCAACGGCGATTTTGAGGCGGTCTCCGAAGTCGCAAGGCGCAGCAAGAACTCCGTCATCGCTGGCCTCGCCCGCGCCATTCCCGCCGACATCGCGCGGGCCGGGGAGGCAGTGCGGCACGCCCGGCAGGGGCGCATCCACACGTTCGTCTCGACCTCACCGATCCATCTGGCCCACCAGATGAAAAAGACCGAGGAGCAGGTGCTGGAGATCATCTCGGCAACCGTCGCGCAGGCGCGCAACCTCATCGATAATGTCGAGTGGAGCGCCATGGACGCGACGCGCACGCCGATCGATTTCCTCAAGCGCTGCTGCGAGCTGGCGATCCGGGCGGGCGCCACGACGATCAATATCCCCGACACCGTCGGCTATGCCGTTCCCGAGGAGTATTTCACCCTCTTCGACCGCCTGATCCATGAAGTCCCCGGTGGCGACACG
>JBKJTB010000050.1:0-4665 GCA_046594305.1 Devosia sp. | reverse complement strand
TGGACGGCATCGTGCAGAGCCGCCGCCTGGGAGTTAAGGCGTTCGCCCTCGTCCTCTCCACGCGCGCGCTTCCAGGCGCTCCGTCTTTGGTAGGTCTCGAACTCGAACGTCTTCCGCCTCATTGACGCGATACGCGGCGGGTTCGCCATTCGCCAGAGGGTGACGAAATCGACCGGCCCTAGGAAGCATCCGTCGTAGTGGGCCCGCAGCCGTTCGAAGTCGACGCTGATCTCGTTGGTGCGCTGGTCGTACGGGTGATCGGCCACCCAGCGCGCGAACGCGTCGATCGCATCGGTCAGGTCGATGTCGGGACGCCGATCGACCTTGGGCTCGGGCGGTGTTGCGCGGCGATAGCGTCGTCGAACCTCGGCGAGGTCGCGAAGCTTCCCCTCGACCTTGAGCGGATCGTCCTCGGCGAGAACGACCACGGGGCGATCCATCGGATCGCCCGAGGACAGCACCCTCGACAGCCAGTTGTCGAAGGCCAAGTCGAACATCGCCTCTGCGGCGACTTCATCGGCTACCTTGATGCCCGGATCCAGACCGGCCTCGACAGCGTTTTCTACGATGATCTGCTGGCAGAAGGAATGTATCGTCGACACGGTCAGTTCGTCGAGCCGCTGCTCCGCGCCCGCAAGCGCGTCGCGTTGCGCCGCCGTCAGACCCGCCGGCAAGGACGCCTGCAGTTCGATCGGGACGTTAGCGCCCAGCAGGTCCGAGACGATGGCGTGAATGCGCCTCCCCAGTTCACTGGCGGCTGCCTCGGTGAACGTAATCGCGGCGATGGTCCCGGGCTCGCGGCCATCTGCCAGCAGCATCGCCACTCTGCAGGCCATCAACGATGTCTTGCCGGTCCCGGCGGCGGCCTCGACGACGAGATTGGCATCCAGGTCCCGGATGCAGCGCAGGCGCCCTTCCTGATCCGGCACGGTCATCGACACGTGCGCGCCTCCTCCAGCGCCACGCTGGCTTCGGCAAGCGCCCTGCCCTTGATCTGCCTGTAGAGCTGCAGATCGGCAGGCAGCGCCAACCGATGCCGGGAATACTTGTCGAAAGCATCGGGCCCCGGAATTGCGTGGCCGCGCCGCAGGCCGTCGATCGCCTGCGATGCGTAGCGCGCGAGGTCCGCCATTGCCTCATCGAGCTCGTCTTCGGCTAGAGGTCTCGCGTCGAAGGAGCTCCCTAAGTAGAGCAGCCGAGCCACGACCCTGCCCACGTCGGGGACGAGTTGCTTGACGGCCGAGGCATAGAGGACCCTCTGGAGCTCCTTTCCTCCGTCGAGCACCGCGCCGTCCGCCAACGGGATAGCGGTCTTGTAGTCGGTGATCCTTGCGGCACTGCGGGTCTTGGCGAGGTCGAGCCTGTCGATGCGCCCGACGAGACGCAACGGAGTGTCCTTCATCGGCACCTCCGCATCGTCGGGCCATGGCGCGCCATTGGCGTTGGCCGCCCCGAAACTCACCTCCGTCCAGCTATCGAGGCTGAACGGCAGATCCTCGTCCACCTCGATCGCATGCTGCGTCATTCTTCGTGCCAGCGCCAAGGTACTGTTCCAAAGACTGCGGGGCGGGATCGCGCGATCCAGCTGCCATTCGCGATCCAAGTCTTCAACGGCGGCGAGCACCGCGCTCTCCCGTTCATGGCTCGAGGTCCGCTGTACGCCGCCCATCGCATCGAGACGTCGGACGCTGGCCGCGATCAGTTCGTGAACGAGTTCGCCGAAAGCGGCTCCGTCGATGGCGAGGGGTCGACGCGAGAACTCCTTGGCTCGCCAATCCAAGCATCGTGTCCAAACGAACGCTTGAGGATCCCGGAGGAGCAGCCGGAGATGGCTGGCAGTGATCGGGCGCTCGAAGGAGCGCACGCACGAGCGGTGCTCCGCAGCAATAATGCCATCGTAAGCGGTCAGCTCCTCGCTGTGCCATGCGCTCCAGCAAGCACGGCTCTTGGCCACCCGTGGGGCGGTTGCCGCATCGGTCGGTCGGGCGAGCAGACGGTCGCTCTCGCTATACGCATGCGCCGGGACTCGAAGCCGAGCAAGTTCGACCTCGGCTTCCTTCGGCCACAACGGGCTGGCGGCTTGCAGCCCTCCTCGCGCCGTTCGACGGCTTCGCGAAATCGCGACGTGCGTGGCATGCCCTTGAATCACGAAGAAGCTTGCCCGATCCTGCTCCGTGGGGGAGCGCGGCTGGAGCGTCCTCCTCGACAGCACGTGGTCCGGGAGCAGCGGGTCGTCGTTGGAGTTTCGGGGCCAGGACTTCACCGACAACCCGAGCAGCCTGACGACGGGTCGCGGGCTGGCAGCCAGTTGCTCCGCCGAGCACCACACGATGGAGTTGGATGGATCGGTATCGTCGGCCACACGGATCTTCTGCAACGACATTGCGAGCGCCTCCGGAGGGGCCGCCCGAAGCGCGTTCTTCCAGATCGCGAGTGCGTTCCGATCCAGAAGCATCTCGCCCAGATCGAGTGCCTCGGCGAGGCCCTTCTCCAGTCTCGCGAGCACGGGGAGAAGAACCCGCTCGGCCAAGTCGGCATCGGCACGTCGATCGCGCGAACGCGCCAAGGCGACTTGCCATTGCATGAGAGTACTCAGGCTCGCACTCGATCGAAGTCCCTTGGCCCAGTCCGGCGGCAGAAGCTGCAATGATCCGCGCCGTTGCGGCGCATTGAGAACCCGCCTCACTCGATCCTGTCCAAGGCCTCGCAACAATATGTCGGCGAGCGCGGCGCAGCACTGCCCGGCTCGTGTCGACAGCGCGGGCAGGCCATCGCCGAAGTGCAGCGGCAGTCCCGCCTCGCGCACGAGTATCATCATATGCTCGTCGTAGTCCGCCGTGGAGGCGGCGACGATCGCCAAATTCGCCGCTTTCGAGTTCCCGGTGCTGAGCTGTTCGCGCGCCCACCGAAGGGCTTCGACGATCTCGCTCCGTGTGTCCGCACAGGACTCAACCCTCCGAACGGATGGCAGCGAGAAGGGCCGTTCGACGATCCTTCCCTTGAACCAGGACCGGTCGAGCGGGCTGGAGGTCCGCCATTCTACGGCGACATGCCCCGTCAATGCCTGAACGAGCGGCCGCCACAGCGGGGGCACGTCGATGATGCCGTCTATTACGATGTCACCAAGTAGCCGGCTCGCCCGGTCCACTCGGTTGATCGCCTGAACGCACAGATCGGTGGGAAGCAGCCAGGCGGGCGGAAGAGCGCGCCGTACCCGCTCTTCGATCATCGCCAAGTCCGCAAGGCTCGCGGCCCCGCCCGACAGGGATTTCAGATCGAGCCCGGCCTCCCAGACCTTGCGCAAGGTTCCCATCACTGCACGCGGAGTGCCCGGCAAGTTCGCGACCTGTGCAAGCTTCGAGAAGCCCCCTTGTTCTAGGGCGGAACGGATCAGGGGAAAGAGCACCTCCGCGTCGGCGGCTTCGACGAAACCGCCGATCAGCCGCGTAGCCACTTGTGGAAGGGTCGCGATTTCGCGGCCCACGGCGTTTTCCCTCGCCGCTGCAGCGCGCTGCGACCGATAGGCCAGCAGCCCGGCGACGACCGTGGTTTGTCTCAGCACGAAGCCCTCCAGACCGGACTATCAGTCACGCGGGCGGTCCTGACAACCGCAAGGTCGGGCTGGGATGGATTTCGACGGCTCGGGCGCAGTTCCGGCGTCCTCGTTGCTTTAGGAGTGGAGCGCCGACACGTCGGCACGATGGAGCATCGCCTCCGCGGGAAGCTACAGGGTCACTCATTCGCCTGAGTGTCCCGGATTTTGGCCGGTTTCGGAGTAAATGGCGGAGAGAGGAGGATTCGAACTTCCGATGGTCTTCTCGGTACTGAACCACTCGAAGTGGCAGTTAGAGACCGGCCCCAAGTGCATCGCACTTCAGCGCTCCAAGAGTCGGTCTCCACCTGTGAACGCCCGACGCTGGCGCGCAATTCGTCCGACATTTCCGAGGCTTGGCCAGCGGGCAGTGCGGAGACTGAAAATCCGTGCAATATCCAAGACTTAGTGGCGGTGGATGTAGTCCGCCGAAACCAGGCTCCGTTTCGAATACAGGGAAAAAACAGGGAACTTGCGAACAGGGATGCCCATGAGCAAGTTGCGCGCCCTCTTTCTCCACGAAATCACCGTGAGTTGCGCTCAATTCCCTGCTCGCAGGAACAGGGAATTGCCTCAAAGCGATCAGCGAAATCGGTACCGTCGATCAGGGTAGTCGAAAGAGATTTGCAGAGTTCGCAGATGCAGCCGGGTTCGAAGTCAGCGACCGTTTTCGCCGTCACCCTCGTCCTCGACTTCAGCCAGCAGCAGCGTGATCATGTGGCCGTCGGCTTGGGCAAGGTTTTGCGAGTAGAGCACGGTTCGCCGCGGATATTTCAGCCAGCTGGCGGCATCGACCTCATCCATCGTCGACAGGGCGTCCTCTGCAGATGACGGCAGCATGTGACCCGGGAGGCGATCGTGCTTTCCAATGGCGAGCACCGGAAAGGTGGGGCCCCAGTCTGGGTAGATAACTTTGCCATCCTTGCTGAAGACGGCAGCGAGACACTCGCGATGGAGCTCCACATATCTCCGTGTCGCAGCCTGCTTGCTGATGTCGAGTTTCCTGGAGGCGGCGAGCGCTTGCTCGAGATCGGCCGCTGCCCGCAGAAACACCTCCATCCGGTTTGCCGGGG
>JBKJTB010000027.1:0-6471 GCA_046594305.1 Devosia sp. | reverse complement strand
CTCGATTAGCGGAAGTCAGACGCGGAGGTACTCCAAGCGGAATTGCCTAGGCGCTAACGGACCAAGAGCAGGTCCATGTCGACTAGAACCATGTTTCCGCAATGGTGACACGCAATGTACGTGTCACCATTGAGGCCTGCAACAATCTCGATCGGCCGCGGACCGACGAGCACGACCCTGTCACGATCGACGGCAAGGAGCTGGGCGTCGCAAGCGGTGCAGATGATCTGATAGGGGTAGATCTGGCGAGCCCTTCCAATTCTGGCCTTCGACGGTGTGCTCATTTTGCGTGCCGTTCGCTGAAGGCTATTTGCTTTCGGTCCGTTAGTAGCTCAGCACCACGTCGGCCCCTGCGGCGAGCTCGACGAGCTTGGCCGGCGTCGCGAATTCGGCGGGTTTCCCTGCGAGATCGGCGTCGGTGATGTTGCGCGCCTTCGCCGAGCCCCCGGAGATATAGATGTGGGCACTTCCCGCGATCAGCGCGTCGAAGCTCTCCCTGAGCTTTCCGGTGCCAACGCCGACGACGCTGGAAAGGGCGGTATCGGTGATAAGCGACGCCCCGTCGCCGGCGAGGAAGACGGTGACTGTGTGCCCTTCCTTCTGCGCGGTCATCGCGACCAGAAAGCCCAGGGCCGCCTCGGTCGGATTGTCCGGTCCGGTATGAATGTGGACCAGGAAATTGTCCGCCCAAGCTGGGCCGGCTGTGAGAAGAACCAGAGCCACCCCTGCAGTCGTATTGCGAAGGTTCATTTTGTCGCTCCGTTTGTTGAAGTCGTTGGATCAATGAGCGCGAGCTTGCCCCGGCTTCGGCATTGGGTCCTTTTTGGAAGGTGAAATCTTCCAAATCCCGATTATTGTCCGGTCATGGATGGGAAAACGACATTCGGCCGCTTTGTCCTCGATCGGGAGCGCCAGCGGCTGACCCGCGATGGTCAAACCGTGCCGGTCGGTCATCGCGGTTACGTTCTCCTCGAAACGCTACTGGACGCCGGCGGCAATCCAGTCAGCAAGGATGCGCTTATGGAGCGGGTCTGGCCGGGAACCGTAGTCGAGGAAGGCAGCCTCACCGTGCAGATCTCGGCCCTGCGGCGGCAGCTCGGCGAAGGGGCTGACGCGATGATCGTTACCGTGCCGCGCGTCGGCTATCGGCTGGTGGCACAGCCGGGGCAGCCCAGGGCGGAGCGTGGCGGTCCCCCGCTGATCGCCGTACTGCCGTTCGCCAACCACGGCAACGCCAGCGAAGACGGTTACTTCGCCGATGGGGTTGTCGATGACATCATCACCGCGCTCTCTCGTTTTAAGGCGTTCGCCGTCATCTCTCGCGGGTCGAGCTTTGCGCTTCGCGAAAAAGGTGTCGATGCGAGGCTTGCGGCAGCTGAGCTCGGAGTACGCTACGTCCTAGAGGGCAGTATTCGCCGAATAGGAGATCGGCTGCGGCTGACGGCCCAGCTGAGCGAAGCTGGAAGCGGAGCGCAGCTTTGGGCCGAGAAGTATGACGGTACGACGACTGATATCTTCACGTTCCAGGATCAGCTCACCGAAAGCGTCGTCGGCCGCATCGAACCCACGATCCGCAAGGCGGAGATAGAGCGGGTACGCCGAAAACCGACGAACGACCTTGGCGCTTACGACTTGTACCTGAAGGCACTTCCAATCTTCTACGACGCAGGCACCGAGCGTCATCGCGAGGCTCTTGACCTCCTTCGGCGCGCGATGGCCCTTGACCCGGGCTTTGCAATCGCAGCCGCCCATGCCGCTTTGATTTACGAGAAACGCATATCGTTGCGAGCGCCCCCACTGGGGAATGATGACAGCCAGCAAGCCGTAGCGTTCGCCCGCAGGGCGCTTGCCTTGGGAAATGGCGATCCCCTCGTACGGGCGCTCGGCGCGTGGGTGCTTTTTAGAGTCGCAGGTGATCTGTCTGCAGTTGAAGCTGTTCGCCGTGCTGTCGAGGACAGCCCCAATCACGTCATGGTGCTGCAGGCCGCTTCCGCTGTCGTAGGGATGTACGGAGCTCCCGAGGAGGCGCTCCGTTACACTGCGCGCGCCTACGAGCTAAGTCCGGGCGGGCCTGAGGCTTACGACCTACTGTTCGGCATGGCGAGTTCAGAACTTGTCATGGGCAACAATGAGGCAGCTATCGCTTGGGCGCTTAAGTCCCTCGCGACGTTCAACGATCTACTCTTCACCTACATCACACTGACGGCGGCCTACGCCAACCTCGACCGCATGGAAGAGGCGCGCCCCATGTTGCAAAAGGTCCGCGAGCTGAGTCCCTACCTGACGATCAGGTTGATAGAAGAAGGCAGGGCGGACAGGGACTCTTTCGCCGACGCCGTTATCCCAGGCCTTCGGAAAGCGGGATTGCCCGAACGGTGAGGACGTGGGTTGGTTGCCCGAGCAGCCTCCCGGCCTGCCATTCGGGTTCTGGCGATGCTCAATTTCCCCTGTCAAAGTCTCCCTGCGGAATATCGGACCGATTCCGCCAGCGATTACCATCTCTACATTGGCCGCAAAGCCCAGAAATCGTTGCCGCCCCAAATGTGACGGACGGCATGGCAGATCGGCGGACCGGCGGCGAGGTCGGCGTCCAGTGACCATCAAAAGATCCTTGGACGTGCCAATACGTAACGGTGTCGTTCATTGCGGTACTTGGGTGAAGTGGCGCGGGTAGCAAGAATGTCGGTAGCTGGGGCCTCGTTGACGCTGGGGCCGACCCTCATCATCTGCCGCCGGCGGAGGGCCCAACGCATTGAAGTGTCCGGCTGAATAGCCACCGGCAGTCCGGCTAAGTGTATCCACCGAGGGGAGCATCGTTCTAATTCTGCCACGCCGGACGGGCATGGTTGGACTTTGTCCCCTATGATGTCGGAATGCCCTAGACTGTCCCAGTGCCATCACACCCTTGTGTCTCGCAACAGGAACTGCGTCGGGGACACGGCGGATGACAACGAGGAGGCAGAAGCAATCTGTCACGGCTGAGACAAGCGTCTTGCGCGGGCTTCATATGGAGTTTGAACGCCACCGAGTCCGAGCCGGACGCGCCTGGCGCAAGTATTGATCCCACAGCAAAGCGGCCGATCCAGTGACCGCGGCGAGGTTGCACAAGGCCTGGTCTGACGCCATCGACGATGCGCTCAAGGCTGCCGAGGCCATCTCGCGCGAGCGGCCAGACGATCTTGGAGACCTGCATATCCAGTATGAGGCGATCTGGTGGTGGGTCAGGGATGACGACAACGTCCTCGACGGCAGCGGCCGGACATGGATCGGGCGATTTCGGCGGTCGCTGCGAGGCCTCGCGCTGCAAGAGTGAACTGCCTGGTAACGCCTTGACGGTTGCCGCGAGGCGGTCCCCATCGAGCCGCGCCTACGGCTCCGCCCGGCCCCATAAGTTGGGTCGGAAGAGCCCAAATGCGGGTGAAAGGTCCTGAATTTCCTGCCGCGCTCCAGTCATGCCGACAGGCCGGGCAGAGTCAAGTCGGACACTACTCAGAGGGGGTCCTAAGTCGCGGAACGTCGACGCTATTTAGTGAGGACTTTCGGCCACTTGACTCCAAGGGCCTCACTGCCGCGCCGCAAAAACTCCGCTCTCGTGGGAACATATCTCGATCGGCGGCGCCGTTGGCGTAGTAACGTCCTCGTTTTTCCTGTAGCTGCGGACTCATTGCCGCTGGGGCCGACCCTCATGATCTGCCACCGGCGGAGGACCCAACGCATTGAGAACACGGTTCTAATGCGCCCCCCGTTTCGGAGGATGCCGTCACCCCCTCGAGCCTCACTAGCAAGATTACTCAGTGACACAGTCCCTTGTCCGTTTCGATCACCTTGGCGCTGCCCTCGATATCATATTTTAGCTGCAGGGACTCGGACGTAAGCTTGATTGTGTGCCCATTCTCGATGAGCCTCAAAAGCGCGTTGTGATCGAGGATCGGGATTTCCAGAGTTCTCGGACTCTTGGCTTCGGCGTCAACGCTAAGCGAGGGGTAAAAATCGACGATCGCGACCATGGTGTAGTGACGAGAAAGCGATAACCGCCACCCGCCGTTTGACATTCGCAGGTACCATTTCTCGTCGCGTTGTTCCGCAAGAACCAAGGTGGTGCCATCGACAAACGTTGTGCTCGCCCAGCACCCCTCTACGGAGCCGTCCCGAAGCGTGTCGATACCCCCAAGTCCAGAGACCGTCTACAAATGTGACGATGGGGGCTCCAATTGCCTCGGGGACGGTGTGCAGGAGCACTATGATCGCGATAAAAAACCGAAGGGACATCGCCGGATAGCCACTGCAGCACTACGGTTTGACGTAGACTTCCTGGATGACCTTCGAGCCGACGTAACGTGTTTGCGCGGTTATCTGAGTGCCGTCCCAGGTGACCGACAAGGTCGAAGTGACGCGATACTCACCCCCGGTCTTCCCGCTTAGGGCCTGGGTGACTCCAGGGCTGACGCGAGAACTCGTTCCTATTGTTGGCGAAACGTACGTCGTTTGCGTAGGAATCGGTGAGGTCGTGGCGGTGGGCGAGATGGTCGCGGCAATCGACGGCAAGGCGAGGATTAGCGCCAGGGTGAATGCGAGAAACTGTTTGGTCAAAATCTCCTCCTGGAGTTCTCATCGGGAGCGGTCCCACTCCCAAGGTGTCAACTTCGAGGCAATGCTCAATTCTCGAGGAAGTCAACGATCGAGCCGAAGCGGAGGCTATTGCGCACAAAGGGGAGCGCCTCGAGGGTGGTTCGCCACCGGACCCTCGCGGCACACAGTATCCGACCTCTTTTACTCGTCCGAAGTCCAAACCCACAACTTGCCGGGCATATAATCCGGTGCGGGTATCGAGCGCTGTTCGTGTTGCGACTGCGTCAGTCGGGTCGCTACGGCACGCAGGCCGCCCTCTTCGCAGGGGGACTAAATCGGCCGGTCAGCTTATGGGCGACCCGATGATCTCACCGAGTGAAGGTCTGGCATCTCCGTATCGCGTGGATATCCCGTGGTGTCGAAAAGAGAGCTCTCGTTGCCGTTCTATCGCGACACAACCCTTTTATGACGCCCCCGCGGTTGGCGCGCCGGTCCCGCGGCGCTGATCGCTGGCTGGCCCCCGAGGCCGAGTTTTGGGGCAACTATGTCCTCCAGGGGCTGTTGGTCCAACCCTCCGAGCTAGAGTTCCTGCCCCCAGCTGCCCGCACCCAGGCCTCCGACGCTGCTCTCCTGGTACTTTCAGTGCTATCAGTCGTGCAGCGACGAGACGCGCTGTGGCGGCGCCCAATTGGCTACCGTCATGCTGACGATCATTCGATGGGCTGGCTGTTGGCGGGGACATTTTGTGAGCGTGCTCGGTTCCTAATCGGTGGAATACCGTAACGGGCCGACAATTGGCTATACTACACGCAACTTGCGGGTGGGAAGCGCCCAATCCTGCGTCAAAGGTCCCGAATTACCTGCCGCGCGCCAATCTTGTGGACAGGCCGGGCAGATAGCTCGATCGGCGGGGCCTTCGACGTCAAAAGGGAGTCAACTCGGACCATACGCCGAGGGGGTCCTAAGTCGCGGAAACGTCGACGCTATTAAGTGAGGGCTTTTGGCCACTTGACTCCAAGTGCGTCACTGCCGCGCGGCAAGAACGCCGCTCTTGTCGGGACATGTCTCGACCGGCGGCAGGGTTGGCGTCAGATGCTCCCCGTTTTTCCCTGTAGCTGCTGCCTCTAGGCCGCTGGGGCCGACCCTCATTATCTCCCGCCGGCGGAGGACCCAAGCAATTGAACTGTCGGGCTGAATGGCCACCGGCAGTCCGGCTAAGTGAACTTGCCGACGAGATCACCGTTCTATTCGGCTCGCCCGGAACGCAATGTTGGACTTGTCCCCTGTGATGTCGGAGACGCTCTAGACTGTCCCGGTGCCCTCGCCCCTTGTGTGTCGCAACACGAACTGCGTCGAGGACACGGAAGATGACAACGAGGAACCGATCTGTCGCGACCGAGGCTAGCGACTTGCGCGAGCTTCATGTGGAGTTTGAGCTGGGCGCCTATGGCGCAAGTACCGCGCCACGGGGGAGATGGTCGGCTCGGTGGCCGCAGCGGATATGCACAAGGCTTGGTACGAGGCGATAGACGAGGCACTCAGGGTCGCGGACACGATGTCGCGCGAGCGCCCAAACAACCTTGGAGACCTGCTCATCCAGTACGAGGTGGTCTGGTGTCGGGGAGGATGACAACGTCCTCGACGGCAGCAGCCGGAGGTGGCTGGGGCGATTTCGTCGGTCGCTGCGAGACCTCACGCTGCAGGAGTGAACTGGGTTCCCACCACTGTTGGTTCCAGCGCGCCGTGTCGATGCTCTTGTGAGTGCATATCGCATGCTCTCGCTAAGTGCGGAGTTCCGGGCGTCTCCGGGGGCCAGTAATCGGGCGATGCTCTTCGCATTTTGGGGTGCCGGAGACCTTTTATGCGGCTGGTTCAGTCGGATAGACGGAGTGGCGAACAGGG
>JBKJTB010000449.1:0-5171 GCA_046594305.1 Devosia sp. | reverse complement strand
ATCCGTCTCGGCCTTTGGCCGATCCACCTTCTCCCACAAGGGGAGAAGGGAAGTCTGCTACATCGGTTGCCGCCTCTGCCTTCTCCCCTTGTGGGAGAAGGTGCCCGAAGGGCGGATGAGGGGGAGGCCGCTTGCGCCCGTGCCTGCGACGGTCGCTCCTACGCCACCCGCCCAAACCACCACAGCGACAGGAACGCTGCGAACATCGCGATCAGGGCGCCCACGCCGGCGAAGATAAACGCGATTTCGGCTTCCTTCTTCTCGCCGATGAATTTGGTCGACATCGTCGAGTACACCCGCGCCAGTTCGTCCGCTGATGCCGCCTCGAAATACTCGCCCGCCGTCTTCTTGGCGATCTCCTGGAGGGTCGGCGCGTCGAGTTCGGCGCGCATCGAGCGGCCGGCGAAGTTGACGATCGAGCCTTCCTTGGAGCCGAAGGCGACGGTGAAGACGCGCACGCCAAAATCCGCCGCCAGCTCCCCCGCCGCCAGCGGATCGGGTCCCGCGGTGGTCGCGCCGTCGGTCAGCAGGATTATGATCGCATTGTCGTAGGAACCGGGCTCGACCGGCGTGTACTCGATGCGGTCCTCGTTCTCCTTGACGATGAACGGGTCGGTGCTGTCGGTCGGCGACGAGCCCATCTTGAGGCCAGGGTTCATCAGCCCGCCCTCGCCGCCCGCGATGCCGCGATAGAAATTGACGTCGGGGAAGATGGTGCGGAGCGAGGTGAGGATGCCCGAGCCGACGGCGGTGCCGCGCCGCAACTCGAAATTGTCGATCGCCGCATAGAGCGCATCGCGGTCGGTGGTGGGCGACTGCACCAGCAGCGCCACCGAGGCGAAGGCGACGATGCCGATCTCGACCGTGCTGGGCTGGTCGGCGATGAACCGCTTGGCGGCCTCCTGTGACGCGACGAGCCGGTTGGGCTGCACATCGTCGGCACCCATCGAGCCCGAAATGTCCATCGCGAGGATGACGGTCGAGCGCGCCGCGTTGAGCGTGATTTCGGCCGCGGGCCGGGCGGTGGCAACGATGAGGACAGCGAGCGCGAGGAGGAACAGCGCCGGCGGCACATGCCGGCGCCAGCCGATGGACTTGCCCATCGCGGCCTTGACCATCGCGAGATTGGCGAAGCGGACGGCGCCGCGCTTCTTGCGCCTGAGCACCAGGATGTAAAGCACCACCAACACCGGCAGCAGGGCCAGCAGCCACAGCATGAAGGGCCAGAGAAAGATCACTGCTGCATCTCCCCTGTGGTGGCGCCGAGATGGGCAGGCATGGCGGTGCCGGTGTTGAGCGAACGCTGCATGCGCTTGAGGTCGGTAAAGCGCCGGATGGCGTCGACGAGATCGTCTTCGGTCGACAGCTCCAGCACGTCCGTGCCGGCGGCGGTGAAGGCGTCGAGCAGCATCTGTTCGTTGGCTTCGGCCACGGCGGCGTAGCGGCGGCGGAAGCCGGCATCGCCGGTGTCGACGAACACCGTTTCGCCGGTTTCGGCATCCTCGAACTGCAGCATGCCGACATCGGGGATGGCGCCATCGACCGGATCGACGAGCCGCACCGCCAGCACCTCGTGCCGGCGGGTCAGCGCCAGCAGCGCCTTGTCCCAACCGGGATTTGCGATGAAATCGGACACCACGAACACCAGCGAGCGACGCTTAATCGCGCTGAATGCACCGCCGACGAACTGGCCGATGTCGGTGCGCGGAGTGTGCAGCAGCCGCGGGTTCAACCGGATGCGGTCCAGCATGTAGAGCACCTGCTGCCGTCCGCCGCGCGGCGGCACGACGAAACTGTTGACCCCGTCATAGAGCACGGCGCCGACCTTGTTGCCCTGCCGCGTCAACAGCCGCGCGACGATGGCGACGAACTCGCTCAGCACCTGCCGCTTGTTGGTGTCGCCCGAACCGAAATCGACCGACGGACTCAGATCGAGCAGGAACCACGCGGTAACCTCGCGGTCCTCATTGTAGACGCGCACATGCGGGATCTGCGTGCGCGCCGTGACGTTCCAGTCGATATGGCGCACGTCGTCATGCGCCTGGTATTCGCGGAGGTCGGCGAGATCGAGCCCGAAACCGCGAAACAGCGTTCTATAATCGCCCTGCAGAATGCCGTCGAGCTTACGGATCACCGTCCACTCGAGGCGCTTCAGCAGCAGATCAGCGCTTTCAGGCGACGCGGACATGGGCCTCCAGCAGCTTTTCGGGAGCGGGGACGGCCTTGAGAATCTGGCGAATGATGTCGTCGCTGGTCGTGCCTTCGCTCAGCGCCTCGTAGGAGACGATGATGCGGTGGCGCATCACGTCTGGCGCGATGTCGATGACGTCCTCGGGCAGCACATAGTCGCGACCGCGGAGGAACGCCAGCGCCCGGCCGGCCTCGATCATCGCGATGGTGGCGCGCGGGCTCGCGCCGTAGAGGATCAGCCGGCCGGCGTCCTTGAGGCCAACCTTGCCCGGGTCGCGCGTGGCGCTCACCAGCTTCACCGCAAACTGCATCAGCGTCGGATCGACATAGACCTGCTTGACCTTGGCCTGCAGCGCAATCAGCTGTTCGGTGGTCGCAACGCGCGACACCGGCTGCGAGCCCGTGGCGGCGCGGGTGACGATCACCAACTCCTCTTCTTCGGTCGGGTAGCCGATCAGCACCTTCATCATGAAGCGGTCGACCTGTGCTTCCGGCAGCGCATAGGTGCCTTCGGTCTCGATCGGATTCTGGGTGGCCATGACCACGAACGGCGCCGGCACCTTGTGGCTCTCGCCGGCGATGGTCACCTGCCGCTCCTGCATCACCTCGAGCAGCGCGCTCTGCACTTTGGCGGGCGCGCGGTTGATTTCGTCGGCGAGGAGGAGATTGCAGAACACCGGGCCGAGCACGGTCGAGAAGTTGCCGGTGCCCTGATTGTAGAGCCGGGTGCCCACGAGATCGGACGGCACCAGATCGGGGGTGAACTGGATGCGCTTGAACTGGCCCTGGATCACCTCGGCCAGCGTATTGACGGTGCGGGTTTTCGCCAGACCGGGCACGCCCTCGACCAGCAAATGCCCGCCCGACAACAGCGCGATCAGCACGCGCTCGAGGAAGCGGTCCTGGCCGACGATGACCTTCTTCACCTCATAGAGCACCTGCTCCATCGTCGAGGCAGTGGCGTCGCTTGGCGTGTCCAGTTTCGTCTCCCGGGTCAGAGCGGATTCTCACCGATGGCGGTGGTGGCGGTGTCGATGGTGATGGCGAACGCGATGCCGGCGAAGGTGCGGACGCCCGATGGGTTCATGAGGGCGGTGACGATGCCCACGACTTCGCCATTGGCATTGACCAGCGGGCCGCCGGAATTGCCGGGATTGGTCGAGGCATCGAACTGGATGAGGTTCTGCAGCGATGGCCGCCCGCGATCGTCGAACTCGCGCCCGAGGCCCGAGACCACTCCCGCCGAAGCCGATGGGCCGACGCCGAACGGGAAGCCGACCGACACCACCTGGTCGCCGGGACTGAGCGTTGCCGCCGACGACAGCGTCGCCGGCTTCAACTCGGCCGGCAGCTTGCTGGGCTGCAGGACGGCGAGATCGTTCATTGGCTGCGAGCCGATCAGCCGCGCATCGGCGATGGTGCCATCCATGAAGGTGACGCGGATGTCGGGCATGGCGTTCGCGACATGGAGATTGGTGAGAATGGTGCCGTCGGCTTCGACCACGACGCCGGTGCCAATCACCGTGTATTTGGAACCGGGCCGCTCGTCCGGCGGCAGCGGCGGCAGCGCCTTGTAGGCCTCTGGATCGTAGCCTGAGATGGCGACAACCGACGGGATGATCGCCTCGTAGGCGAGGGCAGTCGGGGCGCGCGGTCGCGGCTGGCTCTGGACGATGCCATTGACGACATTGACGAATTCGTCGGCCGTCAGCGGCAGAGTCGGCCCCTTGATCGCGTCGTAGGCGCCCAGCACCACGAACGTCATGGCGACACTGCCCAGCACCAGGATCTTGCCCTGGTGGCGGCGATAGGCGCGTTTCCAGTAGCGCCGGCTGCGCTCGCTGAGGGACGGACCGCGGGGTTTTTCGGGTTCGGCGTAGGGGTTGGCCGCTGCCAGCGGCGCCACCAGAGTTGCCCCATCGGTGCGCCTGAGCTTGCCGGACCGGCTATAGAGTGGCCGCCTCTGCACGTGCGACTGCTCCTTGCTCCCGCATCACCCCCTCGAGGCGGAACAAAGCGAGCCTATGCCGCCCATTGGGCACTGCCAATGACAATTCGGTGAAGCCGCCGGCCCCTGGGCACATCGGCCTGTCAGACTTGTTGGTTAACGGGCACTTAGGGCTGTTCCCGTAGGGTTGTCGTGCCCCTTCCGGGGCAAATGCCTTTGGGGGGATTTTCGATGCTCGGTCTCAACACCATTGCCCGCAAGCTGCCGCTGATGCTCGTCTTGTCGGCCGCAGTGGTCAGCCTCGGGGTCGGAACCGGCAGCTACCTCATCGGCTCGCAGATGGTCTCGACACTGACGCAGAACAATCTGAGTTCGCTCGCCTACGAGCGCGCCAAGCAGGTCGAAGACTTCGTTTCGACCATCAGGAACGACCTCGCCACCACCGGCAATTCGCAATCGACCAACCAGGCGATCCGCGATTTCGGCAATGCCTGGCTGCAGCTGCAGGGCGACAAGGAGGCGGTGCTGCAGAAGGCGTTCGTCACCGACAATCCCAATCCGCCCGCCGACAGGATGCTGCTCGATGCCGGCCCGTCGGACATCAACTACTCGGTCAGCCATTCCAAATACAATCCGGGCTTCCGTCAGCAGCTGCTCGCGAGCGGCTATTCCGACATCTATCTGATCGGCGCCGACGGCAACGTCTACTATTCGGTCAAGAAGGGCGCCGACTACACGGCCAATGTGAAGGACGAGGCGAGCCCGCTCGCCGGCTCGGGGCTCGCGAAGGTGTTCGCCGAGGCGACGGCGCAGACCGAGGCGGGCGGTCCGGTGGTGTTTGCCGATTTCGCGCCTTACGCGGCGGACGGCTCGATCTCGGCCTTTGTCGGCAAGCCGATCTTCAATCTCGCGACCGGCCGCATGTCGGGCATCATCGCCTTCCGCTTCCAGCCGGCGATGCTGGCCAATGTCGTGGGTGACCGCACCGGGCTGGGCGAGACCGGCGAAGTGCTGTCGGCGCTGGCGCAGACCG
>JBKJTB010000412.1:0-9196 GCA_046594305.1 Devosia sp. | reverse complement strand
CCGACGCGGGCGCAATCAACGGCGAGGCGGCGATGCTGGAAGCGCTGTGGGCGTTCAAGCGCGCCGGCGCCAAGGGTGTGCTGACGTACTTTGCGCTTGAGGCGGCACGGAAGCTGGGCGGGTAGTTCGCAGTCGGCGATCCTCCCCTGTCGAAGACGGGGGAGGGGGACCAGCGAAGCTGGTGGAGGGGGCGAGACTGGACTCGGTGTCTGCGGCCGCCCCCTTCCGTCAGCTCCGCTGACACCTTCCCCCGCTCGCGGGGGAAGGTGCGCCGACTGCAATTTCTCGCGCTCACCTCTTGCGTCCAGACAGCGAGGGGCCATGTTTTGACCATGAGCAACACTGGTCCCGCCCTCCCCGACCCCCGCACCGCGCCCGAACTGTTCGACGGCGTGCTGATGCGGCGCGTTTTCGCGTTCGTCGTCGATGCGATCATCCTCGGCTTCATCTCGATGGTGCTGCTCCTCGTCGGCACAATCGCCGGCTTCCTGACCTTCGGGCTTGCCTGGCTGGCGCTGCCGATCGTCATCCCCGTCGCGATCCTCGGCTACTATGCCGCAACGCTCGGCTCGCCGATGCGGGCGACCGTCGGCATGTCGATGATGGATATCGTCCTGGTGCCGGCACGCGGCTATCCGCTCGATGGCTGGAAGATCCTGGTCCACCCGCTCGTCTTCTGGATCACGGTATGGGTCGCCTGGCCGGTCTCGTTGGTCGTCGCGCTGTTCACGCCGCGCCAGCAGATGGTGCAGGACCTCGTCACCGGCACGCTGATGCTGCGCCGCTCGCCGATGGCGCGACACTGGGCCGGGGTTCGCGCCTAGAGCCAATCACCGCTTCTTCGAAGCGACGATTGTCTCCAGGCTTTTTCTCGGTCGCGTTTCCGAACCAGAAAACCGGTGGCCACATTTCTTGGAAACGCTCCGAAGCCTGCCGCATTCCTCCAGCATTGCCGTAACCACTGGCCGGGCATAAGCTTCCGCCATCGACGGAACGGCAATGACCGAGCACGCAGCGGAAAATACCCAGCTCTTTCTGACGGCGCCGATGCCGTGCCCGTATCTGCCCGGCAAGATGGAGCGCAAGCTCTTCACCCATCTGACCGGCCGCCGTGCCCCAGCGCTGCACGCCCTCCTCAGCGACAACGGCTTCCGCCGTAGCCAGAACCTCATTTACCGGCCCGCCTGCGAAGGCTGCGCGGCGTGCCAGTCGGTCCGCATCCTGACGCACGAATTCGACTTCAAGGGCCGCTACCAGCGCATCCTCAAACTCAACGGCGACATCGAGGTTGCGGTGCGGCAGCCGCGCGCCACCGCCGAGCAGTTCGCGCTGTTCAAGCGCTACCTCGAGTCGCGCCACACCGGCGGCGGCATGACGGCGATGAATTTTGTCGACTACGAATACATGGTCGAGGACACGCCGGTGCAGACGGTGGTGGTCGAGTACCGGCTCGGCAGCGATCCCGAAAAACCGCTCATTGCGGTGGCGCTCACTGATGTGATGCCCGACGGGCTCTCGATGGTTTATTCGTTCTTCGCGCCTGAACTGCCCAAGCGCGGGCTCGGCAATCTCATCATTCTCGACCACATCCGGCAGGTGCGGCTCGCCGGCCTCAGCTACGTCTATCTCGGCTACTGGGTGCAGGAGTCGCCGAAGATGGCCTACAAGGGCGCGTTCCGGCCGCTCGAAGTGCAGCGCGGCCCGCTCGGCTGGCGGCGGCTCGACTGAGGTCCATGTTGCGCGTCATCCTCCTTCTGCTGCGGGTCCTCGCGGCGCTGCTCATCTTGGCAACCGCGCTGCCGGCGATCCTTGCGCTCGCGGGCTTCGTGGTGCCGGTCTTCGACCTGTTCAATCATCTGCAGCTGCTGCTGTTCTTCGGCACGATGGCGGCGGCCATCGCGGCGCTGGTGCTTGGCATGCGCCGCTGGTGGAAGGTGCTCGCCGTTCTCGGCTTCGCGGCGTCCGCGTGGACGTTCGTACCGGAGTGGCTGTCGAGCCTGTCACCGCGGCAGCCGGTCTCCGACGCGACGATTCTCAAGGTGATGACGCACAACATTTTCGGGCTCAACTACGACATGAAGCGGGTCGATGCGGCGATCCGCGAGGAAGACCCGGATATCGTCGCGCTGCAGGAATACTTCCCCGAACAGGCAGGCCTCGGCGCCCTGCTCAAGGACCGCTACCCCTATGCGGTGCGCTGCCAGGGCGGCAAGCGCGCCAACCTCGGCCTCTATTCGAAGATCCCGTTCACCCAGGAAATGGCGGCCGGCGAGTGCCCCGAGAATGCCCAGGGCACGCAACGCACCGCGCACATCATCGCCGGCTTCACGCTCAGCACTGGAACGTCGTTCACGCTGATGACGACGCATATGGACTGGCCGGTGCCGATGGAGCGCCAGCGCGAGGAATTCGCCGCCGCGGCCGATGCGGCCAACGCCATCAAGGGACCGCTGCTGGTGGTCGGCGACTTCAACTCGACGCCGTGGTCTTACGCGATGAAGAGTTTCGAGGCGGCGACCGGGCTCAAGCGCGAGACGCGCAACTTCGTCACCTATCCAGAGCTGTTCACGGTCCCACCGGGGCTGAAGCGCAGGCTGCCGTTCCTGCCGATCGAGACCAAGACCTGCGTCGGCGAATGCTCCGCCGATCTGCTCCGCACCGCGCCGTTCCTGCCGCTGGACCAGGTGTTCCAGCGCGGCATGATCGTCAGCGAGTTGCACGCGGGACAGCAGACCGGCAGCGATCACCGGCCGGTGATCTTTACGTTCTCGGTGTCGCCCTAAACTTCCAAATCGAACGGCAGCACGCCGTCGAGGCCGCCTTCGCAGGCAGCGACAAGCTTCGCGCCCGCCGCCTGATGCAGTGGATGCGCCAGGTACCGGTCGCGGGCTTCGGCATCGCGGAGGTCCATCACGAAGCCATCGCGAAAGCCTTTGCTCAGGCCCTCAGGACTGACATTGGGGCCGAACTGCGCGCTGACGAGCCCGTCGATCGTGCCGACCAGCGCACGCAAATCGCCGTAGATCTCCTGCCGGTGCTCCTCGCTCACGTCGTCGCGGAACTTGATGAGCACGATATGGCGGATCATCGTTCTACCCCTGGAACTTGTTGTTGCGCGGGAACCCCTGCGGCACCTGCCGGCCGGCCTGCGCGCGCTCGCCGACCCAGTCCTTGAGCTCGCTCATCGGCTTGACGAAGGTGCGGCCGGACGTGTCGGTCCAGCTCAGGCCCTCGCCGGCGCGGCACATGCGGGCGTCGGAAATGCCGCCGTCCTTGTACTTCTGCAGCCGCACGCCCTTGCCGCGCGCCATTTCCGGCAATTCGCTGGCGGGGAAGATCACCATCTTGCGGTTCTCGCCCACCACCGCGACCGTGTCGCCGTCGGCGGCCACAATGAGTTTGGCTTCGGCGCCGCCCGAGACGTTGAGCACCTGCTTACCCTTGCGGGTGTTCGCCAGAAGCTCGTCCTCCGACACCACAAAACCGTCGCCGACGCTCGAGGCGATCAGCCGCTTTTTGCCCGGCGTATGGACGAAGAGATCGACGAAGTCCTGGCCCTCTTCGAGATCGACCATGAGGCGCAGCGGTTCGCCCTGCCCGCGGCCGCCCGGCAGGCGATCGGCGCCGATAGTGTAGACCTTGCCGGCGGTCGACAGCAGCAGCAGCTTGTCGGTGGTCTGCGCAAAGAAGCTCAGCTTCAGCCGATCGCCGGCCTTGAACCCCTTCTCGTCGTTGACCTCGGGCGTGTGGCCCTTCATGGCGCGGATCCAGCCCTTCTCGGAGAGGATCACCGTCACCGGCTCCTTCTCGATGAAAGCGGCCTCGGCCTCCTCGGCGTAGTCGGAATGCGGGGCGTCGGCGAACTCGGTCTTGCGGCGGCCGAGCGGCGTGTCCTTGCCGTAGGTCTTCTTGAGGTCGTTGATCTGCTTGGTGATCTCGCCCCATTGCTTCCTGTCGGAAGCGAGCAGCGAATTGAGATGGGTCTGCTCCTCGACCAGCTTCTTGTGCTCGGTGCGCAGTTCCATTTCCTCGAGCTTGCGCAGCGAGCGCAGGCGCATGTTGAGGATCGCTTCGGCCTGCCCGTCGGTCAGCTTGAAGCGCTTCATCAGCTTGGCCTTGGGCTCGTCCTCCTCGCGGATGATGCGGATCACCTCGTCGAGGTTGAGATAGGCGACGATGTAGCCATCGAGGATTTCGAGGCGGCGCGCGATCTGTTCGAGCCGGTGCTGGGTGCGGCGGACGAACACCTCTTTGCGATGGTCGAGCCAGGCGACCAGCGCCTGCTTGAGGTTCATGACGCGCGGCACGGTGCCCCGGTCGAGCACGTTCATGTTGAGCGGGATGCGCTGTTCGAGGTCGGTGACCTTGAACAGCTGCTCCATCAAGACGGTATCCTCTACGGTGCCGGCGCGCGGCTCGAACACGACCCGCACATCGTCGGCGCTCTCGTCACGGACGTCCTTCAAGAGCGGCAGCTTCTTTGCGAGCAGCAGTTCCGCGATCTTTTCGATCAGCTTCGACTTCTGGACACCATACGGGATCTCGGTGACGATCACATGATAGACGCCGCGCCCCTTGTCCTCGCGGTGCCAGCGGGCGCGCAGGCGGAACGAGCCGCGGCCGGTGGAATAAGACTCCAGGATCGAGGCGCGCGGCTCGACCAGCACGCCGCCGGTTGGGAAGTCGGGCCCCTGGATATGGTGGACGAGGTCTTCGACGCTCGCCTGCGGATTGGCGATCAGCGCCAGCGAGGCGTCGCAGATTTCGGAGACGTTGTGCGGCGGGATCGACGTCGCCATGCCGACGGCGATTCCCGTCGAGCCATTGGCGAGCAGATTCGGAAAATTCGCTGGGAGGACGGTCGGCTCTTCAGTCAGGCCGTCATAGGTCGGCTTGAAGTCGACGGCGTCCTCGGCGAGGCCCTCGAGCAGGCGCACCGCGACGCCCGTCATCTTGGCTTCGGTGTAGCGATAGGCGGCGGCGCCGTCGCCGTCGATATTGCCAAAATTCCCCTGCCCATCGACGAGCGGATAGCGCATGGCAAAGTCTTGCGCGAGGCGCACCATGGCATCGTAGATCGACTGGTCGCCATGCGGGTGGAAGTTACCGATGACGTCGCCGACGATCTTCGCCGATTTGCGGTAGCCCTCATCCGGATCGAGCCGAAGCAGACGCATCACATGGATAATGCGGCGATGCACCGGCTTCATCCCGTCGCGCGCGTCAGGCAGCGCGCGCTGCATGATGGTCGACAGCGCGTAGGAGAGGTAGCGCTCCTCGAGCGCCGTGCGCAGATCGACGGGCTGGTTGTCGTCGCCGGGGCGGACGGTTTTGCTGTCAGAGGCCATAGGAAAGTCCAGAACGAATCATGCCCGGACTATAGCCGAGTTAGGTGCTCGATCAGGGTGTCGCGGCTCGTCGGCGGTTCGATCTGGCGCGGCTCCCACACATGCATGTGGAGAAAGTGGCCGGTCAGGCGGAAGGCGTGCGCGATGTCCTGGGTGTCGGCCGGCGCGTCGGCGATCAGGAACTGCGGCAGCACCAGCAGCCGGTCGCAATAGGGCTTTGCCGGCTCGCGCGACACGGCGCGGCCGGTCTTGGGCGAGACGTGAGTGAGGTCCTCGGTCATCCCCGTCACCGCGCAGGCCGAGAGGTCGAGGCCGAAGCCGAGCTCGTCGAGAAGGATCAGCTCGAAGCGGGCGAGCTCGACGCCCAGATCATGCTTTGATTTGTCGTCCAGCGCTTCGACCGCGAGACCCAGCAGCCGGTCGTGCGGGTCGCGCTCCGGCAGCAGGCGCAGATGATCGCAGAGGAGCTGGCAGGCATAGAGCCGGGTGCGGTCGGTGATGAGTTCCGCCGCGCGGGCATCGATCAGTTCGACCGCGAAGGTGCCGAGGTGCTGCTCGAGCCGGGCGCGCCAGCTGACCTGCACCGTGTTGCCCGCCTGGAGCGTCGCCGCGAGCTTGGTGGAGCGGCCGCCGCGGATGAGGCCCATGGTCCGGCCCTTCCCGGCCACCATCACTTCCGCGATGACGCTCGACTCGCCGTGACGGCGGACGCCGATCAGCAGGCCTTCACCGTCCCACTGCACTACGAAAGTCCCACAGGATGGGCGTGCAGGAGGTCGCGAGTTGGCCCACCAACAAGTCATCCACGACGACCCGCTTCATCCGGACGAACTTGTCCGGGAAGAACTCCTCCATCAGCGCAATCACAAAGCTATAATGCGTAGCAGAAACCGTTCTGCATGAAGCGTGGATCCAATCCTGCCATATCCTCAGATCTGGAAGGGGTTGCCCATCCGCGTTGAGCTTTCCCATCATGGCGACCTCTTCTCCAAGGGGATACGAGCTATTTCCTTCCTTCTCATTGAGATACATCGTGAAAGATTGTCCGTCTGGAACATTGCCGATGAACTTTTCCATCTCACTTACAAGGTAGTGATTGGTCAGTGTATCTCGCAGCCATCTTGCCGTCTCGTAGCCACTAGCTGTTTTGACCGACCGCATAGCGGCAAGGTGGTTGGCGACAAGCCTCTCGCCTTGTGCTCCCTCCTTCCGGGCCACTTTGGTGAGATAGTCATCAAAGAGCTTGCAGTACTCCACGATCTTCGCGGACAGCATGCGCTCTGCAACAAGTGTCTCAATGTACGCGATGGTTTGGACTATTGGCTCCCGTCCAACATGCTTTCGCGCGTTTAGTGCCAGCAGCACCAGCCGGAGGAGGACCCCGATTTCGTTGAACGCGAAGCTAGACGCGACAAGGAATCCCGCGTGCACTAGCGGCACACGCTTGAGATCGGCACCCGAGAATGACAGCTCGCCGAGGTCGTGGAACTGCCATGCCATCGCTATGCCTTACCAGCTATTTCGTCCATTCGAGCCCCATCTCGCGATAGCGCTCGGGGTCGTCCGCCCATTTCTCGCGGACTTTGACGAAGAGGAACAGGTGCACCGGCACCTCGTACATCTCCATCAGCTCCTTGCGGCTGTCGGCGCCGATCGACTTGATGGTCTGGCCGCCTGCGCCCAGAACGATCTTCTTGTGCGTATCGCGGGTGACGTAGATCACCTGGTCGATCCGGTAGGAGCCATCCTTCTGGATGGTGAACTTCTCGGTCTCGACCGTCGCGTTGTAGGGGATTTCGTCGTGGATGCGGAGGAACAGCTTTTCGCGCGTCACTTCGGCGGAGGTGATGGCGAGCGTCAGATCGGTGAGGTGATCCTCGGGAAAATGCCAGGGGCCGAGCGGGATGTGGGCGCGCGTCCAGTCGAGAAAATCCTTCACCCCGTGGCCCTTCATCGCCGAGATCATGAAGGTCGCCTCGAACTTCAGCCGGCCATTGATGGTCTCGGACAGGCCGAGCAGCTTTTCGTGCGGGATCAGATCGATCTTGTTGAGCACGAGGACGCGCGGGTGGTTGATGTTGTCGAGGCCCTCGAGCAACGCATCGACCTCGGGCGTGATGCCGCGCTCGACATCGACGAGCAGCGCCACGATGTCGGCATCCGCCGCCCCGGTCCACGCCGCGCCGACCATGGCGCGGTCGAGCCGCCGCTTGGGCGCAAAGATGCCGGGCGTGTCGATGAAGACGAGCTGGTCCTCGCCCTCGGTGACGACGCCGCGGATCTGCGAGCGCGTCGTCTGCGCCTTGTGCGTCACGATCGACACTTTCGTGCCGACCAGCGCATTGAGCAGCGTCGACTTGCCGGCATTGGGCGCCCCGACGAGGGCGATGAAGCCGCAGCGGGTGGTTTCGCTTTGAGGTCCGATGTCGCTCATGGGGTCGGCTCCTGCCAGACTTTTTCGCGGAAGAGGAACGCCTCTGCCGCCTTGTGCTCGGCGAGCTTCTTGCTCGGGCCGGTGGAGGTCAGCTCGGCAAAGCCGTTGAGCTTGACCGCGATGGTGAATTCGGGCGCATGGTCCGGGCCGGTGCGCGAGACTTCGACATAAGCGGGCGGCTCGAGGCCCCTGCCCTGCGCCCATTCCTGCAGCGTCGTTTTTGCGTCGGCCCGTTCGGTCCGGGACTCGCTGACATGGACGCCGAACAGGCGCTGGATCAGCTCATAGGCCGGCGCGAGACCGCCGTCGATGTAGACCGCACCGATCACCGCTTCCATTACATCGCCTAGAATGGCGTCCTTTTCGGCGCCGCCGGTGCGCGCTTCGCTGTCGCCGAGGTTCATCTCGGGGCCCAGATCGAGTTCACGCGCAATCGCAGCGCACGTTTCCTTGCGCACCAGCGCGTTGAGCGAGCGCGACAGGTCGCCCTCGGTCGCCTTGGGCATCTTGCGATAGAGCATGTCGGCAACGACGAGGCCGAGCACGCGGTCGCCGAGGAATTCGAGCCGCTGATAGGACTGCGCGATGCGACGCGCCGGCGCGATGGCGCTCGAATGGGTCAGCGCGCGGTCGAGCAGTTCGGGGTCGGCGAACTTGTGTCCCAACCGGGCCTCAAGCTTGCCATGCCCCTTGCTGCGGTGACTCATGTCGGTGTGTGCGTAATCGGCACGTAGACGGACTGGAACATGCGGTCCCAGCGGACATTCGCCGGCCACTGCCAGACCTGCCACGGCGGAACGTTGTCCTTGATCGAGAAGAAGCGCGCCTCGGCCTTGCCGATAAGATTGGTCGCCGGCACGTAGCCGACCTGACGCAGCACGCGGCTGTCGGCGGAGCGGTCGCGATTGTCGCCCATCATGAAGTAGTGGCCGGGCGGCACGGTGTATTCGGCGGTGTTGTCGAGCGGCTGGTCGTCGGAGATTTCCTGGATGGTGTGGGTCACGCCATTGGGCAGCGTCTCGGTGTAGAGCGTCACCGGAACCGGGGTCGAATAGGAATCGACGTCGGTGCCCGCAGTGATCTCCTGGCGATCGAGCATCACGCCATTGATGTACAGCCGGCCCTCTTTCATCTGGATCTTGTCGCCGGGGAGGCCGATCAGCCGCTTCACATAGTCCTCGCCGGTCGGCTCGTTGTGGAACACAGCGATGTCGCCCTGCTGCGGAGCCGAGAGCTGGAGGATGCGGTCGCCGAGCGGCACCGGGATCGGGAACGAGTAGCGGCCGAGGCCCCAGGTGAATTTGCTGGCGACGAAATAGTCGCCGATCATCAGCGTCGACTGCATCGAAGCGGTCGGAATCGAGAACGGCTGATAGAGGAACGTGCGGAAGACGAGGGCGATCACCAGCGCCTC
>JBKJTB010000219.1:0-5429 GCA_046594305.1 Devosia sp. | reverse complement strand
CGAGCGGTGGGCGCCCCCCTCGCCCTTCTCTTGATTGCCTGTCATGCGGTCAGCATAGCGCAACGTGCGAGAATGACCATTTGCTTGTCGTCGGGTGCCGTGCCTAGCGAATGCAGGAATGAATTGCCGACCACTCGCTCTGACTGTCCGACTAGCCACGAGTTCGAGCTCACGACGGCGACATCCTCGGTGTCTGCACCGAGAGCGAGTGCCATCTCGCCCGGCAACGAGTCCCTTGAAACCCACCGGTTCCGGAACCCCGCCAAGATGAGCTACCGGTTCCTCGGCATCTTCCAACCTGGAGCCGATTCCGCCGTCAGCGTTTAAGATGTTTAGTCCACTGAGAGGTTTTTTTCGATCGAGCCCCGGCGAGGATCCGGAAGCGCGAGTTTTTGGTGGATAGACTACGCTTCAAATAGCTTGCCAATAGCGCGAGCGTGTTGTGGATGCGGCAAAAGTTGAGTGGCAAAAGGAGAGCGAAAGCATGTGAATGTGGTTGTCGATCGTCTTTAAGCAGGCATTGGTCAGGCGGGTGAACCGCCGATTGCCCGCGCTTCACGCAGGACATGCTGATGTGGGGCTCGCTCCGCGTCACCTACTCGACGGCTGCTAGTGGATGGAATCTAACACTTGGTGCCCTCGTCTGACGGCAGCGATGATGCGGTCTGGGCGGCGGTCCAGGTGAAGGGCTTTGGGTTTGCATTGGTCTCGGTGACGAAGCGGTTGATGGCGGCTTGCAGGTCGACGACGGAGCAGAAGACGCCGCGCTTGAGGCGACGTCGACTGAGCTTGGCGAAGAAGCCCTCCACCGCGTTCAGCCATGAGGCGCTTGTAGGCGTGAAGTGGAAGACGAACCGGGGATGCCGCTCGAGCCACGCCCGCACCTTCGGATGTTTATGGGCGGCATAGTTGTCGAGGATGACGTGAACCATTTTGCCGACCGGCACTTCGGCCTCGATGGTGTTCAGGAAGCGGATGAGTTCCTGATGGCGATGGCGTTGCATGTTGCGGCCGATGACGGTGCCGTCGAGAACATTGAGGGCCGCGAACAGGGTCGTGGTGCCGTGCCGTTTGTAGTCGTGCGTCATGGTGCCGAGCCGGCCCTTCTTCAGCGGCAGTCCCGGCTGGGTGCGGTCGAGCCCCTGGATCTGGGATTTTTCGTCGACCGACAGCACGATTGCATGGGCCGGCGGATCGACGTAGAGCCCCACCACGTCGCGCAGCTTGGCGACGAACTTGGGATCGTTGGAGAGCTTGAACTGCCGGTAGCGATGCGGCTGTAGCCCATGCGTCTTCCAGATGCGGCGGACGGAGCTGGCGCTGATGCCGCTGGCGGTCGCCATCAGATCGGCGGTCCAGTGGGTAGTCTCGCCCGGCGGGTCGGTCAGGGTGAGCGCCACCACGCGCTCGGCGATGTCTGGACCGAGTGCGAGGATGCGCGAGGGGCGTGTCTTGTCGTGCAGGAGCCCGGCGACACCGTCCTGCATGAACCGCTCCTGCCAGCGCCAGACGCAAGTCTTGGACTTGGCCGTCCGGCGCATGATCTCGACGGTGCCAATGCCGTCGGCGCTCAGCAAGAGGATAGCCGCTCGCCAAGCGTGCTTTTGCGCAGCGTTGCGGTCTTTGGCGATGGCTTCGAGCCGGCGACGGTCAGCCGGCGTGACGGTGATGGTGATCCCGGTGCGCATGCATCAGACTCGCATGCGCGGCGATCAATAGGAATGCCCAACCGGACTCTTACGTCAGGCGGACACCACTAGCAGCGTCATCTTTCGCCCGCGTTCGCCCGTTCTTCTGTCAGATCGAGGCGGTGGAGACGGCTTATTTGGCTAATGGAGGTCACGCGCGGCATACTGCTTCTTTTGCCGGACGTCCTGCCCTCGGGAGGTCTGATCGGCTCGCTCGTAACCGCCTCGTAGTGATCCGAGCCCGGGTCGGCCGGGCTTTAGAACGTGTCTTCAGCGCCGGACCAGCAATGCTCTGGTCACCGAAGAAGTCCAGTCGTTATGGCGGTCAAAACATCCGTTTTGGTTGTCGGCCGTTCTGAGCCCTGTAATCCGGCTGGTCATAGCAACGGTCTCTCCGTCAGGCCGCGAGCGCTGCGCCGGTTCTGCTGTCGAAGCAATAGATATCGACTGGGTTCATTGCGAGACCGATCAGCTCGTTGTCGCTGAATCGCTGCTGGCCCGGCCGCTTTATGACAATGCGCTCCGCGTTGCCCTCGTTGCCTACATCGCAATAAAGGAAGGTCTCGCCACCTAATTGCTCTGTGAACTGCACGCGGGCCGTGGCGTCGGCGAGGTCCGGTGCGATCACTTCGACATGCTCGGGCCGAATGCCAACATCTATGGTTTCGCCCTCGCGTGCCGAGCGGCTCTGGTCTAGCGGCAGCTTGCCGCCCGACACCTCAATGCAGATCTTGCCGCCATCGCTGCCGACCTTGCCTGAGAGGAAGTTCATCTTGGGAGAGCCGAGGAAGCCGGCCACGAAGCGGTTAGCAGGCTTGTTGTAAAGGTCCAGCGGGGTGCCGACCTGCTCGATGCGACCCTCGTTGAACACTACGATCGTGTCGGCCAGCGTCATCGCCTCGACCTGGTCATGGGTGACATATATCGTAGTGCGGCCCATTCGTTTGTGGAGGTTGGCGATCTCCACCCGCATGTGGACGCGCAGTTCTGCATCGAGGTTTGACAGCGGCTCATCGAACAAGAAAATGTGTGGGTTGCGTACGATCGAACGACCGATAGCCACGCGCTGGCTCTGGCCGCCCGATAGCTGCCCGGGATAGCGCTGCAGCCAAGGCTCGATCTTGAGAGTGCGTGCCGCATCCATTACCTTTTCGCGGATCTGCGCCTTTGGGAGCCTGGCCTGCTCGAGGCCGAATGCCATGTTCTGGTAGACGGTCATGTTCGGATAAAGCGCGTAGCTCTGGAACACCATGGCGATACCCCGCTTGCTGGGGGCCTCCTCGTTCATCACCGCGCCGTCGATCAAAAGTTGACCCTCCGAGATAGTCTCGAGCCCGGCAATCATCCGCAGCATTGTCGACTTGCCGCAACCAGAGGGACCGACAAAAACGACAAATTCGCTGTTCTTGACGTCGAGACTGACGCCATGGATGACCTCATGCTTGCCGAACGATTTGCGGATGTCGCGAAGCGCGAGCGTTGCCATGTCAGTGCTCCCTGATCAGCATTTGTTGGCGGTATTCGGTCGGTGTTGTGCCGAGGTATTTTCGAAACACCCGCGAGAAATATTGCGAGCTGCCGAAGCCAAACTCGATCGCGATGTCAGTCACCGATTCGTCGGTCGTAGCGAGGCGGCTGCAGCTGCGCTTGATCCGTAGCCGCTGGGCATAGTCGCTCGGCGACATTCCGACCTCCTTGCGGAACCGGTTGTGCAGGTAGCTGCGCGAAAAGCCGAGGCGGTTGGCGACTTCTCCGATTTTGAGATCGGCGTCCGGGTCGGAATGCATGACCTCTAGGAAGTCGTCGACTAGGCTGCTGTTGCCGCGATCGGCGAGCTTTTTGTCCTGTGCCTTCCAGCCCTCAACCAGCACCGTGTGAAGCGCGGCCCTCATTTCGGCGATCAGCAGGCTTGAGCCGGTGTAGATTCGTGGATCGCCCAATAGCCGGTTCAATTCGCATATCGCTTCCATGCAGCGCGGCTCGATGTCATGGGTCAGGCCGCGGCGACCCAGATGGCTCTGAAAGTCGCTCAGGCCTTCGTGTGTCAGCAGGGCCGGATCAGCTACCTGGCTGGCGCCGGCCACGACAATCCAGAACGAGTGGCTTGGCGGATACAGGCCGTTCACAATCCGGTGCTTCTTGTTGGCCGGGAACAGCGCGAACTGGCCGCCGGAGACCGGGACCAGCGCCTCGTTCTCCAGTTCCCAACACGCCTCGCCTTCGATTACGAACACCAGTTCCGGCCCGCCATGCGACGACCAGCTGTCGGTCGTCGCCATCGCCTTCTGGAACGTGGCAAAGCCAAAGGTCTTGATCTCGGGGACGCCGATATCCTTGCCGGTGATGGAGGCATTGAGGTCGAGTAACTGCGAGCCGAGCATGGTGTCCCCCGGTTATCTTTTGATGCCGGTGCTAGCGACGCTTTCGACGATGAAGCGCTGAGCGATTAGAAAGACCACCAATAGCGGCAACACACACATGGTGACAGCCGCCATGATTGCCGACAGCGACAAAGCGCCGAAACTGGTTGAAAGCCCAACCAAGCCGATCGGCAGCGTCATCACCTCGAACTTGCGCACGAAGATCAACGGCAGCAAGAAGTTGTTCCAGCTCGACGTAAACACGATTATGCTCAGAGCGGCGATCGGCGGTCCCATCTGCGGTAACGAGATGCGTCGAAAAATGGTCCAGTAGCTTGCGCCATCGATGAAGGCCGCCTCCTCGTACTCGCGCGGCTGACTATCCATGAACTGGCGCATCAGAAACACGGCCAGCGGCGACGCCAGAGCAGGCAGGATAAGCGACCATAGGCTGTTGAGCAGACCCGCCGCGGCCATCCCATAGAACAACGGAATGACCACCAAGCCCGAGGGCACCATGAGCCCCACCAGCATCAGGCTAAACAGTAGTGAGCTGCCCGGAAAGCGCAGGCGCGAAAAGGCGAAGGCCGCCATCGAGCTGCTGGCGATCACGCCGATGGTTGTAGCGACGGCGACCAGAAAGCTATTGAGATACATGCGCAGAAACGGCAGTGGCGAGCTTAGAACGGCGATATATGAGTCGAAGTTGATGCGCGTCGGCAGGAAACTGGGTGGAAGTTTGTAGGCTTCGCCAGGGGGGCGCATGCTGGTTGCGAACATCCATAGGAACGGCAGCAGCATGAGCAGTGCCCCGATACCGAGCGTGATCATGACCGGCACATTCCGCCAGTTGATGACACGTGTGGCTGAGTGCAGGCGGGCCGAGATGCTGTTCTGAGCTGTTGGCATCACGACCTCCTCGCGAGGCGGCGACCAAGCGACAGCTGTGTCGCGGTGACCGCAGCGATGACGACCAGCAGGGTCACGGCGGAGGCGGCCCCTGTCCCCAAATTGCCGGCGCTGAAGGCCTCTGAGAACATATACATCACGACCGACCGTGTGGAATCGCCTGGCCCGCCGTCGGTGATAATCTTGATCGAGTCGAACACCTGCAGGCCGCCGATGGTTGCGTATGTGACGCAGAACAGGATGACCGGGGCAATATAGGGCAGCTTGATGCGCCGCAGCGTGGTCAAGGGCGATGCGCCGTCGATGTGCGCCGCCTCCATGAGGTTGCGCGGTACGCCCTGCAGGGCGGCCACCAGGATAATGACGAAAAAGCCCACATTCTTCCATACGTCGATAACGACGATCGACAGCATGACGACGTTCTTGTCGGTCAGCCAGCCGACGGGCGTAAGTCCCAGGATCCGGATATAAT
>JBKJTB010000078.1:0-15084 GCA_046594305.1 Devosia sp. | reverse complement strand
CCCCGGCAGGCCCTGTTCTTCGGCGGCTTTTGACGACGCCTTGAGGGTCGCCATCATCTTCTTGCGGCCGTCGTCGGCGGCGTCGGTGGCAGTAACGAGGGCGATCGCCTCGCCGGTCTCGAGGGCTGCCTTCACTTTCATGGCACCGGTCAGCAGCTGCCCGGATTTTTTGGCCATCTGAAGCGAGCTCACGAAGCGCTGCTCGAGCCGGAGGCGGGTCAGCGCCACCAGATCGTCGGGCACGGTGACGGGTGTCTTGAGGCTTCTCGCGAAGGCCTTTTTCTTCATCGCCTCGGCGACGAACTTTTCGCCGAGGGTGACCCACACGCCGCGGCCTTCGGCCTTGGCATCGGTGTCGGGCACGAGCACATCATCGGGTCCAACCACGAACCGGATCATGTCGGCCGCCGCCTTTACCTCAAGGGTAACTGCGCAGCGCCGTTCGATCTCTTGCTTGCCGGGCACCGGGTGGTGATCGCCCGCATTTAAGCGGGCGCTCCTTCCTCAGCGCCTGCCTCGTCCGCCGGGGCGGCGAGGTCGGCTTCGGTGATCCAGCCGGCCTTGAGGCGGGCGTTGAGGATCATTTCTTCGGCTTCCTCGCGCGACACGGGGAAGTCCTTGAAGGTGCCGTCGAAGCGCTTCACTTCGCCGTCCTTGCGTTCGGTCCAGCCGACGAGGTCGTCGGCGGCATTGCCGGCGAAATCGTCGATGGTCTTGATGCCTTCCTTGCCGAGCGCGACGAGCATCGCCGCATTGAGGCCCGGGATCTCGTAGAGCGCATCTTCGACGCCGAGCGTCGTGCGCTCTTCGTCGTTGGCCTTCTCGATGGCCGTCAGATAGTCATTGGCGCGCTGCTGGATCTCGGAGGCGGTCTCTTCGTCAAAACCCTGGATCGAGGCGATTTCAGGCAGCTCGATGTAGGCGAGCTGTTCGACCGAGGAGAAGCCTTCGGAGGCCAATAGCTGGGCAAGCGTCTCGTCGACATCAAGGGCCTGCATGAACAAAGCCGACCGCTCGGTGAATTCCTTCTGCCGGCGCTCGGACTCTTCGGCTTCGGTGAGGATGTCGATGTCCCAGCCGATGAGCTGGCTGGCGAGGCGCACGTTCTGGCCGCGGCGGCCGATGGCGAGCGAGAGCTGCTCGTCGGGGACCACGACTTCGATTTTTTCGGCCTGCTCGTCGAGCACGACTTTTGCCACATCGGCCGGCTGCAGCGCCGAGACCACGAGGTCGGCGATGTTTTCGGTCCAGGGGATGATGTCGATCTTTTCGCCCTGCAGTTCGCCGACCACCGCCTGGACGCGCGAACCGCGCATACCGACACAGGCGCCGACCGGATCGATCGAGCTGTCGTTGGACGTCACGGCGATCTTGGCGCGGCTGCCCGGATCGCGGGCGATCGAGCGGATGGTAATGATGCCGTCGTAGATTTCCGGCACTTCCTGCATGAACAGTTTTGCCATGAACTGCGGATGGGTGCGGGAGAGGAAAATCTGCGGGCCGCGCTGTTCACGGCGCACGTCGTAGATGTAGGCGCGGACGCGGTCACCATAGCGGTACATCTCGCGCGGGATCAGCTCGTCGCGACGGATGATGGCTTCGCCACGGCCCAGATCGACGATGACGTTGCCGTATTCGACGCGCTTGACCGTGCCGTTGACGATCTCGCCGACGCGGTTGATGTACTCGTCATACATGCGCTCGCGCTCGGCATCGCGCACCTTCTGGACGATCACCTGCTTGGCGGACTGGGCGGCGATGCGGCCGAATTCGATGGGCGGCAGCGGCTCGCCGACATAGTCGCCGAGCTTGGCATTGGAATTGCGCTCCAGCGCATCCTTGAGCTGGATCTGCTTGGCGTGCTCTTCGACGACCTCGACGACCTCGCGCAGACGAGTGAGCTTGAGCTCGCCGGTCTTGGGGTTGATCTCGGCGCGGATCTCGGTCTCGGCGCCGTAGCGGGTCTTGGCCGCCTTCTCGATGGCATCCTGCATCGAGGCGATGACGATCATGCGATCGATCGACTTTTCGCGGGCAACGGCATCGGCGATCTGGAGCAGTTCCAGTCGGTTCGCGCTCACGGCCATTTAGTGTGTCTCCTGGTTTCGTTTGCCTGCCGTGTCCTCGGCCCGCAGGGCCTCCGGGTCGTCAGACGGGAGTTCAGTATCGGTGTCGGTCAGTTCGATCGTCTCGATGTCGTCATCGTCGTCGATCGGGTTCTCGTCCTGATCGGCCTCGGCCATGTTCAGGAGCTTGTCGGTCATCACGAGCTTGGCCTCGGCGATCGACGCCAGGGGTAGAACGTGGTTCGGATCGGTGCCCTTGGGGACGTCCGGCAGCCTGATGGTGACGGTGTCGTCGGTCGCCGCTTCGATGGTGCCCCGGAAGCGCTTGCGGCCATCGAGCGCGTCACCCAGTTCGACCTTGGCCTCGTGGCCGATATAGGTCCGGTAGTCGCGGGCGCGCACCAGCGGGCGGTCGATGCCGGGCGAGCTCACCTCGAGATGGTATTCGCGGTCGATCGGGTCCTCGACGTCTAGCACCGGCGAGACGTCCTTGCTCAGCCGCTCGCAGTCGGTGATCGCAAAGCGGCCGTTGGCGTCCTCGGCCATGATCTGCAGCGTGCAGCCGTTCTCCTGCGTGACTCTTACGCGCACGAGGCTGTAGCCCAGATCATTGGCCACCGGCTCGACGATGGCAGCAATGCGCTGCTCGAGCCCGGTTTCCTTGATGTAGCGTTTCTCGCTGAGATCGAACGTCAATTCAGTCTGTCTCGTTTGGCGGCGGCTCGCAAAGGGCTCGCACCTCGCCGTGGATAACAAAAAGAGCGGGGGCCGGTCAGGGCACCCACTCTCGAGGGAGAGCAATGATGTAGCGGCTATATAGCGCCGCACCAGGTCGGGCGCAAGGGTGGGGCTGCCGCGACGGTTACAGTCGGGTCCCATCCCCTGCGTCGCAGGGGATGGTGGCGCCGCGCGATGGTTACTTCTCCCAGGTCACGTTCTCGACGCTGGCGCCCAGCTCCTTCAACGTGCCGCGGAGTTGTTTGACCATGTCGTCGGGGCCGCAGAGGTAGAAGTTCTGCGCAAAATCCTTGATGTGGGTCTTGAGGAATTTGTCGTCGATGCGGTCGTGGAGGAGGCTCGACTGCGGGTCGCCGGTGACGGTCCAGATGGTGCGCAGCCCGCGGAAACTCTCGAACTCATCGCGGAGGATGATGTCGGCCTCGGTGCGGTTGGAGACGATGAGGGTGTGGCCCTCCAGCTTCCGCTGGTGGTGGAGGTCGCGGAGAATGGCGATGAAGGGCGTGATGCCGGCGCCTCCGGCAATGAAGGTGCCAGCGCCTTTGTAGGTGATGGTGCCCCATACGTCCCGGAGGACCAGCGACTGGCCGGGCTTGTAGCCATAGAGCCGCTCGGTGACGCCGTCGCCGCCGGTGTTGAAGTAGCTTTTGATGGTGAGTTCGAGATTGGGGTCGTCGCTGAGCGCGGTGAAGGTGAAGGGATGCTTTTTGTCCCGCCAGCCGTCCTCGTCGAGCGACACTTCCGTCGCCTGGCCCGGCTTGAAGCTGTAGCCCTCCGGCCGCTCGATAGTGTAGCGGCGGACATTGTGTGTGACGTCGGCAATGTTGAGGATCTTGACGCTTGGCATGATCGAACTCCCATTCAGGTCAACACCAGCTAACGCGAAATCATCCGAGACGCTGCTCAAAGGGCCGTGCGCATTACGGTTTCCTCGAGGAAACCAGCCCACCCGCGAGGGAGGCAAGGCGCCCTGAGGCGGGTCGGGTTCGGTGGCGTAACTCTCTCATTTCATTGCCCAATTACAAGCGTTGCATAGCTGGATTTCGGCGCTTGCGGGTCGGCAGGCGGGTGCCGATCTCCCGCTTGTCCAACACTGAAAGGGACCCAAAATGAAAATCACTGCTCTCGCCCTCGTCGCCCTGCTGACTGGCGCTGCTGTCGCCTCGCCGGTTCTCGCCGCCGATTCTTACGGCTTCGACAGCGGCAACTACCTGACGCAGCTCCGCTATGACGGCATCAACGCCATCGACGCGGACGACTATTCGAATGGCCGCGTGCGCGTGCTCGTGCAGCTCGATGACGGCTCCAAGGTCGTCCAGTTCTTCGACAAGGACACGTTCCAGCTGGTCAGCAATCTCTGATCTTCGATCTGAGACTACTGCGAGGGGCCGGCAGTCCATCTGCCGGCTCTTCTTTTTTGCCTTAGCGGATGCCGGTGATGCGGGTTTCGGGCTGAACCGGGCCAGCGTGGCGGGCGTCGAACAGCTGGCGTGCCTCGAGCACGCTCTGCCAGTTGCTGGCGGCAAAATGCTCGAACGCCTCGAACGCCTTGAGTGCTTCGACGCCGAGCGCCGTGAGCGTATAGTCGACCCGCGGCGGGATGGTGGCGTAGCTGGTCCGCGACAGCAGCCCATCGCGCTCGAGCGTCCGCAAACTGGACGTCAGCGCTTTCTGCGAGATCGTGCCAATCTCGCGCTGCAGTTCCGAGAAGCGCTTGGTGTCGCGGCGCACATGGAGGACGACCGTAAGGCTCCATTTGCTGGTGCGGGCGGTGAGCAATTCATCGAGGGCCAGCTGCCCGGCTGACGGATGCGGCCGTTGCATAGACAAACTCCGGCTGACGCCGCCCGGGACCGGGCAGCGGAACATTCCCCTGGGCGGACATGTTGGGCGTCGGCGCTGAATTACCAGATCAGCGGCGCACAAACTCGAAATAGAAGCTGGTCAGGCGCCCTTCGCGACGGGCTTTTTCTTCGTAGCGGGTTGGCTGCCAGCCCGGATAGGGCTCGTGCCAGATGCCCGGACGCGCCGGCGCGAACTGGAAATCGGGCGACCGGACGATGTGGGCCAGCGTCCAGTTGGCGTAGTCCTCGATATCGGTGGCAAAACGGAAGACAGCGCCCGGCTTCAGCACCCGTGCCAGTTCACCCAGCGTCGTGGGGGAAATGAAGCGGCGCTTGTGGTGGCGGCCCTTCGGCCAGGGGTCGGGATAGAGGAGGTAGGCGGCGTCGAGGCTCGCGGCGGGGAGCTTGACCAGCAGTTTCAGCGCATCGTCGGTAAAGAGGCGCAGATTTTGCAGGTCGCGCTCGTCGGCCGCTTCGAGCAGTTTTGCGATGCCGCCCGAAAAGACTTCACAGCCGATGTAGCCGGTCGTGGGGTTCGCGGTTGCGATCCGCGCCAGGTGCTCACCGCCGCCATAGCCGATCTCGATGGCCCGGCGGGGCCGATCCGGAAACAGGGCATCGAGGGCGAGCGGTCCCTCCGGCAGCGCGATCTCGAGCGCCGGAAGCAGTTCGGCGTACAGCCGGTCCTGCCCCTTGTGCAGGCGCTTGCCCGACCGCCGGCCGAAAAAGGCCCGCGGCTCACCGTTGACGTTGAGGGGATGGTCGGGCTTGTCGGTCACGAGACTAGAACACTTCGACGATACGTTCGCTGTTGCGCACGGCCGATACAATGGCCGGCAGAGCTCGGTCCACCCTCAGCCAAAGAAGATCGTTCGCCAAATTGGGCACCCTAAGCCAGACCAATATGTGGAGCAGGAGGCCACGGTTTGCCAGATCGGCAAAATCTGCGTCCTTGGTGACGACGGAGGCTTCAAGTCGGTTTTCAAGCGTGGCAATCGCAAGATCGTCGGCTTGCGGATCGAGATGGTCAAACACGTGCGTCGCTTGATAGCCCCTGCTCACGAGATGCGCCGCCAACTGCCTCGAAAGCTGGGCATCAAGCAGGAAGTGCATTACTCCGCGGCCTGCACAGCCTGCTCGGCCTGGCGGGCGCCGTAAAACAACGCCGCCCGGATATCGTCATGCGTCAACCAGGGTAGAGATTCGACGATCTCGTCGGCCGTGTCCCCGGACGCCAGCGCCTCCAGAATATGCGAAACCCCAACGCGCGTGCCGTCTATGCGCGGCTTGCCGCCCAGCACGCCGGGCGTCGACACGACACGAGTGAGCAACTGCAAGTCCTCGTCAGTCATCCTCATGGCTCCAGAGGGATGCAACCTCCGCTAAGATAAGCCCTGGGATGATCCGAAGCAAATCAGCCGATCACACCTATGCCGCCTTGACCGCCGCCTTCAGCGCCGGGACCAGGTCGATCTTTTCCCAGCTGAACGAGCCGTCGCGGCCAGGCTTGCGGCCGAAATGGCCGTAGGCCGATGTCTTGGCATAGATGGGTTTATTGAGGTCGAGGTGGGTGCGGATGCCGCGCGGGCTGAGGTCGAACACCTCCGCCAGCACAGCCTCGAGTTTTGCCTCGTCGACCTTGCCGGTGCCGTGCAGGTCGACATAGACCGAGAGCGGTTTTGCGACGCCGATGGCGTAGCTGAGCTGGATCGTGGCGCGGTCGGCGAGGCCGGCGGCAACGACGTTCTTGGCGAGGTAACGCGCGGCGTAGGCCGCCGAGCGGTCGACCTTGGTGGGGTCCTTGCCCGAGAAGGCGCCGCCGCCATGCGGGGCCGCACCACCATAGGTGTCGACGATGATCTTGCGGCCGGTGAGGCCGGCATCGCCATCGGGGCCGCCGACCACGAACTTGCCCGTCGGGTTGACGTGCCAGACCGTGTCCTTGCTGATCCAGCCCTGCGGGAACGCTTCGCGCACATAGGGTTCGACAATCTTACGGACGTCGTCCGAGCTCAGCGAAGCGTCGACATGCTGGGTCGAGACGACGATCTGGGTGACGCCGACCGGCACGCCGTTTTCGTACTTGATGGTGACCTGCGACTTGGCGTCGGGGCCGAGCTTGACGGCCGCGCCGACACCCGATTTGCGGGCGTCGCGCAGCACTTCGAGGATCTTGTGGGCATAGTAGATCGGGGCGGGCAGCAACTCGGGGGTTTCGCGGCTGGCGTAGCCGAACATGATGCCCTGGTCGCCGGCGCCGACGTCTTTGTTGCCCTTTTCATCGACACCCTGCGCGATATCGGCCGACTGGCCGTGCAGCAGCACGTCGATCTTGGCCTTCTTCCAGTGGAAGCCGTCCTGCTCGTAGCCGATCTCGCGGATGGCCTTGCGGGCAGTCGACTTGAACTTGGCCGGGTTGACGATCGGAGCGCCGGCGGCGTCCTTTAGAATCTTGCCGTCCTTGCCCTTCTTGAGCAGCGAATCCGGCACGCGGACCTCGCCGGCGATGACGACGCGATTGGTGGTCGCGAGGGTCTCGCAGGCGATGCGGACCTGGGAGGGGTCCATGCCGGTCTTTTTGGCTTCGCGGAACACCAGATCGACGATCTCGTCGGAGATGCGGTCGCAAACCTTGTCCGGGTGACCTTCGGAGACCGATTCCGAGGTGAAGAGATAGGACTGCCGCACGGCGAAACCCCCAAAAATTGCCCAAAAACGCGAAAAATCGCCTGGTTCGGCAGGGTTTCTGTCACCGCGCGGGGCTGCGGTCAAGCAGGATATAAAGAAAGCTTGATATCCCGGAGGGCCCGTTGCGAGAATATCATGCCCTGCGCGGCCGGCGGGTCCGGGTGAGAAGCGCGAGCAGCAGACCGACGGCCAGCGCGATGAGGAACGGCCAATTGCCGAAGCGGTCGAAAATCGTCGGCTCGATCGGATTGGCCGGGACGACATCGATGAAGCCGGGCTGGTACGGCGCGAGCTGCGCCGTGACGCGGCCGAGCGGGTCGGCGGCGAAGGTGACACCCGAGTTGGTGGCGCGCAGCAGAGGGAGCCCCGACTCGACGGCGCGCAGCAGGGCGTGGTGGGCGTGCTGGGCCGGACCGATCGAGCCGTCGAACCACTCGTCATTGCTGACATTGAGGATGAAGCCGGCTTTGGCGGGATCGGCACCGAGATCGCCCGAAAATATGGCCTCATAGCAAATCAGCGCGATGAAGGCCGGGAGGCCCGGCGGACTCACCAATCTCCGGCCATCACCCGGCGCCCAGCCATTAGTGCCGGGTACGAACTGGCTGATGCCGAAGAGCTTCCAGAACTGAGCGAGAGGCAGATATTCGCCGAACGGCACGAGGTGCGATTTGTCGTAGGTGGCGATGACCTCGCCGTCGCTGTCAATGGCGAGGATCGAATTGTAGCCGGGGTTCTCGCTGGGATCGTCCGACAGGAATTCGGGCTCGCGCGGCGCGCCGGTCAGCAGCGTCGTCTCGGGCGGCAGCATGCGGGCGATGCGCGACAGGGCGTCGGGATAAGTCGAGAGGAAGAACGGGAACACCGATTCCGGCCAGACCACGAGATCCTTGCCGCTCAAATCGCCCGACACCTCGATCAGCCGGCTGATGATCTCGGGCGGATTGGCGGCCGCCCAGTTGGAATGCTCGGTGATGATGGGCTGGACCAGCCGGACAGAGAAGTCCTCGCGCGGCGTCACCGTCGTCGCGTTCAGCCGGTAGTTGCCGTAGCCGATCTGGCCGGCGATCGCCGCGATGGCGAGGAAGAACGGCACGAGACGGGCCACCATGGTGCGCCCGTCGGCGGGCCAGATCAGGGCCGGCGTCATGGCGAGCAGCGCCGCCAGCAAGGTGAGACCGTAGACGCCGATCACCGACGTCAGCTGCATCATTTCGACATTAGCGGTGAAAGCGTAGCCGAGGAGATCGAAGGGGAAGCCGGAGAACATCGTGCCGCGCGCATATTCGGCGGCGCCGAGGAAAACCGCGAGCGTGACGATGCGCCAGCCACCGTGACTCCAGCACAGGTGCGCCAGCGCGCTGGCGAGTCCCCAGAACAGCGCGATCAGCGCGGCAAGGGCGAGGATCGCCACCGGCATGATGGCGAGAAACACGCCGCCCTCGACGAAGAAGGCGGCGCCCAGCCAGTGGAAGGCGACGATGAAATAGCCCCAGCCGAAGGCAAAGCCGATGCCGAAGGCCGGCCCGAAGATGCGTCCGAGTCCGCGGCGGCGCTCGGCGCCATCGAGGGCCCAGACCCAGAACGGGAAGGTGACGAACAGCGCCGGCAGGATGAACAGCGGCGGCACCGACGTGCCGGCGATGGCGCCCAGCACCAGCAGCAGCAGGAACTGGCGCCAGCCATGCGCCAGCATGGTCCATTCCGCGAGGCGGGTCATGCGGGCGAATCAGGCCGAATGCTGTGCATGCCTTCAACTAGCCAGAGGGGACGCAAAACACCACCGAGTGATCCCCACGCACGAGAGCGCGGAGAAAGCCCTACTCCGCCGCCTTGCGGTCAGCCGCCGCTTCCCGCGCCTCTTCCCTGGCGTCGGCTTTTGCCTCCGCCTCGGTCCTCGGGCCGACCTTGCGTTACTTGAGGCGCTTGATCTTGATGCGGCGGACCTGGCGGCTGTCGGCCTGGATGACTTCGAAATCGAAGTTCTTGATGCCGCCCACGATCTCGCCCTTGACCGGCACGTGGCCGGCCAGCGCGAAGACCAGGCCGCCGATGGTGTCGACGTCGTCGCCGTGCTCGCCTGGATCGAAATCGGGGCCGATGACGCCTTCGACTTCGCCGATCTCGGCGCGGGCGGAGGCGAGGAAGATGTTGCTGTTGATCTTCCTGATCAGCGGCCCCTCGAACTCGTCGTGCTCGTCGTCGATCTCGCCGACAACCGCCTCGAGGAGATCCTCGATGGTGACGACGCCGTCGGTGCCGCCATATTCGTCGATGACGATGGCCATATGAACGCGCTTCTGCTGCATCTGCTGCAGCAGGTCGCCGACCGGCATCAGCGGCGGCACGAACAGCACGGTGCGCACGATGTCGAGTTTGCCGAGCTTATGCTTGAGCCCGGTCGAAACGAGTTTGACCGGGGTCGCCTTTTCGGGATCGGTGACGACCTCGGTGATGCGGCGCAGCGCGTCCTTGACGTGGATGAAGCCGGTGATGTTGTCGATGTTGTCGGCATAGACCGGAATGCGCGAATGGCCCGCCTGCCGGAACAGCGCGATCATGTCGGCGAGGGTCGCCTCGGCCTCCATCGCGATGATGTCGGCGCGGGGGACCATCACGTCCTCGACGCGCTTTTCACCAAGCGACAGCACGTTCTGGAGGATGGCGCGTTCGGAGGGCGAGAAGTCGGCGGTTTCGCCGGCGGCCTCGGATTCGAGCGCGACCTCGATGTCGTCGCGCAGCGACACGGTGCGGAAGGCGAACATGGCCTTCAGCCGCGTAATAAGCGATTGCCCCCGCGCAGGCGCAGGGGCGGTGGTCGACGGAGGTTCGGTTTCCGGCGTTTCAGATCGTTGTGTGGTGCTGCTGTCGCTCATTTATCGTTTTCGGCGTAGGGGTCCGCCACCCCTAGGGAAGCCAGAATCTGTGTCTCGAGCCCTTCCATGACAAGGGCCTCGTCGTCGTTCATGTGATCATAGCCCAGAATGTGCAGGAAGCCATGGACCATCAGATGCGTGAAATGGTCCTCAAAGCTCACCCCCTCCTCCGCCGCCTCGCGCTCCAGCGTTTCGCGGGCGAGTATCACGTCCCCCAGCAGGCCGGAAACCGGGCCGAACGGCTCGATTTGTGGGAAACTGAGGACGTTTGTCGCCTTGTCGATGCCGCGCCAGTCGCGGTTGAGCGTCTGCTGCTCGGCGTCGTTGGTTAGGACCACCGAGAGTTCGGCGGCTCCGGTGACTTTGGCTTTGGACTGCTTCAGCGCCTCGCGGACGGCCTGTTCGGCGCGCGCGTCGAGGGCTTCGGGCCAACCGTCCGAGTTGCGGGAGATTTCGAGGTGAAGGGGGGCGGGCATGCCTAGAATCCGCAGTCGGGTCCCTCCCCTACGCAAAGCGTGGGGGAGGTGGCGCCGGTTAGGCGACGGAGGGCGCGCGGAGCCGCGGACTGCGGTGCGTGGGCGGCCCCACCCCCGGCTCCGCCGGTACCTCCCCTATGCTGCGCATAGGGGAGGGCTCGCAGGAGCCGATGATTTCGAGGATCGCTCACGGGATCGGTTTGGCGCTCGCCGCGTCATACGCCCGCACGATGCGGCCGACCAATGCGTGCCGCACCACATCCTTGTCGTTGAAGCGCGAGATGTGGACGCTTTCGATGCCCTCGAGCAGCGCTACTGCCTCAACCAGTCCCGATTTTTCGCCGCGCGGCAGATCGATCTGGCTGGGGTCGCCGGTGACGATCATCTTGGAATTTTCACCAAGCCGGGTGAGGAACATCTTCATCTGCATCGCAGTGGTGTTCTGCGCTTCGTCGAGGATGACGACGGCATTGGCCAGCGTGCGGCCGCGCATGAAGGCCAGCGGGGCGACCTCGATGACGCCGGATGTAATACAGCGTTCCACATGCTCGGGGCGCATCATGTCGTAGAGCGCGTCGTAGAGCGGCCGGAGATAGGGATCGACCTTCTCCTTCATGTCGCCGGGAAGGAAGCCGAGGCGTTCGCCGGCTTCGACCGCAGGACGGGAAAGGATGATGCGGTTGATGTCACCACGCTCGAGCAGCGTCGCGGCGTGCGCCACGGCGAGATAGGTCTTGCCGGTGCCGGCCGGGCCGACGCCGAACACCAGTTCAGAGTGGTCCATGGCGCGCATATAAGCATCCTGCGCCGGCGTGCGGGCGACGATCGTCGCCTTGCGCGTCGCGATCTGCGCCATGCGCACCTTGCCCTTTTTCTCGAGCGTGGGGAGCGTCAGCTGGCTGTCTTCGGTCTCGATCATGCGGATCATGGTGTCCACGTTGGCGATATCGAGGGCCTTGCCCTCCTCCAGCATGCCGTAGAGCGACTCGAGGACGCGGCGGCCCTGGTCGACTGCGGATGCGGGCCCCTTGAGCAGCAGATGGTTGCCGCGCGGGGTGGCCGTGACTTTCAGGCGCTGTTCGATAAGAGCGAGGTTCTGGTCGAAGTCGCCGTAGAGTTGCGCGGCGAGGCGGTTGTCTTCGAAGGCCAGTTCCAGTTGCGAGGAGAGGGCGTTGTCGGGGGTGGCGGACAAATGCCTGTTCAAGTGCGCGGATGCTCCGGGGGCGGCTCAAACGGCCGCGATTGCTCGAGACTCAATAACGCTAGCAGGATTCCGTTCCGGGCGTGTGACAATCTTGCCTTCAATTGAGTTATTCCCGGCGGCGACGATGCGGACCGGCTGGACGGTGCCGATCAGGTGCTCGGGACCCGCCATATGCACGGCTTGCAGATAGGGCGAGCGGCCGCCGATCTGGCCGGGCATGCGGCCGGGTTTTTCGATCAGCACGTCGAGCGTCCGGCCGACGACGGATTTGCCGAAATCGCGCATCTGGGCAGTGATGAGGGTGTTGAGGGCAGCCAGGCGCTCGGTTTTGATCGCCTCCGGGACCTGGTTGTCCATCTGGGCTCCAGGGGTGCCGGGGCGGATCGAGTATTTGAAGGTGTAGGCGCTGGCGTAGCTGACTTCGCGAACAATCGACAAAGTCTGTTCGAAATCCGCGTCCGTTTCGCCCGGAAAACCGACGATGAAATCGCCCGACATCGCCATGTCCGGCCGCACGGTCTTGATGCGCTCGATGGTCGCCATGTACTCGGCGCGGGTATGCCGGCGGTTCATGGCTTTGAGGATCGCGTCGGACCCCGACTGCACCGGCAGGTGCAAGAAGGGCATCAGCTTGTCGTTGTCGCGGTGCGCGGCAATCAGTTCGTCCGTCATGTCCGACGGATGGCTGGTGGTGTAGCGGAGCCGCGCGATGCCCTCGATTTCGGCGAGGCGAGCGCAGAGTTCGCCGAGGCCGACGGAGCGGCCGCGGGCATCGAGCCCGTGATAGGCGTTGACGTTCTGGCCCAGCAGCGTGAGTTCGCGCACGCCGGCTTCGACCAGCCGCCGGGCCTCGACCAGCACCTGCTCCACCGGCCGCGACGTCTCGGCGCCGCGCGTATAAGGCACCACGCAGAACGAGCAGAACTTGTCACAGCCTTCCTGCACGGTGAGGAAGGCGGTGAGCCCGCGGCTGCGGATCACCTGCTTTTCGGCGAGCGGCAGATGCTCGAACTTGTCCTCCTGCGGGAACTCGGTTTCGAGCACCATCTCGCCGCGCTCGGCGCGGGCGATGAGGTCGGGCAGCCGGTGATAGGACTGCGGTCCGAACACCATGTCGACGCGGCCCTTGGCGCGGCGGGCGATCTCTTCGCCTTCGGCCTGGGCGACGCAGCCGGCGACACCGACCAGAAATTGCCGCCCCTCGGCGCGCAATTCGGCGAGGCGGCCAAGCTCGGAGAACACCTTCTCGCTGGCCTTTTCGCGGATGTGGCAGGTGTTGAGCAGCACCAGATCGGCATCGTCCATGGTCGACGTCGGCTCATAGCCGTGCGGCGCCAGCGCATCGGCCATGCGGTCGCTGTCATAGACATTCATCTGACAGCCATAGGTCTTGATGAAGAGCTTCTTGGGCCGGATTTCGCGCGTTTCGGTCATGGGCGGGTCCTTACACCTTTGCCCCCTTGTGGGCCAACCCTCCATCCGCCGTCATGGCCGGGCTTGACCCGGCCATCCAGCCGCGCCTTGTTCTCGCCGGAGGCTTCGCTGGGTCCCCGGGGTCAAGCCCGGGATGACGAACCGAGGGTGAGGTTACATGGGAAAACTCAGAGAAATCGTCATCGATGCGAACCATCCCGCGTCCCTCGCCCGGTTCTGGGCGGCGGCGGTCGATGGCTATGCCGTGCGGCCCTACGACGATGCCGAGATCGCGCGGCTCGCGACGCTGGGGCTGACGCCGGAGACCGATCGGTACGTGCTGATCGACGGGCCGGGCCCGATCATCTGCTGCCAGTTCAGGGAGGGGCCACGGCCCGAGCGCAACCGGATCCACCTCGACCTTCATACCTCAGATCGCGCGGCGGAGGTGGCGCGGCTGACGGCGCTGGGGGCGACGTTCTGGTACGAACACAGCCACTTCACTGTGCTGCGCGATCCAGAGGGCAACCAGTTCTGCGTTGCCGACGAGCACTAGACCGTCGCGAGTGCCGGCAGTTCTTTCTCGTGGCGGTTGAGCGCGACGAGCATCCTCCGCACCTGGTTCTCGGCGAGCTTGGTTACGACCTTGCGGTCGGTGTCGGGGCCGAGCGGGATGGGGGCGCCGAAGGCGATGGTGACGTCCTTCATGCCTGAGGTGAGGAGGTTGGCGACCACCGCCTGGAAGCCCCGCGCATTCATTCCCGAGATGCCGCTGCGCTCATTGCGTGAAACGGGCAGACCCTGCAAATGCGTGTAGGCGATGGTGACGGGCTGGATGGCGACATCGTTGGCGCCGCTCTCCTCCATCGCCGCCTGCGCAGCACCGACCAGCGCCGAGCGGAACGGCTGCACGTGTGTGCCCAGATCGCGATGACCTTCGGCAAACAGCAGCACGGCGCCATTGGTGGAGAGACGCTTGGCCATCTCATCGCTGGTGCGCTTGGCGTCCTGCCGCCGCTGGTAGTCGACATAGAGCGTGCGCTGCAGCGAGGCTATGAAGCCGACGAAGAACGTGTTGCGCACGCCGGTCTTGGCCACGAACGTCACATCGGCCACCGAGCCGATGGCGATGATGTCGGTCCATGAGATGTGGTTGCTGAGCAGCAGCGTCGGCCGGCCATGCAGCGGTTCGCCGACGACCTTCACGCGGATCCCGAGGAAGATGCAGCCCAGCTTGTGGAAAAACATTGGAAGGCCGCTCCAGTAGAGCCCGAGCCTGGTCATGACGAACTGGATCGGCACGATGACGATCAGCACCGGCACGAAGACGAAAATAAAGAACAGCGCTCTGAAGATCATTTGTCGTCGCTCTTGAGCGGGACGGCGTAAAGCTCGAGCCGGTGGTCGACGAGCTTATAGCCCAGCCGCTTGGCGATCAGATCCTGGATCGCTTCGATCTCTTCGTTGCGGAACTCGATGACTTTTCCGGTGCGGATGTCGATAAGGTGATCATGGTGCTCGTCGGGGATCGGCTCGAAGCGCGCACGGCCGTCCTTGAAATCGTGCTTGGTGACGAGTCCGGCTTCCTCGAACAGGTTGAGCGTGCGGTACACGGTCGACAGCGAAATGCGGTGGTCGATGGCCGAGGCGCGGCGGTAGAGTTCTTCGACATCGGGATGATCGTCGGCCGCCTCGATGACCTGCGCGATGACGCGGCGCTGGTCGGTCATGCGCATGCCCTTCTTGGCGCACTGCTCTTCGAGGGTCTCGCTGTGAGGC
>JBKJTB010000441.1:0-4445 GCA_046594305.1 Devosia sp. | reverse complement strand
CTGCAGAAGATCGAAGGCCTCGGGGCCGCGGACTTCGCCGACGATGATGCGCTCGGGACGCATACGGAGGCAGTTCTTGACCAGATCGCGCATGGTGATCTCGCCCTCGCCCTCGAGATTGGGCGGGCGCGTTTCGAGACGCACCACGTGCGGCTGCTGCAGCTGCAGTTCCGCGGAGTCCTCGCAAGTGATGACGCGTTCGTCCTTCTCGATGAACGCCGTGAGGCAGTTGAGCAAGGTCGTCTTGCCGGAGCCTGTACCGCCCGAGATCAGCACATTGGCGCGCACGCGACCGAGGATACGGAGCACCTCGGCGCCTTCGGGCGAGATCGAGTTGTACTTGACGAGCTGTCCAAGGGTCAGCTTGTCCTTCTTGAACTTGCGAATGGTGAGCGCGGCACCGTCGATGGCGAGCGGCGGGGCAATGACGTTAACGCGCGAGCCGTCCGGCAGGCGCGCGTCGCAGATGGGCGAGCTTTCATCGACGCGCCGGCCGACCTGGCTCACGATGCGCTGGCAGACATTCATCAGATGGCTGTCGTCGCGGAAGCGTACGTTGGTGAGCTTCACCTTGCCGCCGACTTCGATGTAGCATTTCTGGCTGCCGTTGACCATGATATCGGAGATGTCGTCGCGCGCCAGCAGCGGCTCGAGCGGCCCGTATCCTAGAACGTCATTGCAGATATCCTCGAGCAGGTCCTCCTGCTCGGAGATTGACATGACGATCGATTTGAGGGCGATGATTTCGGCGACGATGTCGCGGATTTCCTCGCGCGCTGCTTCCTGATCCATCGTCGCCAGCTGGCTCAGATCGATGGAGTCGATCAGCGCGTTGAAGATCGCCGATTTGGTCTGGAAATAGTCCTTGTCGCGCTGGATCGCCTCGGCGCTGCGGACATCGACGATGTCTTCGTTTCGCAGGCGATTGAGGCTCGCGTCGACAACGGGCTTGGGAACCTCGGTGCGCGCGGACGATACCGCCGGCAGCGACGGCTGCGGACGCGGCATCTCGCCCGCGCCCGGTGTATTTCCGCCAAATGTCTGTCGCTTGCCGAACATTTAGGAGGCCTTTTTGCGCTTCAGGAACGACGGCAGCTTGATGCTGGAGGATTTCGCCGCAGCCTCAGGGATGGACCGTCCGGTGACGTGCATGCCGATCGCCCGGAAGATATCGTTGGTGCGGTTGTTGGCCGCCACTTCGGCGATCATCTGTCCGTTGTTGGCCGCCGTGCCGAAGGTCATCGCATCGAACGGGATCTGGCCGAGGAGCCGACACTCGATCGAGTTGGCGAATTCCTGCGCCGCAATTTCCGGGCGCTTGGGGACACCCACCTTGTTGACCACGAGGAGCGGCTCGCTTTCGGCGGGGCGGAGGGCCTTGATCGTGTCGGCGAGGTTCTTGGCGTTGCGCAGATTGGCGAGGTCGGGCTCAGCGACGATGACGATTTCGTCGACGGTGGCAAGCGTGTGCCGCACCCAGGCATTCCATGTGTGCGGAACGTCCAGCACGACCACTGGTGTCGTCTTTTGCGCCAGTTCCACCACCTGCTCGAAATCGCGTTCGCCGAAGTCGAACGTCTTGTCGAGCATTGCGGGGGCGGTGAGCAGATTGATGTGATTGGCGGCCTTGCTCATCAGCCGGTCGAGCATGGTCGGATCCACCTTGCCCGAAGCCGTGAGGGCGTCGGCGATGCCATGCGGCGGGTCCTGATTGAAGTTGAGTCCAGCCGTGCCGAATGGCAGGTCGAGGTCGAGGATCAGGACGTCCTGGCGCAGATGCTGGCTGATCGCCCAGGCGACGTTATGAGCGACGGTCGAGCCGCCCGCACCGCCCTTGGCCGACACGAACGCGATGGTCCGGCCGATCGGCGCGGCGCCTTCGGCAGCGAACAGGTCCGAGATGGCGTTGACAATCGACTGTGCGCTGGTGGGCAGCACCAGGTATTCGGAAACGCCCGAGCGGATCAGTTCGCGATACAGCAGCACGTCATTGACGTGGCCGAGCACGATCAGGCGCGTCGACGCGTCGCACACTTCGGCGAGGCGATCGAGGGCTCCCGGAATCTCTTCGGTGGGCAGCGACGTCTCGACGATGATCAGGTTCGGCGTCGGGTTGGACTTGTAGCTTTCGATGGCGCCGTCGAGCCCGCCATTGTGCGTGGTCAACGCCACCTTGGACATCCGCCGGTCATGCACCGCCGATTCGACGAGCTCGGCGGTCTGCGAATGCTCGCAGAACGCCTGGATCGTGATGCGCGGCAGCAGCCGCGCGCCGGTCGCCACTTCGCCCGCCGGTTCGTCGGCCGTGCTGGCTGCCTTGTTGGACGTCAGAAAACTCATGACTTTACTCTCCATTGCGCCGGTTACCGACCCATGTTCAGTCGAGGACAAATCCGACCGAACCCTTGTAGGTCCCGCGCATTCCGTCGTTTCCGACGCCATACATCTTCTCGAGGTGTCCGAGGAAAATCGCCTCGGCATCGCCGGCCAGCTGCATGTTGTCAGTGGGCAGCTCCGGCATTTCAGTTTCGGCGCGCGCGTAGTAGGGCGTCACGAGAAAGACCAGTTCCGTGCGCTCCGTGCGGTACTCGCGCGAGCGGAAGAGCGCGCCCAAGATCGGGATATCCCCGAGGCCCGGGAGGCGGTCGATATCCTGGCGCGCACGCTCGCTCAGCAGGCCGGCGATCGAGAGCGTCTGCCCGACGGCAAGTACGACGGAGGTGGAGACGTCGCGCTTGTTGATCGCGCCCTGGTCGCTCGGCTCGGATACCGAGCTATGGACGAGCAGGCTGATCGAGCCGTCCGATTTGATCGTGGGGGTAAATCCAAGCTCGACGCCGTAGGGCTTGAACTCGGTGACGACGTTGCCGTCGACCACGCGGTTGTAAGGAAGTTCGCCACCCGCGAGGAAGGTCGCCGGCTGACCGGAGAGCGCGGTGAGGGTGGGCTCGGCAAGGGTGCGCAGCGCGCCGCGCTGTTCGAGGGCGCGCACCGCCACGTCGATCGCGCCGCTGACTGGCCCAGTCGGGAACGGGATGTTCACCGAGCCGCCGTTGGAGACCGCCGGCGCGATGGCGTTGTTGAAGCTGCCGCTGATCCCCGAGACCGAGAAGTTGCCGGAGAAGTTGACGCCCAGTTGCTTGGCGACGTCGCGCTGGACTTCAGCGACAGTGACTTTCAGCATGACCTGCTGCGGCCCGATGACCTGAATAAGGCTGCCAGTTGCCGCGCCATCGGCCGAGAGTTGACCGGCCATCTGCTCGGCTACGGCCTTGTCCTCGGCCGTGCGAACGGTGCCGGTCAGGAGGAAATGAGTGGTGCCGTCGATGGCGTTGTCGGACAGCGTTTCGACCCGGATGTTGGAGCCCGAAAGGACGCGGGCGAGCGTTGCCTCCAGCGCCACGCCGACCTCGGATGCGGACTGCACGACCTTGAGGTCGAGCACGGCGATGTTGTTGCCGGCCGGATCGAGGAAGAAGATGTTGGTGTTACCGCCGGAGATACCCTGGATGATCGCGCGGGTCTTCGAACGCATCACCACGGTTGCAACCGCCGGCTGGCTCGCGATGACCTCGCCCGCATTCGTGGGCAGGTCGACGAGGATCGACTTGTTGACTTCGAGCTGAACCGTTTGAGCCGTGCCGGAGGCCTTATGGGCGATCCGCAGATAGGCTTGCTGTGCGGCGACTGCAGGTGCAGCCAGAGCGGCGCTCAGCAACAGGGCGACGGCGGCACGCTGCCAGTTCATCTGGGATCCGCGCGGCTTCATGGGGGTGGCGATCGTCATGGTGTCCTCGTGCGTCACTCCACAACCTCTTCAGGCGCAGTGGAGATGGGGCCGCGAATGGGAGGCGGTGTGTAGCTGGCGGGGTCGACGGTGACATCGCCCGAACTGCTGCTTGCCGCCGTGCCGGTCGTCACATTGGCTTCGACGCCATAGCGGATGATCTTGATCGGGGCGTTGCGCCGCACGGCATCTTGCGTGGTCTGGGCGAAGTCGACGATGGAGCGCAGAGCCAACGAGAGCTGGCCCATCTGCCGGGCGTTGATCACTGTTTCGGCCTGACCGGGATCGAGCTCGAGCGTGGCGATCGCCGCGCCGGCGAAGATTTCAGCCCGCGGATTGGCGGGGTCTTCCGGTCCACCGGTGGTGCCCACTTCGCCCAAACGTGTGTTGATGGCGAGCACGCGGACATTGGTGAGGATGGTCTCGGCCATCTGGCCTTCGTCACTGGTGCGCGTGAGAATGACGTCAACGTGGTCGTTTGGCACGATGAACCCGCCCGACGCGGCGTCCGCCTGCACCGGGATCGACACACCGCGCATGCCTTTGTCGAGCACGGCGGACAGATAGCCCTGGTCGGTCCGGATCAGCTTCTGCTGGCGGATGGGGTCGCCCTCGAAGATCTCGAAGCGCGCCACGGCGCCCTGCATATCCGTGAGAG
>JBKJTB010000358.1:0-30925 GCA_046594305.1 Devosia sp. | reverse complement strand
GACGAAGAACATCACTTCGGACGCGATGAAGAGGATCATGCCGTAGCGGTGGTGCATCTTGACCACCGGCGTGTGGTCGCCGGTGAGCGACTCCCGGACCACGTCAGACCACCACGCATACATGGTGTAGAGGACGCCCGCGAAGCCGATCAGCATCAGCCAGGGCTGCGGATTGTCCGTCGTCCGGGTCTTGAAGAACCAGATGGCGCCGACGGCGAGAACGAAGGCCGAGATGGCGCCAACGATCGGCCACGGGCTCGGATTGACGAGGTGGTAGTCGTGGTTGGGCTTGGCGTGAGCGGCGGCAGCCATGGGTCAGCTTCCCTTATTTTTCGCAACGTAGAAGGTGTAGGAGAGAGTGATCTCGTGGATGGTCTTCAACTCAGCGTCCTTGTCGATATCGGGATCGACGAAGAATGTCACCGGCATCTGCACGGTCTCGCCGGGCTTGAGCGTCTGCTCGGTGAAGCAGAAGCACTCGATCTTGTTGAAGTAGATGCCGGCGCGCTCGGGCGTGACGTTGAACACGGCCGTGCCGGTGATGGTCTGGTTGGTGAGGTTGCGCGCCGTGAACACGGCGGTCTCGACGCGGCCGATCTCGGAGGACATCGGATGCGCCGCGGTCACCTGCCAGGCAAGGCCGCCGTCGATGTTGGAATCAAAGCGCGTCGTCATCTGCCGGGCGATGACGCCCTTGGGGTTGTCGGTCGCGACGCGGGTCGTGCCGCCATAGCCGGTGAGCTGGCAGAAGAGCTGGTAGATCGGCACGGCGGCATACGCGGCGCCGACCATGCCGGCGGCGACGAGGAACAGGACGACCGCGACGTTGCGGTTGCGGCGTTCGGTGGGCGGGCTGAGTGCGTCGGTCGCCATCAGAGATCCCGATTGAACACGGCCGGGCCCATCTTGACGATGGTCAGCGCGTAAAAGATCACGACGAGCGCGGCCAGCACGAGGCCGAGCGCAATGGAGTTGCGGCGCCGGCGACGCTTCAGCTCTTCGGGGGTGAGGTCGGTGCTCATGCCACCCAGCCGATCATCTGGCCGACGCGATCGGTCATCAGCGCCAGGAAAATCACGAACAGGTAGCTCAGCGAGTAGACAAAGAGCGAGCGGGCGATCTTCTTCATGCTCGCCGCATCGCTGCGGAACAGCCGGACGGCGAGATAGAGGAACGACAGTCCAGTAGCGACGGCCACCGCCGTGTAGAGCCAGCCGGACATGCCGATGAAGGACGGCACGAGGCTCGCTGCGACGAGGAGCACCGAATAGACGAGGATCTGCAGCTTGGTCGCCGGCTCGCCGGCAACGTTGGGCAGCATCGGGATGCCGGCCGCGCCGTAGTCGCTCTGCTTATAGAGCGCCAGCGCCCAGAAATGCGGCGGGGTCCAGAGGAAGATGATGAGGAAGAGGACGATCGAGGGCAGCGAGATGTCGCCGGTGACGGCGGCCCAGCCGACCATCGGCGGGAAGGCGCCGGCGGCGCCGCCGATGACGATGTTCTGCGGCGTCGAGCGCTTCAGCCACATCGTGTAGATGACGGCGTAAAAGAAGATGGTGAAGGCAAGAAGCCCCGCCGCAACCCAGTTGGTCGCGAGCCCGAGGATCATCACCGAGAAGCCGGAGCAGACGAGGCCGAGGGTCAGTGCTTCTTCGCGGCTGACACGGCCGGCCGGGATCGGACGATTGGCGGTGCGGCTCATCACGCGGTCGATGTCGGCATCGTACCACATGTTGAGGGCACCCGAGCCCCCTGCCCCGATGGCGATGCAGAGGATGGCGATGATGCCGACGACCGGGTTGATGCCGCCTGGCGCGAGCAGCAGGCCGATGATGGCAGTAAAGACGACAAGCGACATCACCCGCGGCTTGAGGAGCGCGAAGTAGTCTTCTACGCGCGCTCCACCCGCTACGGTGACATAAGCCTTGCTGTCGTCAACGAATGCCACGCGCCTCGTCCTTAGTGGTCAGACTTCGCGTCAATGCGCGGCAGCGTCTCGAACTGGTGGAACGGCGGCGGCGAACTCAGCGTCCATTCCAGCGTCGTCGCGCCCTCACCCCACGGATTGGCCGGAGCACGCTCACGCTTGCGGGCCGACTGGAACAGGATGAAGAGGAACAGCAGCAGGCCGGCAAAGGTGATGTAGTAGCCGACCGATGAAACGCGGTTCCAGAACGCATAGGCATCGGGGTAGTCGATGTAGCGGCGCGGCATGCCGCTGAGACCGAGGAAGTGCTGCGGGAAGAACACCACGTTGACGCCGACGAAGGTGATCCAGAAATGGATGTTCGCCAGGGTCTCGTTGTACATGATGCCGAACATCTTGGGGTACCAGTAGTACCAGGCCGCGAAGATCGCGAACACGGCGCCCAGCGACAGCACGTAGTGGAAGTGCGCGACGACGTAATAGGTATCGTGCAGCGCGCGATCGACGCCGGCATTGGCGAGGATGACGCCGGTGACGCCGCCGACGGTGAACAGGAAGATGAAGCCCATCGCCCACAGCATCGGGGTGCGGAAAGTCACCGAGCCGCCCCACATGGTGGCAATCCACGAGAAGATCTTGATGCCGGTCGGCACCGCGATGACCATCGTCGCAGCCACGAAGTAGCGCTGCACGTTGAGCGACAGGCCCGTGGTGTACATGTGGTGCGCCCACACGATGAAGCCGACGCCGCCGATGGCGACCATGGCGTAGACCATCGCCATGTAGCCGAACACGGGCTTCTTGCTGAAGGTCGACACGACGTGGCTGACGATGCCAAAGCCGGGCAGGATCAGGATGTACACTTCGGGGTGGCCGAAGAACCAGAACAGATGCTGGAACAGCACCGGGTCGCCGCCGCCTTCGGGGGCAAAGAAGGTGGTGCCGAAATTGCGGTCGGTCAGCAGCATGGTGATGCCGCCGGCGAGGACGGGCAGCGACAGCAGCAGCAGGAATGCGGTCACCAGGATCGACCACGGGAAGAGCGGCATCTTGTGCAGCGTCATGCCCGGGGCGCGCATGTTGAAGATGGTGGTGATGAAGTTGATGGCGCCCAGGATCGAGCTCGCGCCAGCGATGTGGATCGAGAGGATCGCGAAATCCATTGCCGGGCCGGGCTGGCCCGAGGTCGAGAAGGGCGGGTAGAGCGTCCAGCCGCCGCCAACGCCGTGAGCGCCCGCGGGACCCTCAAAGAACATCGACATGATCAGCAGCAGCAGGGCCGGCGGCAGCAGCCAGAACGAGATGTTGTTCATGCGCGGGAACGCCATGTCCGGCGCACCGATCATCAGCGGCACGAACCAGTTGGCGAAGCCGCCGATCATGGCGGGCATGACCATGAAGAAGATCATGATCAGCGCGTGGGCCGTGGTGAACACGTTGTACATGTGCTTGCCGGCATCGAGCGCCAGAGCAGCCTGGTCGGGACCGTAGCCGTAGACGATCGAGGCGAGGCCGTGGAAAATCTGGATCCCCGGCTCCTGCAGCTCGAGGCGCATCATGCCCGAGAGCAGCGCACCGATGACGCCCGAGATGAGCGCGAACACCAGGTACATCGTACCGATGTCCTTGTGGTTGGTCGAAAACAGGTAGCGCCGCCACCCGGTGATGTGACCGTGCTCCTCATGCCCGTAACCGGCGGCGTGAGTGTCGTGAGCCTCAAGAGCGTGTGTGTCGGCCATGTTCGGCGTTCCCTTGTCTATACCTTACGACCGGCGCTTACGCGGCGGGTGCCGCCGAGAGGGGCGGCAGGGTTGCGTTGGCGGCGGTCACCGAGCCGGCTTCGAGCGCGGCCATCCAGGCGGCGTAGACCTCAGCCGACACCACGCGAACAGCGATCGGCATGAAGGCATGGTCCTTGCCGCACAGCTCGCGGCACTGACCGTAGAATACGCCTTCCTTGCGCGCATTGAACCAGGTCTCGTTGAGGCGGCCCGGCACGGCGTCGGCGATGATGCCGAAGCTGGGCACGGCGAAGGCGTGGATCACGTCGGCGGCAGTGACCTGGACGCGGACGGTGGCGTTCACCGGCACGACGAGCATGTTGTCGACGGCGAGAAGGCGCGGCTGCACCGGGGTCTGCGCGAGGCGCACATCTTCGGCGAGGATATTGCTGTCGAAGCTCTTGCCCTGATCGACATATTCATAGGTCCAGTACCACTGCGAGCCGGTCACCTTGATGGTGACGGCCGGGGCCGGGACGTCGACCGAGCCGAACGAGAAGATATTGGGGCCGAGATATTTGCGCTGCCCGTCAGGCATCGTCAGCTGATCGGTGAGGATCGCGAAGGACGGAATGGCGATGACCACGAGGACGATCACCGGCAGCGCGGTCCACACCACTTCGACCAGCGTATTGTGAGTGAACTTGGCCGGGGTCGGGTTGGACCGCTTGTTGAAGCGGATCACGATCACGGCCAGCAGCACAAAGACCAGCAGCGACACGAGGATCGCCATCCAGAGCAGGATGCCATTGTGGAAGACGTGGATCGAATCCGCGATCGGGGTCACGGAATCCTGCATGCCGATCTCGCCGGGCGTCGGCTGGCCTTCGGCCGCGAACGCCGCGGCAGGCCCCACGAGTGCGCTCAGCGCGATCCCAATGGAGGAAACAAACTTACCGGCCACAAATAACCCCCTTGAGATCCCGTTCATCCGGTTCTGCGGACGCGAAGTTGAGGGCGGTTTTGTGCGGCATAGCATACGCCGCCCCGACTCAACCTCGGAGCGCTGGAATTGGTCCAACCCTAAACCACATCGCCAGTGCCAACGCAATTCCGCCACAGGGCTGAGTCGTGCGTCAAAAAGCGCTCACTGCGCCGCCTCATCCCGCCTCAGGAGCGCCGCGATTCTCGGCCTTTCATGCGGCTTTGCGATTGCCAGCCCGCAAGGGGGCAGATAACTAGACCGAGCCTGCGGAGCGGCGGGCGACGGCAAGGGAGACGAACCGCACGTGATGTCCCGGATCTTCAACCGCGCGACGGCGATCTTGCTTGGCCTGGTGCTCCTCGCGACGCCCCTCCCGGCGACCGCCCAGGGCGTCGTCAAGGCCCAGTATGGCGACTGGCAGATGAGCTGCGACACACCGCCGGGCGCCAGTTTCGAGCAGTGCGCCATCATCCAGAACGTGACCGCCGAGGATCAGCCCAATGTCGGGCTCTCGGTGATCGTGCTCAAGACTGCGGACCGTCAGGCCCGGCTGCTGCGCGTGCTCGCCCCGCTCGGGGTTTTGCTGCCCAACGGGCTGGGGCTCAACATCGACGGCACCGACATGGGCCGCGTGGCGTTCGTGCGCTGCCTGCCCAATGGCTGCGTGGCGGAAGTCGTGATGGACGATGCGCTGGTCAATCAGTTGTCGACCGGCACTACCGCGATCTTCGTGGTGTTCAAGACGCCCGAGGAAGGCATCGGCATCCCGGTGTCGCTCGACGGCTTCAAAGACGGCTTCGCCAACCTGCCGTGATCCGGCTAGCCGCCGATCCTTTCCCATCGCACGACCAACTGGCGCCGCTGTGGCGGGCTGCCTGGGGTTCACCGTTGGGTGTGGGATACAGCGAAAGCGTCCTGCGGCGCAGCCTCGTGCATGTCGGAGCCTATGAAGGCGACCGGCTGATCGGGTTCGTCAATGTTGCCTGGGACGGTGGCGTTCACGCATTCCTGCTCGACACGACCGTCCACCCGGCGTTTCAGCGCCAAGGGATCGCCCTATCGTTGGTCCAGGGGGCCGCTGAGTTGGCCCGCGAGCGCGGCGCGGAGTGGCTGCATGTCGATTACGAGCCGCATCTCGAGGGGTTTTACCGCGCTTGCGGTTTTCGCCCGACCGGCGCGGGACTGATTGATCTCAAATGAAAAAAGCCGGGCCGCAGGGACCCGGCAGTCGGTCGGGAAACCGGAGCGAGCGGGCAGGCCCGCTCCGGAGATTGGGACAACCCTTACGGATTGAGCCAATGGGTGGCTTTGGCGGACCGGCGGTCGCTGAGCACGCGAGCGGAGCGCGATGGCTCGACCGCCATGGCGTCGAACAGGTCCGAGCGATCGATGCCCAGATCGTCGAGGCGGCCGTCATTGAGCGACAGGAGATTGTGAAAGGCCTGCCGTCGGGCATTGGCTGCGCGTACTTTACCAACGAAGGCAACGGCGTAGCGGAAGGGGTTGAGCGTGACGGCGGCGGCAGACGGCCGCTCGCCCGAAAGCAAGAGCGCCATTTTCAGTCTCCAGATCTGTGTTTGTGCCGGGGAGATTCGGCGGGTCACGGCAATCGCTATCGCCGTTGTCATCTATCTATGGACTGGACTTGTATTCGTCTAACAAATAGATTTCATCCCAATCATCAAATTCGGTGATGGAGAAGTCGGATGTCGGTTCCCCTCGATCTCGACCAGTTGCAGAGCTTTTGCGCCATTGCCGATTGCGGCAGCTTCACCGAAGCGGCGCGGCGCGTGAACAAGACCCAGTCGGCCGTGTCGATGCAGATCAAGCGGCTCGAAGAGCGCCTCGGCCACGCGCTGCTGTCGCGCGACGGTCGCGGCGTGTCGCTGACCCAGCACGGCGAGGCGCTCTACTCCCGTGCGCGGAAAATGCTGAAGATCAATGCCGAGGTGATGGACCTGTTCAACGACGAGGAAATGGCCGGTGCCATCCGCTTCGGCGTGCCCGACGATTATGCCGTGCGCCTGCTGCCGGTGATCCTGTCGCACTTCCAGCGGACGCACCCCAAGATCATCATCGATATCCGTTGCGCCGCGTCCGAAGAGTTGCTGCAGGGCATGAAGCAGGGCCGCTACGACCTCATCTGCTTCACTCAGGGCACCAACCGCGAGTATGGCGAGCTGTTCCGCACCGAAAAAATGTTCTGGGTCGCGGCGCAGGGCGGACAGGCGCTCAACACGGACCCGTTGCCGATCGCCGGCGGTCAGACCTGCTGCTGGAAGGACAACGCGATTGAAGCGCTGGACCGGATCGGCCGCGACTATCGCGTCGCCTACACCTCGTCCAACGCCCTCGCCATCGCCTCGGCCGTGCTGACCGATCTCGCGGTCGGGTTCCTGCCCGAAAGCGCGCTGATGCCGGGCATGCTGGCCATTGCCGAGGACAAGAATTTGCCGCGCCTGCGCGATGCCGAGATCGCCTTGCTGCGCGCCAGCCACGCCTATGGCGGCATCTACGATGCGCTGGCCCGCCACATCGTCACCAGCATGGGCAACCTCGATACCGCCGATCCGCTGCCGATCGCGGCGGAGTAACTAGAGGCTTTCGTCGACGTTGCGGACGATGGCTTCGAGGTCGCGTGTGACTTTTGGCGTCGCGGCTTCGGCGGCCTTTTCGAAGGCCTTGGCGCGCTCAAGGCGCCAGTCGGGATCGTTGCCTTCGGGTTCCGAATATTGCTGCAGGACCGCCGCCATCTCGCGGTTGAGGTAGGATCCCATTTCGAGGAACTGGATGATCCCCCTCACCTGCTCGGGCGAGAATTTTGACGTGAGCACCGGGCTCAACCGGCTGAAATGGCCGAAGATGTGCCAGGAGATTTCGCGGCAGCGGTCGGTGGCCTCGACATAAACCTTGCGGCGATCGTCCGAGTCGCGCACGCGGCGGACATAGGTCTGGCGTTCCAGCCGATCGAGGATGGCGGTGACGGCGCCGGTGGTCAGGCCGCTCTCGGTTGCCAGCTGCCCGGCGGTCACGCTGCCCTTCCGATCGATGATGTCGAGGCAGCGCGCATCGGTGCGGTTGATGCCGAGGAAATTGGCGAACGCCTCATCGAAGACGTCGTTGGCGGTCTGGTTGGCGCGCACCGCTTCCTTGAGACGGAGGCCTATCGCCTCATGCGATTTCTCTCTTGACGTTCGAGTATCTTGATCCATAAGATAATTATATCGTGAGATTTATGGCGGGGCAAGGGCGATCAAGCCGCTGCTGCCAGAACTTCGTAGTGGAGGCGGCCATGGTGGTGAACACAGCGGCAGCCTTCCGCCCGATCCGGACTTTGCGGCGACGGCAGGTGCAAGAGGACAGAATGGCGAATGACGCGATGATCGAGGCAACTGGCCTCAAGCGCACCTACAAGGCGCGCGGCAAATCGATCGAGGCGGTGCGCGGCATCGACCTGAGGGTGAACAAGGGCGAGATCGTCGGCTTCCTCGGGCCTAACGGCGCGGGCAAGACGACGACGCTCAAGATGCTGGCGACGCTGCTGGAGCCGACCGGCGGCACGGCAACGGTGGCCGGCAGCGATCTGCGGACCGATCCGGTCGGGGTGCGGCGCAAGATCGGTTATGTCAGCCAGGCCGGGTCGACCTCGCCGGAGGCGCGCGCGGGCGAAGAGATCATGAGCCACGCCGAGCTCTATGGCATCGATCGCGCAACGGCGAAGCAGCGCGGGCAGAAGCTGCTGGCGGCGCTCGATCTGAGCGATGTGTGGGACCGGGCGTGTGGTTCGCTGTCGGGCGGCCAGAAGCGGCGGCTCGATATCGTCATGGGTCTGATCCACGAACCGCAACTGGTGTTTCTCGACGAGCCGTCGACGGGTCTCGACCCACAGAGCCGCGCGAACCTCTGGAACCACATCCGCTCGGTGCGCGACGAGTTGGGCACGACCGTGTTCCTCACCACGCACTACATGGACGAGGCGGACTCGCTGAGCGACCGCATCCTCATCATCGACAATGGCACCATCGTCGCCGAGGGCACGCCGGCCGAGCTCAAGAAGCGCGTGTCGGGCGACGCGATCACGCTGACGCTGCGCAACGAGACCGATGCGCGGGCAGCCGGCGAGATCGCCGGCAGGCTCGACGGCGCGGACACACCCGGCGTCGAAGCGCATGTGGTGCGGCTGCACGTTCCCGATGGTGGACGCGCCCTGCCCGTGTTGCTCGCCGAGCTGACCCGCGCCGGTATCGACGCGATCGGCGTCGACGTCAATCGGCCGACGCTCGACGATGTGTTTTTGACCTTGACGGGCCGCTCGTTGCGGGACTGAGGAGATTAAAATGGCATTCTTTCGTGATACCTGGACGATCTTCTCGCGCTCGATGCGACTGTCGCTGCGCCAGCCGCTGTGGGTGGCGATCGGGCTGCTGCAGCCGATCCTCTATCTGACGCTGTTCGGGCCGATGCTGCAGAACATCGCCGCGACATCGGGATTCAAGGGCGACGCGTGGCAGGTGTTCGTGCCGGGGCTGCTGGTACAGCTGGGCATCTTCGGCGGGCTGTTCGTCGGCTTCGGCATCATCGCCGAATGGCGCTCGGGGGTCATCGAACGGCAGCTCGTGACACCCGCATCGCGCAACGCCATCATCACGGGCCGCAGTATGCGCGACGTGGTGGTGATCGTGGTGCAGGCTGCGGTGCTGGTGGGCTGCGCGTTCCTGCTCGGCCTTCGCATTCCGGCCGGCGCCGTGGTGATCGGGTTCGTGCTGGTGGCCCTCCTCGGCGCGGCGTTCTCGTTCATCTCGAACGCCATCGGGATTGCGACCAAGAGCGAGGACGTGCTGGCGCCGATGGTCAACACCCTGGCGCTGCCGATCCTCTTGCTCTCGGGCATCCTGTTGCCCATGAGCATCGCGCCGCAATGGCTGCAGATCGTCTCGAACTTCAACCCGTTCAAGCACATTGTGGAAGCGCTGCGGGCGGTGTTCCTCGGCGACTTCAGCAATCCGATCGTGTGGATCGGGCTGGTGCTGGCTGTTGTACTGGTGGTGCTAGGGTCGTGGCTTGGAGCACGAACGCTGGCGGCGCAGACGAAGTAAGACTTTGTGGGCGGGCCAAGCTCCCCACCCACCACGCTACGCGTGGTCCCCCCTCCCCGATGGGAGGGATGGGCTCCACTCAAGCGGAGTAATCTGGCGTATCCCTCCCATCGGGGAGGGGGGACCGGCGAAGCCGGTGGGTGGGGGCTTCCCCCAGATCTCAGCTTCGTCGAATATTCGCGTTAGGTCGCCAGCCCACTCGCCATTGTACTTGTCGAGCCAGCGTTCGGCCGGGGTCTTGTTCAATTCGAGCGTCGCTTCGAGTGGGGCAAGATAGGCCTCCTCGCCGAGGCCGCGGCGGACCAAACCGCGCCGTGCGATTGCGACCGCACGCTTCGCGATGTCGGCGACGCGGCCGCCGCGGAACTGGGCGTGGATGGCGTGTTCGGGAACGTCGTTCCTGAGCTTTGCCATTTCCTCGACGGACCAGCCCTTGATGAGCGCCGACGCTTCGCCGAGCGCGTCTTCGTCGTAGAGCAGGCCGACCCACAGGGCCGACAGCGCGTTGACATGTGCCTCGTCGCCCATGTCGGCGCCGCGCATTTCGAGGAACTGCTTGAGCCGCACTTCCGGGAACAGGGTGGACAAGTGGTCCTCCCAGTCCTTGATCGTCGGCTTTTCGCCCGGAAGCTGCGGCAGTTCGCCCTGCATGAAGGCGCGGAAGCTTTCGCCGGACGCGTTGACGTACTGCTTGTCGCGGATGACGAAATACATCGGCACGTCGAGCGCGTGCTCGGCATAGCGGTCGAAGCCGAAATCGTCGTCGAACACGAAGGGCAGCATGCCGGTGCGGGCGCGGTCGGTGTTGAGCCAGATGTGCGAGCGGAAGCTCAGATAGCCCGAGGGTTTGCCGTCGACAAAGGGCGAATTGGCGAACAGCGCGGTGACCACCGGCTGCAGCGCCAGCGAGACGCGCATTTTCCTGACCATGTCGGCTTCGTCGGCGAAGTCGAGGTTGGCCTGCACGGTGCACGAGCGGTACATCATCGAGGTGCCGAGCGTGCCGACCTTTTCCATGTAGGGCGTCATGATGCCATAGCGCGATTTGGGCATGCGCTTGAGATCGGCGACGGACCAGATAGGCGTCACGCCCAGGCCGAGGAAATGGATGTTGAGCGGCCCGCCGATGGCACGGCAGTCCTCGATATGGGACCGCAGTTCCGCCGCCGATTGCTGGATAGTCTCGTGCGGAGCGCCCGACAGCTCGAACTGGCCGCCCGGCTCGAGCGAAATGCCGCCCACCGGCGTCAGATTGCGGAGGCCGATCGGGTTGTGCTTGTCGTAGAAATAGTCCCAGCCGGTGCGCTGGCGGATGCCTTCGAGCAGCGCCGCGATACCGTCGTCGCCCTCGTACTGCACCGGGCGCAGCGGGTCTTTGCGGTAAACGTGCTTTTCGTGCTCGGTGCCGACGCGCCATTCGGATTTCGGCTTGCCGCCGCGCGACATGGCTTCGATCAGATCAGCGCGCGAGGCGATGAGCGGCGAGGATTCGGCGCCGGCCATGAAGTCTCCGATAGTCCCTAAAAGCGCCGGGCTGGGGCCGGCTTGGCGGGGACCTAAGCCCTCACACCGGCGAAAGCAATCCCTTTATCGCCAATCGCCGATGATTGCCTGAACCAGCGCCAGAGCGGCCACTGCCGCGGTGTCGGCGCGAAGGATTCGGGGTCCGAGGCTGATCGGGACGACGAAGTCCTGCCCGAGAAGCAGGTCGCGCTCCTCGTCGGAGAAGCCACCTTCGGGTCCAATGAGGATCCCGACCGGTAAACCCTCGAGCCAGCCGATCTGATCGACCGGCGAGGATGCCCCTGCCGCTTCGTCGGCAAACAGCAGCCGGCGCAGCCCCTGCGTTTGCCGCCAGTCGTCGACCAGCGCCGCAAGCCCGATCTCGGGCGCCACGATTGGCAGCGTCAGCACCTCGCATTGCTCCGCCGCTTCAAGGACATAGGCGGCAAGCTTGTCGGGCTTGGTGCGCGCCTGGGTGAATTTGGTGATGACCGGCTGGATCGTCCCGGCACCCATTTCGGTCGCCTTCTGCACCAGATAGTCGAGCCGGCCGACCTTCAGCGGGGCGAATCCGAACCACAGATCCGGCGGCGGAGTCTGGTGCGCGACCTGCACGCTGAGCTCAACCGTCGCGCTTTTCTTGCCGGCGTGAGTAATCTTGCCCAGCCAGGCGCCATCGCGGCCATTGAAGGGGACGATGGCGTCACCTTCCTTCAATCGCAGGACGTTGACGAGGTGGTTGGCCTGCTCCTTGCCGAGCTCGAAAATCGCCCCGGCCGCGAGGGCGGGTTCGACATAGAGGCGCGGAAATGACTTGTAGGAGCGGGGCATCTTGCCTTGCCGGGGAGGTGAGCGGATAAAGCGCCCGCATTTGCGCACAGGACCTCACCCAATGCCAAGTCCCGAGCCCCAGACCGGCGCGGTTTCCGACGCCCAGCGCGGCAATTGGGTTGACCGGCACTTTCCGGAACTCCTCAAACCTTACGCGCGGCTGGCACGCTGGGACCGGCCGATCGGCTTCTGGCTGCTGTTCTGGCCCTGCGCCTTCTCGCTCGCGATGGCGGCGATGGCGGTGCCTGCCCGCGGCTTCAACTGGTGGACGCTGATCCTGATGTTCATCGGCGCCGTTGCCATGCGCGGCGCCGGCTGCACGCTCAACGATATCATCGATGCCGACCTCGACGCGCAGGTCGAGCGCACCAAGTCGCGGCCGATCCCGTCCGGCGATGTCGGCCGGCAGCAGGCCGCGCTGTTCCTCAGCGCCCAGCTCCTCGTCGGCTTCATGATCCTCTGCCAGTTCAACTGGCTGACCATCGGGCTGGGCGCGCTGTCGCTGGTATTGGTGGGCATTTATCCGTTCATGAAGCGGATCACCTGGTGGCCGCAGCTGTTCCTCGGCCTCGCATTTTCGTGGGGCGCGCTGGTCGGCTGGACGTCGGAGACCGAGAGCCTGAGCGTAGCGCCGCTGCTGCTCTATCTGGGCAGCATCCTGTGGGTGATCGGCTACGACACGATCTATGCCCTGCAGGATGTCGAGGACGACGTGCTGATCGGCATCAAATCCACGGCGAGACTGTTCGGCGAGCGGGTGAAGCCGCTGGTCGGGCTGTTTTACGCCGGCGCGATCATCTGCTGGCTGATTGCCGGGACGATGGTGGGGGGCGGCCGCCTGTTCGTGCCGCTGCTGCTAATCCCGGCGCTGATCCTCGCCTGGCAGGTGGTGACGCTCGATCCGGCAAACCCCGACAACGCGCTGGTCCGCTTCAAGGCAAACCACTGGGTGGGGCTGGCATTGGCCGCCGCCTTCTTCGTCGAGCATCTGTTCTGACGGAAAAACGCAATCGGCCCGTCACGGGGGCAGGTGACGGGCCGTTGCAGCGCTTTGGAGGTCGCTATCGGGGCCGGGCGGTTTTTCGGGGGTGCAAACAACCGCCGGGCAAGCAAAGTAACGGGCGGTCGCCCAAAAGGTTGCAGGTAGAAACACCTAGATCGCAGATTCCCCGGGAGCCCGGCGATTGAGGAAGCGCGGGCGGCGGTTCACGTCGTGCATCATCTTGCGGCGCGCCACGTCGGGGCCGAGCGCCACGCCCGAAACCTGCTGGCTGTAGGGCAGCAGCGAGCCGTCGCCAGCCTTGATGTAGAGCGGCAAACGGAGCTTTTTGCCCCAGTTCTGCCATTCGGCGACGACGGAGCCGTTCCCGGCCTCCTCGAACACCTTGTAATTGAGCTCCGGATCGCCGTGCACCAGCTCGATGGCGCTGGTGAGCACGCCTTCCTCGGAGATATGGGTCGAAACCGACACGCCGATGAACTCGGTCACCGGCACCTTGATCTTGATGGCAACGCCCGATTTCTCGAGCTGCTTGCGCACCGTGACGGTCTTCACCGGATCCTTGGGGCCATTGTCGTTGGCCGGACCGAACTGCTTGGCCGTGAAGGGTTGCGCGGCCATCTTCGCGGCACTGCGCATCCCGAACATCACGACGACGGACGATCCCTCGATCCCCACGTGCTGACCCATTTTTAGTCTGCCTTCCTGTCAACCTCGAGAGCTTTTTGTGTGCCCTCTTTATGCCCCCAACCTACGCCCTCGCCTTTCCAGCGGGCTTAATCGGTTCGGTTAAGTTTAGGTAGTTTTTCGGCACGGTTTACGGCATGTGACCGGGTGTAACGGCGGGTTAAGGACGAACGTCGGAATCCCGTTAACCAGCGGGAACTCAATGGTTTTCCTGGCTCATTTGCAGCCTGTCGACGACCGATTGCGCGTTATAGAACATTGATCTATCAGTTCTGCCGGCAAGATCGCCGCGAGTGGTCATTGTTCGTTCACCCTGTCGCCCGGGGAGCGCAAAATTGCGTGCCATCGCAATTGCGCCTAGAAGGCACGCGAAACCCCCGGGCGCCATGGCTGAACAGCTTCCTTCATATGAACTCGACCTCGATCTGCTGCGCACCGCAGCGGTGACGGCGGGGATCATCGCGTCGAGCTATTTCCGGCGCGACCTCAAGACCTGGACCAAGGAAAACGCCTCGCCGGTGAGCGAAGCCGATATCGTGCTCGACAAATTCCTGCATTCGGCGCTGACCACCGCCCGGCCGCAATATGGCTGGCTGAGCGAGGAGAGCGAAGACGACCACTCCCGCCTTGCCCATCCCCGAACCTTTATCGTCGACCCGATCGACGGCACCCGCGGCTTTATCAATGGCGAGGACAGCTGGACGGTGTCACTCGCGGTGGTGGAGCATGGCGTCCCCATCGCCGGCGTCGTTTACGCCCCTGCCCGCGACGAGATGTATGACGCGTTCCTCGGCGGCGGGGCGCGGCTCAACGGCCAGCCGATCCTGCGGCGGACGCCGCCCGACCGGCATGCGCCACTGATCCCGGCGCCGGGGGCGGTGCACCAGGAGCTGCAGTCGGCCGGGCTCGACTATACGCGGGGACCGTTCTACCCGTCGCTCGCCTACCGGCTGGTGCAGATCGCGACCGGCAAGCTCGACGCGACCGTGGTCCGGCGTGGCTCGCAGGACTGGGACCTTGCCGGTGCCGCGGCGATCCTTGCCGAGTGCGGCATTCCGTTCGAGGACGCCTGCGCCGGCGCCATGCAGTTCAACAGGGCAGATGTGCGCCACGGGGCGCTTGCCGCCTTTGCCCAGGTTTCGCTAAGAGACGTGCTGTGCGGGGCGCTGATCAAGGTCTATGGCTGCCCCGAGCCGCAACTCGACCTCGAACGAAAGTCCACGACGTGAAAGCGCCGAAGAAGAAAGAGCCCGCCAAGCAGTTGCTGCATCTCGTGATCGGTGGCGAACTCGAGAGCATAGAGGGGATCACATTCAAGGATCTCAGCAAGGTCGACCTCGTGGGCGTCTATCCGAACTACGCCGAAGCCCAGGCCGTCTGGAAGTCCAAGGCGCAGCAGACCGTTGACAGCGCCCAGACCCGCTATTTCGTGGTGCATCTGCACCGCCTGCTCGACCCCGAAGACGACGAGTGAGCGCGGACGGGACTGCCGCGCCGGTCAAATGGATCGACCGCCCTGGTGTACGCCGGTTCATCGGGCGGGTGTTGATCGGCAGCTATGTCCGTTTCGTCCGCATGACCTCGCGGGTCGTCGCCGACCCTCCGGATTTCTGGGAAGCGGCGCAGAAGGACCACTGGCCCGCAATCGCGGTCAGCTGGCACGGCCAATCCAATCTCGCCTATGTGGTGATGCCCGATCCCGGTCAGGTCGCGCTGCTGATCTCGATGCACCCCGACGGGATGATGATGGGGGAGATGGCCCGTTCGCTCGGCTACCAGATCGTCGAAGGTTCCGGTGCCAGCGAGCGGCAGAGCACCGGGACGGGCGGTCTCGCCGCCTTCCGCAATATGCTGAAAGTGCTGAAGTCGGGCACGACGCTGTTTGCGACCGCCGACATTCCGCCTGAGCCCGGCCGCAACGTGTCGCTGGGCATGATCGCGCTGGCGCGGCGCACCGGGCGGCCGATCTACGCCATCGCCACGGCGACCTCGCGCCGCAAGATTCTGGAGCGCGTCTGGGACAAGATGCAGCTCAACTTCCCGTTCTCGACGATAGCCTTCGCGTGTGAAGGGCCGATCTATATGACGGACCCTGATGTGACGGACACGGCGTATGCGGCTGATCTGGCGGAGCGGCTGGATCGGGTGCTGGCGAAGGCGTTTGCGATGGCGGATGGGAAGGTCGTTCCCCCCAGGTAGGATGGTTCGGCAGCCCCCCACCCACCACGCTACGCGTGGTCCCCCTCCCCGCAGGGAGGGATGGGCTCCACTCAAGCGGAGTAGTCTGGCGTATCCCTCCCATCGGGGAGGGGGGACCGGCGAAGCCGGTGGGTGGGGGCTTGGGGCTGCCGTCAGGACTACTTCGTCAACTCATCAATAATCGCCGCAATCGCCCCGGGTGGCCCCATGCGTTCGCGCCCGATCGTGCCACGCCGTGCCCGGTCCGCTGGATCGGCGAGGAGCTTCGAGATCACGGCGGCGATCGCGTTGGGATCGCGCGGGGTGAAGATGCGGGCGTCACCGGCGAGCGCTTCGTTGCGTGCCATGCGGCGCGCCGTCGAGCCGTCGGCGTGGAACGACACGACGGGCTTGCCCAGACCCATCGCCTGGAGGTTGGCGGTGCCCCCCTGCCCGAGAACGACATCGCTCGCGGCAATCACCGCGCCGAGCGAGCCGGTGGATAGGCGAACCGTCACACGGCCGTCGCTGAGCGTCCCGAGATCGCTGCCGTTGCTGGGTGGGCTGAGGCGCATGCCACTCGCTTCGGCGAGATCGGTTGCATCGCCGGGACGCGCCAGCACAGCGAAGACGTCGGTCCCCTCGATGCCGGGGACGCGCCGCAGCGCATCGAGCTGCACGCCGAAATTGTCCTTGAGGCTGGCGCGGCTGCCGGGCAGCACGGCAATGGCGCGCATGTTGCGCCGATGCAGTTGCGCGTCGTACTTGCCGGTGACCACGGTGTCCATGATCGCATTGCCGGCGAACCGTGCGTTGACCCTCGCGGCATTCAGTTGTTCGGCGAGGATCGTGTCGCGGGTCAGGACCAGGGTAGCGGTGCGCCGCAGGATGAACAGTTCGCTCGGCGAATAGGCATTGTCGTAGCCGGATTTGTAGACGTCGAGATAGATGCGCACGCGGCGGCGCGCAAACCACGACATCACGACGCCCAGCATGTCGCCGACAACTAGAATGGCGTCGTATTTCTTCGCCTCTTTGCGCATAAAAGTGAGCGCCGGACCGATGCCCAAGCCGGCGAAGACATCGCGGATCAATGAGCCCTGGAGGCGATGCCCCTCGCTCGGCAGTTGCCGCCGCGGGCCGACGATGGTGCAGACGCCCGCATAGGCGCGGCCGTCGCCGAGCGTGGGATAGGCGTTGACCTCGATGGTCTTGGGCAGCCGGCGAACGATCTCGGCGGCGATGGAATCCTCGCCGTGACCGTTCGAGATGATCAGCAGTTTGTTAACCGGCATTAACTTGGAGTCCCGCCCAGGGCGGTCAGTCTAGCCGGTGACGCCTAACACTTTCCTTGCTCTGCTCTGGCCGATCGATCCCGGGACGGCTCGCTCGGCCAACCGCAGCTTCCTTGTGCTCTGGCCGATCGATCCCGGGAGGGCTCGCTCGGCCAACCGCTGTTGGGCTTACTTGCCGGAGAGCCCGTGGCGCTTATAGGCCTCCAGCGCCGCGTCGGCGTCGGAATAGGGCTCCTGGCGGTCGACATTCCAGTACATCAGCTCATCGACCGGGATCGGTTTGCCGGTGATGGAACACCGCACGAAGCTGCCGGGGCGGATCACGACATAGTCGCCATCGAGATAGCGGATCACCGCCTCGGAGGGGGTAAAGCTCTTGTCGTAGATGTTCATGGCACGGATATAGGCCGAAACTCGGATTTTGAAAACGGCGGTGAACGCCCCGCTGGACTTCCCAGCGAAAGCTGGGATCCAGTCCTCACCTTGAGCCAACTGATGGTTGGGTCTCAGCTTTCGCTGGGGAAGTCTAGGGCGCGCGCCGAGATCGCCGCTAAAACAGCGTCGTCTGCCCGCCGTCGTCACGCGGCGGGCGCGGCTTTTTGCGCTGCGCCGGGGCGCCGGACACATTGGCACTGAAGCTGCCGTCGCTGACCTGAACGCTGAGCAACTGGCCGGGCCGCACGGCGTCCTTGCTCTTGACGATATGGCCGGCGTCATCCTGCAGCAGCGAGAAGCCGCGATCGAGAATGCTGCGGTAGCTCAGGGACTCGATCAGTTTCCAGACGGTGTTCAGCCGATCGGCGCCACGCGCCAGCGCACGGCTATGCGCAGGCAACAAGCGCTCGGACAGCGGCGAGAGTTGCGCGCGGGCATGCCGGATGTCGGTCGCCAGCGCGTTGGGCGTGAGCTGCGCGGCAGCCTTTTCAAACGCTGCGCGCCGTTGTTCCAGCGAGCGGGCGGCAGCAGAATCGCTGCGGCGTGCCATTTCGCCCAGGCGCTGCCGGATCGACGCGAGCCGTTGTCCGACCAGACTGGGCTGGATCTTGGTCGCCGAGTGGGTGAAGGCGAGCCGCTTGCTCTGGCCCAGATGCCTCAACGACGCGGAAAGCTCGCCGGTGGCGTTATCGAGCCGCTGCCGCGCGATGTTGAGCAGGTCGAGCGGCCGGGGCAGTTCGCCCGCTGCGGCGCGCAGGCGGTCGCGGCTGCCGGTGAGTTGGCGGCGGACGACGTTGCGGTTTCGCGCGCCCTGGTCCTCGACATAGGCGATGAGTTCGGCGCGCACCGGCACCGCCGCTTCGGCAGCGGCGGTGGGCGTCGGGGCGCGGAGGTCGGCGGCGAAATCGACGAGCGTGGTGTCGGTCTCGTGGCCGACGCCCGAGATCACCGGGATCTGGCTCTCGGCGACCGCGCGGACGACGATCTCCTCGTTGAAACTCCAGAGGTCCTCGATCGAGCCGCCGCCGCGGGCGACGATCAGCAGGTCCGGACGCGGCACGATCCCATCCGGCGTCAGGGCGTTGAAGCCTTTCACGGCATTGGCGATCTCGGCCGCGGCAGTCTCGCCCTGCACCCGCACCGGCCAGACCAGCACGCGGGTCGGGAAGCGGTCGTCGAGGCGGTGGAGGATGTCGCGGATCACTGCGCCGGTCGGCGAGGTAACGACGCCGATGATGCGCGGCAGGTAAGGCAGCTTCTTCTTGCGCTCGGCGGCGAACAGGCCCTCGGCAGTGAGTTTGCGTCGCCGCTCCTCGAGCAGCGCCATCAGCGCGCCGGCGCCGGCGGGTTCGAGCTGCTCGATGACGATCTGGTATTTGCTCGATTTGGGGAACGTCGTCAGCCGCCCGGTGGCGATGACCTCCATGCCCTCTTCCGGCTTGAACTTGAGCCGGAACATGCTGGTCTTCCATACCACCGCATCGATCGAGGCGCCGTCGTCCTTGAGCGTGAAATAGGCGTGGCCGGAGGAGTGCGGGCCGCGATAGCCCGAAATTTCGCCGCGCACGCGGACATAGCCGAACTCGTCCTCGACCGCCCGCTTCACCGCGGTGGCGAGCTCGGAGACCGAGAATTCGTGGGCGTTGCTGGATGGCGCGTCCATGCCCCCTGTTGCGCTTTGTCGTCCGATGGGTCAAGGGAGCCCAAACGGAGTGCGAGATGCGGGTTCTGGTGGTAGGCGGCGGCGGGCGAGAGCATGCGCTGGCGTGGAAACTGAGCCAGTCGCAGAGGCTCGACGCGCTGTTCGTTTCGCCCGGCAATGGCGGCACCGAAAAGGTCGCGACCAACCTTGCCTGCGACATCACGGACAATGCCGCCGTCGTCGCCCTCGCCCGCGAACACAAGATCGATTTCGTCGTCGTCGGCCCCGACGCGCAGGTGGTCCAGGGCCTCGGCGACGCAGTCCGTTCTGCGGGCATCGACTGCTTCTGCCCGAGCCGGGCGGCGGGTCAGCTCGAGGGCTCCAAGAGCTTCACCAAAATCCTCTGCGACGAGATGGGGATCCCGACCGCCGGCTACCGCAAATTCGATGCGGCGCACCCGGCGATCGAATACGTCCGCGGCCACAAGCTGCCGGTGGTGATCAAGGCCGACGGGCTGGCGCTCGGCAAGGGCGTGACCGTTGCGACGACACTCGAGGAGGCCGTCCACGCCGTCACCGACTGCTTCGGCGGGACGTTTGGCGCCGCCGGTGCATCGGTCGTGGTCGAAGAATTCCTCGAAGGCGAGGAGGCGAGCTTCTTCGTCCTCTGTGACGGCGAAAACATCCTGCCGCTGGCGACCGCGCAGGACCACAAGCGCGCCTTCGATGGCGACATGGGCCCCAATACCGGCGGTATGGGCGCCTATTCGCCCGCTCCGGTGATGACGCCGGGACTGACCGCCCGCACCGTCGCCGACATCATCGAGCCGACGGTGCGCGGCCTTGCGCGCCGCGGCACGCCATACCAGGGCGTGCTCTATGCCGGGCTGATGCTGACGGCGGACGGGCCGAAACTCATCGAATACAACGCCCGTTTCGGCGACCCCGAGACGCAGGTGCTGATGCCGCGGCTCAAATCCGACCTGCTGGAGCTGCTGCTCGCGACCGCCACCGGCCGGCTCAAGGGGATGAGTGCGCAGTGGCGCGAGGAGACCGCGCTGACCGTGGTGATGGCCACCAATGGCTATCCCGGAACCTACGGCAAAGGCAGCGAAATCCGCGGCGCGGACGATCTCGATGCGGACGACATGATCGTCTTCCACGCCGGCACGAAGCGCGAGGGCGACCGGCTATTGGCCAATGGCGGGCGCGTGCTCAACGTCACCGCGCTCGGGCCGACGGTGGCGGACGCCAAGGAGCGGGCGGACGCCGCGGCGGCCCGCATCGACTGGCCGGACGGCTTTTACCGTAACGACATCGGCTGGCGCGAAGTGCTGCGTGAACGAAATGCTCACCTCGACAGTTAGTTAACCATCTCCCTTCACCGGCACGCCGTGGAAGGTCTTATCAACCTTCCGGGCGCAGCCTATTTTGTCACCATGGCTCACACCCTCACCCCCGAGGAACAACTGATCCCCATCGTACAGCGGGGACAGGAGCTGATTGATCGCATGCACGCGGTCGGTGGCGCCTCCCCTTTGATGAAGCCCGACCATGGCGACATGCCCCGGATCGGGCTGGCGCTGGGTGGCGGATCGGCGCGCGGCCTCACGCATATCCCCTTCATCGAAGCGATGGACGAACTCGGGCTCAAACCCTCGGTGATCGCCGGCACCTCGATCGGGGCGCTGATCGGCGCCGGCTGGGCCAACGGCATGACCGGCAAGGAGCTGCGCGATCATTCGCTGAGCGTGCTCGGCACCATGCGCATCATCGCGGCGCGGCTGTGGGGGGCGCAGATCCGCAATATCGGCGGCCTCCTGCAGAACGGCCTCAACATGCAGCTCGACGCCATGCGGGTGGTCGACGCCTTCCTGCCCGAGCCGTTTCCCGACAATTTCGCCGAACTGCAAATTCCGCTCTACGTCGTCGCGACGGATTTCCAGTCGTGGCATCAGGCGGTGTTCAACCAGGGGCTGCTGAAGCCCGCAATCGCCGGCTCGATCGCCATCCCGTCGCTGTTCAAGCCGGTGCGCTATGCCAACCATGTGCTGGTCGATGGCGGGGTGGTAAACCCGCTGCCGCTCGACCAAGCGTCGGACTGCGACATCCTCGTCGGCATCGACGTCAATGGCGACCCGAGTGAAGCCATGGGCCGCTCCGACTTCCGCGCCCTCGATGTGTGGTTCGGTTCAGCGCAGATCATGATGCACTCGCTGACCGCGCACATGATGGCGGCCTATCCGCCCGATGTTTACGCCCGGCCCCACCTCAGCGCCGTCGGTGCGCTCGAGTTCTGGCGGGTCAAGGAAATCCTCGCCTACGCCGACAAGGAGAAGGACTACTTCAAGCGCAATCTGTCGCGGAAGGTGGAACAGTTCATCATGAAGTCGGGCGAGATCACGCGGGCCGGGGACTAGGTCCGCAGCCCGGCAAAGAACGCCTTCAGCATTTCCGACGAGCGTGCTTCGCCGATCCCCGAGATCACCTCCGGGCGATGGTGGCAGTTCGGGCTGTCGAACAGCCGCACGCCGTTGTCGACGGCGCCGGCCTTCGGGTCGGCCGCGGCGTAGATCACGCGCCGGATACGGGCGTGGGCGATGGCACCGGCGCACATCGCGCAGGGTTCGAGCGTGACGTACAGGTCGCAGCCGTCGAGGCGGCCGGTGCCGCGAATGGCGAGCGCGGCGCGAATGGCCTCGAGTTCGGCGTGCGCGGTCGGATCGTTGGCGGCCCGCATGCGATTGGCGGCGGCGGCCAGGACCTTGCCGTTCTCGACAATCACGGCGCCCACCGGCGCTTCGCCGGCGGCGGCGGCCTGCTGCGCCAGGGTGAGGGCGAGGTCCATCGGGGAGACATTCGACATCGGTCGCAGGTATCAGGTTCCGTCCCTTGCCTCAAATCCAGCGTGACCTATGCTGGCAGGATGCTTCATGCTTTCAGGTGATCCATGCGCGCCGCATTCCTTGCCCTGGCCGTCATACTGGCCTCCACTCAAGCCTTTCCGGCTGACCAGAAATTCCTCGTCGGCGAAGGCGTCCGGGCGTCGCCGACAATGAGCAAAAGCGGCTGGATCGAAAATTGCATCGTGCAGTCCAAGCCAAACCGGCAGGGGCTGTACAAGGTCAAATGCAAGGGCGAGGTGTCGCTGATCGCGCCGGACTGGATGATTTCCAATCCCGACCAGTCGACGACGAGCCGCACTTTCGTGTGCCCCGGCGGCGGCAAGCCCTGCTACTTCAAAGCCTAGCGCGGAGCTAAATCGGCTAAACTCCCGGCTCTGGAGAATCACGCCGTGCCCATCCGCCAATTGCCCGAAGATCTGATCAACCGCATCGCCGCTGGCGAGGTGGTGGAGCGGCCTGCGAGCGTGGTCAAGGAGCTGGTCGAGAACGCCATCGACGCGGGCGCGAGCCGGATCATCGTGACCACCGCGGGCGGCGGGCGCAGCCTGATCCGGGTCGAGGACGACGGCAGCGGCATGGACCGCGACGACCTCGTGCTGTCGGTCGATCGCCACGCCACCAGCAAGCTCGCCGATGACGGGCTGGATGACATCCGCACCCTCGGCTTCCGCGGCGAGGCGCTGGCTTCGATCGGCGCCGTGGCGCATCTGATCGTGTCGTCTCGCTCGGCGGACGCAACCGCGGGGTTGCGGGTCGAGGTCGAGCGGTCGCGCAAATCCGGGGTTGCGCCGCAGGCGATGAACCGCGGCACGATCGTCGAAGTGCGCGATTTGTTCGCGGGCGTGCCGGCCCGGCTCAAATTCCTCAAGTCGGACCGGGCGGAAGCGGCGGCCGTCGCCGATGTCGTCAAGCGCCTCGCGATGGCGAACCCGCAGGTGCATTTCGTGCTCGATGGGGCGGACCGCTCGCCGACCAACTGGCCGGGCGGAGAATTGACCGGACGCGTCATGCAGGTGATGGGGGCAGACTTCACTGAGAACGCCGTTCCATTGGCGACGACGCGGCATGGCGTAGTGGTGACGGGGCTCGCGGGGTTGCCCACCTATTCGCGGGCCAATTCGCTGAGCCAGTTCTACTACGTCAATGGCCGTAGCGTGCGCGACAAGGCGCTGCTCGGCGCGGTGCGCGCGGCGTATGCAGACTTCATCTTCCGCGACCGGTTCCCGGCGATCGCGCTGTTCGTCTCGGTTGATCCGGCGGCGGTGGATGTGAATGTGCATCCGGCGAAGACCGAATTGCGGTTTCGCGATGCGGGCGGGGTGCGGTCGGCGGTAATCCGCGCGGTGCTCGATGCACTGGGTGAAGCAGGGTATCGGGCGTCGAGCACGGTGGCGGAGGATGTGCTGGGCGCGTTTCGTGCGCCGGAAATGGCTGGCTCGGAGTATGCGGCCGACCCCTCCACCAGCTTCGCTGGTCCCCCTCCCCCGTTTCACGGTGGAGGAACCCCGACTGCGGGATTTGCCGGGCTGGCGGAGCCGAGCGCGCGGTTCGAGGCGTTCGCGCCGACGGGTGAGGAGTCGTATCCGCTTGGTACGGCCCGGGCGCAGATGTTCGAGAACTTCATCGTCGCCCAGAATGGCGATTCACTGGTGCTGGTGGATCAGCATGCCGCGCACGAGCGACTGGTCTATGAGCGGTTCAAGGCGCAGCTGGCGAGCGGCCCGGCGGCGAGCCAGATGCAGCTCATCCCGGTGGTCATCGAGATGAATGAGGAGGATTGCGGACGGCTCGAAGAGGCGGCGCCGACGCTCGAGCGCCTCGGCCTCTATCTCGAACGCTTCGGGCCTCGCGCCATAGCGGTACGCGAGACGCCGGCGCTGCTGGGCCAGGCGGATATCGATGGGCTGGTGCAGGATCTCGCCGATGGTCTCGCCGAGTGGGACTCGGCGGACGCGCTGGGCGACCGGCTCGACGCGATCATCGCCCGCATGGCCTGCCACGGCTCAGTGCGGTCGGGACGCGTGCTGCGGGTCGACGAGATGAACGCGCTGCTGCGCGAGATGGAACGCACGCCGCATTCGGGTCAATGCATCCACGGTCGGCCGACTTATGTGGAGTTGAAGAAGGCTGATCTCGAACGGATGTTTGGCCGAACGCGCTAAAGTTTAGGCCCCAGCGCCGTTTCCAGCGACCGGGGCCCGCAAGTCCCTTTCGGGATGTGGCTGCAACACTGCGTCGCAAATTGCCCACGTGGGGAGAGTGAGAGACGCATAAACCCCAGTTGCGAACGGCACATGCGCAGCTGTCATGTTGTTCGGCTCCGTGGCGGAGAATGGGATGACGACACATCGGTTTGCCCGATTGTACGATCGAGGCGACATGCCTGCAACGCGGCGCTTCTTGCGCATCTCCGGCGCAACGTTTGCCATGTCGAAGTCGCAGAGCAGGATGTGGCCACGCTCTGGGACAAACTTAATCATGGCGCAGGTTAGTCGGGCGTTTCAGACAAATGCAAGAAATGTACTGCAGCCGCGCCGTACTCGCGGCGGTCGTCGAGTGCGAAGCCTGCCGGCAAATCGAGAACAGCCTCGCTGCTCTCTTCGAGCACCAGCACCGTCTCCGGCTTCAGCCAGCCGCCCGCCTGTAGCGAGACAAGTGCCTGCTCGCCCAGCCCCTTGCCGTAGGGCGGGTCGAGGAACACCAGATCGACCGGCCCCATGGTCCCCGCCGGACCGATGCTCGTTGCATCACGGCGCAGGAGTTTTGCGACACCCCCTGCCCCGAAGGCCTCGATGTGGTCGCGGATCAGGCCGCGGGCTTCGGCGCCGGTGTCGACGAACACCACCTGCGATGCGCCGCGCGACAGGGCTTCGAGGCCGAGCGCGCCGGTGCCGGCGAACAGGTCGAGCACGCGCAGCCCGTCGAAGCTCGGGCCGAGACGGCTCGAGAGAATGTTGAACACCGACTCGCGAACTCGGTCCGCCGTCGGGCGGATCGAGTCATCCTCGGGCGAGGTCAACTGCTTGCCGCGGAACTTGCCCGCAACGATGCGCATCAGATGGTCTCTTCCTGCCGCGTGACCTTATCCCGGAAACCGGCTTCCACTTTTCGGGGTCACGCTTTGGGCGGACGCGGACGGCGCGGACGGTCACCTCCGGCGCCCGAGCCACGCGGGCGTTTCGGCCCATCGCCGGCACCCGGACGCGCGCCGCCAGGCTTGGCGCCGTAGCTGCGCTTGGGCGCGCCGGCATCGGCCGCCGGACGACCGGTGTATGGCCGCTTGGGCCGGTCACCAGAATCGCCGCGCGGCGCGCCGCCAGGTTTGGCGCCATAGGTCCGCTTCGGAGCAGCGCCATCGGCAGCAGGACGGCCCGAGTACGGACGCTTCGGCTTGTCGCCGAAATCGCCCCTCGGCTTATCGCCATAGGCACGCTTCGGACGATCTGCGCCATCGGCGGCAGGGCGGCCAGAATACGGGCGCTTGGGACGATCACCGAAATCGCCCTTCGGCTTGTCGCCATAGGCACGCTTGGGACGGTCGGCGCCTTCGGTCGCGGGACGGCCCGAGTATGGGCGCTTGGGACGATCACCGAAATCGCCCGTCGGCTTGTCGCCATAGGCGCGCTTCGGACGGTCGGCGCCATCGGTGGCAGGGCGGCCCGAGTACGGGCGCTTCGGGCGATCCCCGAAATCACCGCTCGGCTTGTCGCCGTAGGCACGCTTCGGACGGTCGGCGCCATCGGCAGCGGGACGGCCCGAATAGGGGCGCTTCGGCCGGTCGCTGAAATCGCCCTTGGGCTTGTCGCCATAAGCACGTTTTGGCCGATCACCGAAATCGCCCTTCGGCTTGTCGCCGAACTCTTTCTTGAACGGCGGCTTGCCTTCGTCCCCGGCTGCCGGCCGCGGCGGACGGCCGTAGCTCTTCTGCTCGAACACCGTTTCAGTGCCATCGGCGTTGAACACTTTGCGCGGCGGACCGCGGAGCTCGGGCGGCGCGTCGGGGCGCGGCGGCTTGCGCGGGAAGCGGCTGCCGGGGCGGTCCTTGGCGGGTGGCCGGTCCTCGGGACGCTGCTCCGGCCGGTCGGTGAAACGGAAGCGCTCGGTGCGGTCGGCCATGGCCTTGCGCTGCTTGGCCGGCGCGGCGCCGGGCTTGGCGGCGCGCAAGGCCGGATTGCCGACGCCACGCGCCAGACTGGTCGCGGCGGGTTCGGGCATCTCGCTGTCGAAATCGACACCGGCCTCGTCGGCAAGGCGCTTGCCGAGTTGCTCGCGCAAAATCCTGGCCTTTACCACCTCGATGCCGCCGATCGGCAGGTCGGCGAGCTGGAATGGGCCGAAGCTGACGCGGATCAGCCGGTTCACGGTGAGGCCGAGCGAAGCGAGGACGTTCTTGACCTCGCGGTTCTTGCCTTCACGCAGGCCCACCACCATCCAGACGTTGCTGCCCTGCTCGCGCTCGAGCGTCGCCTCGATCGGTCCGTAGGCGACACCGTCGACCTCGATGCCGTCCTTCAGTGCATCGAGCTGGGGCTGGGTGATGGAGCCGAAGGCGCGCACGCGATAGCGGCGCAGCCAGCCCGTTGCCGGCAGTTCGAGCACCCGCTTCAGCCCGCCATCATTGGTGAGCAGCAGCAGGCCTTCGGTGTTGATGTCGAGGCGGCCGATGGAGACGACGCGCGGCAGGCCCTGCTCTTCGAGCGTCTCGAAGATCGTCGGGCGGCCCTCGGGGTCTTTCTCGGTGACCACGAGGCCCTGCGGCTTGTGGTAGAGCCAGACGCGCGTGCCCTGCCGGTCGGCCAGCGGCTGGCCGTCGACCTTGACCTTATCCTTGGCGGTGACGTTGAAGGCCGGGGTGCGGATTACCTTGCCGTTGACGGCGACGCGGCCTTCCTTGATCCAGACCTCAGCATCGCGGCGCGAGCACAGGCCCGAACGGGCGATGACTTTGGCAAGGCGATCGCCCTCGAAAGGGGAAGCGGTATCGGGCATTTATGACTCCTGCGGGACCGTTGCGGTCGGCGCATCTACGAGTGTTGGGGAGGCGTGCTTAGCTCGTCTTGAGCAGCGCCTTGCGAATGGCCGGCGGACACGCCGGGTCGTTGACCGAGACCAGATCGCCGTTGGCGGCGAGGCAGACGAGGTCCTGCTGGTTGGCAGTTACCGAGAAATACTGCTCGGGCGGCGTGAAGATCGAGCGCTGCCGGCTGACGCGGAATTCCTTCATCCGCAACGTCAGCGCCTGCAATTCCTCCGCGGTCAGCGTGCGGCCGTCGGGGGTCTGGAGCGACACGACCTTGGTGCGCTTGGCGCGTTCGAGGTCGGCGGCACTGAGGCCGGTGGTGTCGATTTTCACATCGCTCGAATCTTCGGGCAGCATCGCGACGGCGGTGTCTTCGGTCGGTGCGGGCAGTGCCTGGCCGGCCTTGGGCAGCACGAGCGGGCCGCGCGCATTGGTCGGATCGGGCTTCACGTCCTTGGGCACGAGGCCGACGCCCTGCGCGGTCGAGGTCATCACCTCGCGCTCGAAGGTGCCGATATCGGTGAACGCATTGGTGCCTTCGGTCGTGGTGCAGGCGGTGAGGCCCACGGCGACGAGCAGCATTGCGGCCAAAGAGGCGTACCGCCGCCCGGTCAACTCAAACGCCATCGAACTTCCCTTTTCCCCGCAAGGTGTTGGCTTATAGCCGAGGCAGGCTCCTAAGGCCAGATTCTGGCAGCAATTCGTTCACGCCGGGTTTGCAGGCGTCTTGCGGCCGATTCCGGTGAGATCGAGGAGCAAAAGACACACCCCGAGCGTGATCGCGGCGTCCGCGACGTTGAACACGAAGAACGACATGTCGCCCCAGTGAAGCCAGAAGAAATCGGCCACGGCGCCATAAAGCCAGCGGTCGACGGCGTTCGACACGGCGCCGCCGATGCAGATGGCGAGGGCGACGCGCACGAGCGTCGAGGTCGAGCGCGCCCACCAGACGATGAGGGCGACGAGTGCGATGGTGACCACGGCGATCACCACCGGAAACGGCAGCGAGCCGAGGAGGCCGAAGGAGACGCCGCGATTGTAGACGAAGCCGAGGTCGAGGAAGGGCAGCACGGGCACGAACCGGCCCTCGGGCCAGCCCATGAGGCTCATCTGGATATATTTGTGCAGCCGGTCGGCACCGAAGGCGGCGAGACCGAGGAGCAGCGACAGCCAGATGCCGGTTCGCGTCACGCAGCCAATCCCGCCGCCGCGCGCTCGCGCATCGCCCGCGCGTCGCGGGCGGAGAGGTCCGGGTAGTCCGGGTCGCTGCCGACGTCCCTGGTGAATTTCCACGAACGGGCGCAGCGGATGCCTTCAGCCTTGGCGAACTCGACGACGACCGGTTCGCCGCCGTCCGCGTCTTCGCCGTGGACCAGCATCAGGTCAGAGGTGATCGCGATCTCCGCCAGGTCGATCGAATGCGCCGCGTCCCACAATTGCGCGTCGCGGATCGTCACCTTCGGGGCCGCTTCGAGCGAGGAGCCGATGAGCTTTTCGCGGCGAGCAATTTCGAGCTCGCGGGTGATGTAGCCGCGGACGGTCTTCACATCTTCCCACTTGGCGGCCAGCGCCTTGTCCGACCACTCGGACGGAATTGTCGGCATTTCGCGCAGATGCACGGACTCCGTCGCGCCGGAATGGCGTTCCAGCCAGCACTCTTCCATGGTGAACACCAGGATCGGCGCGAGCCAGGCGGTGAGACAGTCGAAGACGCTGTCGAGCACCGTGAGGCAGGCCTTGCGGCGCACCGAGCTGATCGGGTCGCAGTAGAGCGCGTCCTTGCGTATGTCGAAGTAGAAGGCCGAGAGTTCGACGTTCATGAAGTTCGACAGCGCGGCGACGATGCGCTTGTAGTCATAAGTTTCGTAGGCCTCGCGAACGAGCCCATCGAGTTCCTGTAGCCGGTTGAGGATCAGCTTCTCGAGTTCGGGCATGTCGTCATAGGCCACCGCTTCGCTCGGCTGGTAGTGCGCGAGATTGCCGAGCAGCCAGCGCATGGTGTTGCGGAGTTTTCGGTAGCTGTCGACCGTGGTGTTGATGATCTCCTTGCCGATGCGGAGGTCGTCGGCGTAGTCGGAGGCGGCCACCCAGAGGCGCAAAATATCGGCGCCGTACTGCTTGATGACGTCCTGCGGGGCGGTGGTGTTGCCCAGCGATTTGCTCATCTTCTTGCCCTCGCCATCGAGGGTGAAGCCGTGCGTCAGGACGCTCGCATAGGGCGCAAACCCGTTCGTCGCGCAGCTCTCGAGCAGCGAGGAATGGAACCAGCCGCGATGCTGGTCGGAGCCCTCGAGATACATGCCCGCGGGGAACTGCAGGTCGGGCCATTTCTGCGGATTACGCAGCACCCAGCTATGCGTCGTGCCGCTCTCGAACCAGACGTCGAGGATGTCGTCGATCTTGGTCCAGTTGTCCGGATCGGGCACCGCATTGCCGAGGAAGCGCTCCTTGGCACCCGGCTTGAACCAGGCGTCGGCGCCCTCTTCCTCAAAGGCCTGGCCGATGCGGTGGTTGACCGTCTCGTCGCTCAGGATTTCGTTCTTTTCGACATTGTAGAACACGGCGATCGGCACGCCCCAGGCGCGCTGCCGGCTCAGCACCCAGTCGGGGCGTTCAGCGATCATCGAGCGCAGGCGGTTCTGCCCGGCGGCCGGGTAGAACGTCGTTGCATCGATGGCGGCGAGCGAGCGGACGCGCAGCGTGTCGCCCGCTTTCCCAGCGATGTCCCGGTCCATGTAGACGAACCATTGCGGCGTGTTGCGGAAGATCACGGGCTTCTTCGACCGCCACGAGTGCGGGTACTGGTGCTTCAGCCGGCCGCGGGCGACCATCATGCCGCGCTCGGCGAGCGCCGCGATGACCCGGTTGTTGGCGTCGCCCTTCTTGCCGGAATCGTCGATGATGCGCGCGCCGTCAAAGCCGGGAGCGTCCTTGGTGTAGAAGCCGGCGTCGTCGACGACATAGGGGATCGTGGTGTCGATGCCGCGCTCAGTGAGCAGGCGCCCAGAATCCATCCAGATGCCGAAGTCGTCGAGGCCGTGGCCGGGAGCAGTGTGGACAAAGCCGGTGCCGACGTCGTCGGTGACGTGCTCGCCATCGAGCAGCGGCACCGCGAATTCGTAGCCGCCCGCGAGGCCGCGCAACGGATGCTCGGTCAGCGTGCCGGCGAGCATGTCCGGACGCATGGTGAACACGCGCTCGTAGGCTTCGACCTTGGCTTTCTGCATGACTTCGGCGGCCAGCTTGTCAGCCAGCACATACTGTTCCCCTACGGCGGCCCAGTTGCCTTCGGGCGCCTTGGTGACACGGTAGAGGCCATATTCGATCTTGCTCGAAAACGAGATCGCGCGGTTTGCCGGGATGGTCCAGGGCGTGGTCGTCCAGATCACCACATAGGGGCGGACGACAGTGCTGCCGGTTGCCGGTTCGACGCCGCCGAGCTTGCTGATCGGGAACTTCACCCAGATCGCGTCGCTCTCGTAGTCCTGATACTCGATCTCGGCCTCGGCCAGCGCGGTGCGCTCGACCACCGACCACATGACCGGTTTCGATCCGCGATAGAGCTGCCCCGATGTCGCGAGCTTATGCAGCTCGCGCGCGATCTGCGCTTCGGCGTCAAAGCTCATCGTCAGGTACGGGTTGCCCCAGTCGCCGATAACGCCGAGCCGCTTGAATTCTTCGCGCTGCGTGTCGACCCAG
>JBKJTB010000229.1:0-8712 GCA_046594305.1 Devosia sp. | reverse complement strand
GCTCGATATGCTGAAGCAACTCTGGGTGCTGCCGGTCGATATCCGGCTCTCGGCCCATATGAGCAAGCTGCGCTTTACGTCAAAAGCCTATTCCTATGTCGGCGATGTGCCGGTGTTCGACATGGCCGACCGGCCGATCTCAGACTGGAATCTTGTTTTCAAGTGGCTGTTCGACAAGGCCGTCGCGCTGCTGGCGCTGATCCTCCTGTCGCCGATCATGGTGCTCGCGGCCATTGCCATCAAGCTCGACAGCAAGGGGCCGGTGTTCTTCAAGCAGAAGCGCCACGGCTTCAACAATGAGCTGGTCGAGGTATTCAAGTTCCGCTCGATGCGCACCGACATGCTCGATGCCAATGCGACTAAGCTGGTGACCAAGGACGATCCGCGCGTCACCCGCGTCGGCAAATTCATCCGCAAGACCTCGATCGACGAGTTGCCGCAGTTCTTCAACGTGCTGCGCGGCGAACTATCGGTGGTCGGTCCCCGTCCGCATGCGCTCCAGGCCAAGGCCGACAATGTCCTCTACTACGAGGCGGTCGAGGGCTATTTCGCGCGGCACAAGGTGAAGCCGGGCATCACCGGCTGGGCCCAGATCCATGGCTGGCGCGGCGAGACCGACACGGTCGACAAGATCATGCAGCGCGTCCAGCACGACCTCTATTACATCGAGCACTGGAGTATCCTGCTCGACGCTTACATCGTGATGATGACGCCCTTCACCCTGTTCTCGAAATCCGAGAACGCCTACTGACATGGCGTTCGCCGACGCCAGCCTGTTGCAGGACCGGTCGCGCGGCGGCGCCTATCTGCAGGCCCGGCTCGGCATGCTGCTCAAATGGGCGGTGGCATTGTGGGTGTTCGCCGGCAGCATCGTCATCACCGAGCCCTCGCCCTATGAGCTGAGTTTTGTGCTCGTGCTCGGGGTGTCGCTGCTGGCGGGGAGCTTTGCGTTCCAGCGCACGACACTGGGCCTGCTGGTGCTGTGGGTGATGTTCATCCCGTTCGCGCTGATCGGTGCATTCCAGGCGACGTTCACGCCGCTCAACGACGCGCTGATCTTCCAGGCCGTTACGATCTTCCTGTTCTTCACCACCTACTGGGTCGCCAACTACGTCGCCGAGGCGCCGCAGGAGCGGATGCGGGCGATCGTGCTCGCCTATACCGTCGCCGCCATTATCTCGGCGCTGATGGGCACGCTCGGCTATCTTGGGCTGATCCCCGGCAAGGATCTGCTGACGCTCTATGGCCGCGCCAAGGCGCTGTTCAACGACCCCAATGTGTTCGGGCCGTTCCTGATCCTGCCGGCGATGTACGCGTTGCAGCGCGTGTTGCTAGGGTCTCCCAGACGCGCGTTCTGGGGCAGCGCGATCTTCATGGTGCTGACCATCGGCGTGTTCGCGAGTTTTTCGCGTGCCGCCTGGGGCCATCTCGCGGTGTCGGCGATGCTGGTCTATCTGCTCTGCTTCGTGTTCGTCGCCCATGCGCGCGAGAAGGTGCGGATGCTGATCATCGCTCTGCTCGGGGCATTGATGATCGTCGTCGCCATCGGCGGTCTTCTCTCCATCCCCACAGTGCAGCGGCTGTTCGAGGCGCGGGCCTCGGCGCAGAACTACGACGAGGGCGAGACCGGACGCTTCGGGCGGCGGGGCTATGCGTTTGAACTGGCGCTCAGCAATCCATGGGGCATCGGACCGCTCGAGTTCCGCAACCTCCGCATCAAGGAGGAGCCGCACAACAGCTACGTTAACGTCATCCACGTCTATGGCTGGGGCGGCGGGTTCGCCTTCATCCTGCTAATCGGAACGACGCTCTGGCGCGGCCTGAGCTTCGTGGTCAAGTCTTCACCCAACCGGCTGCTGTTAATTCCCCTGATCTCGGTATTCGTGCCGCTCTCTGTCGAAGCTGCGATCATCGACCTCGACCACTGGCGGCACTTCTTCCTCGTCGCCGGGCTGATCTGGGGCGTTACATCAGGCTACCGGACAACGAAGAAGGGCGAAGAGGCCCGCCTCTCCGCCCTCGTCTGACTTGGGAATCAGGTCGCCTGGAGCCGTCCCGGCAGATCAATCACGCGGCGCCGCCCGGCAGCGTGAGTGCAGATCAGACGAACGTCCCGCCACACTCCCTGGACCTATTTTTTCGTGCAGGCCCGTGACGGTGCCACGACTATAGCCGCATCCTCGTGCGGATCGTAGTGGTAGGAGAACACCCGCTCGTCGGTGACCGCGGCGAGGCTGATGCTGTCGCCGAACATGTTCACGGCAAAGCGCAGCTCGGTCCCCTGCTCCGTGCAAGCCTGCGCCGCCTTGAGATCGGCCACCGGCGATTCGGGAACATTCACCGATGTCAGGCCCTGGCGGCCGAGTTCGTCCTCGATCGCCGAGCGTAACGCATCCGTGGCGCCGTCGCGGGCGAAGTAGTTGGTGTCCTTGCGGGCCTGGGCGACTGCCGCCGTGTAGGCAACACGCACGATCTGCTCAAGTTCAGCATCGGTTGGCCCCGGCGGCCAATCGGCCCAGCGGGCGAACGCCGGTTGTGCGGCGAGCGCCGCGAGGGCGACAGCCGTGAAAAGCACCATGCGGGTCATTGAGGGATCCTCATGGAGGAACCCTAGCCGACGGCGATGGAGGGGAGAATGGTCGGAGTGACAGGATTTGAACCTGCGACCCTTTGTCCCCCAGACAAATGCGCTACCAGGCTGCGCTACACCCCGACTAAGCGGAGTGCCTAACGAAAGGGGGCTTTTGAGGCAAGAGACGATTTTGAGGCAAAAGGACCGAAAGTGGAAGAACCCGCCTCCGACGGGACTGGTTACGACAGGAAGACCCGCGGTGTTCAGGGTTTGACCCGGGGGTTATGGCGGGCTCAGAGGTCAGCCGCTATCTAGCCCGTCTTGAAACCTGCTGTAGGGGTGATACCACCCGGCGCCCCTTCCCCGCGGTTCAGGACTTCGCAGAATGACCCAGCACATCTCGCCCGACCTCTTTCTGGCTGACGAGAAGAAGGCGTGGTTCACGCACGACCGCTTCGGCTTGTTCATTCACTGGGGGATTTATTCGCTGGCGGCGCGGCACGAGTGGGTGAAGAACCGCGAAGAAATCGACGATGCGGGCTACCAGAGATATTTCGAGAATTTCGATCCCGATCTCTACGACCCGAAGCTTTGGGCGCGGCGCGCGCGAGAAGCCGGGATGAAATACGTCGTGCTGACGGCCAAGCACCATGACGGCTTCTGCCTTTGGGACAGCGAGGCGACCGACTACAAGGCGACCAATACGCCCTACGGCCGCGACCTGATCGCGCCGTTTGTCGAGGCATTCCGCGCCGAAGGGCTAAAGATCGGCTTCTACTATTCGCTGCCCGACTGGCATCATCCCGACTTCACCATCGACATGTATCACCCGCTGCGAAATCGCGAGGATGCGGCAGCGCTCAATGCCGGCCGGGACATGACGCGCTACGCCGCCTATTTGCGTGCGCAGGTGACGGAACTGCTGACCGGCTACGGCAAGATCGACATCATCTGGTTCGATTTCAGCTACCCCGGCCGCACCTACAAGGGCCTGCCCGGCAAGGGCCGCGACGATTGGCAGAGCCTCGAATTGCTGAAGCTGGTGCGCAAGCTCGCGCCCGACATCATCGTCAACAACCGGCTCGATCTCGAGACCGATACCCCCGACATGATCACGCCCGAGCAGTACACGCCGCGCACGCCGCCGCTGATCAACGGCAAGGAGCCGACGTGGGAGATGTGCCAGACCTTCTCGGGATCGTGGGGCTATTATCGCGACAAGGAGACCTGGAAGAGCCCGGCGCAGCTGATCCAGATCCTCATCGACGGGGTGGCGCTGGGGGGCAATCTGCTGATGAATGTGGGGCCGACGGCGCGCGGCACGTTCGACCAGCGCGCCATCGATGCGCTGGAGGCTTATGGGGGGTGGATGAAAGTTCATGGACGCGCCATTTACGGGGCGGGACGGGCGGAATATCCGATGGTTCAGGATTGCCGGTACACGCAGCGCGGCAACCGGCTGTATCTGCACATCTACAACTGGCCGAACCGCTATCTGCACCTCGATGGGCTGGCGGGGAAGGTGAAGTACGCGCAGCTGCTCCACGACGCGAGCGAGGTCAAATGGATCGGCGCCAGCGACGATCCGCATTTCGTGCCGCCGGTGGGCGAGACGACGCTGACGCTCGATTTGCCGGTCAAGAGACCGGACGTCATCGTGCCGGTGGTGGAGCTGATCCTCAAATGACGACGATCCGCAAAGAGACGATCACGCTGCCGATGTCGCGGCTGTGTCCGCCGCGCAATCTGCCGCGCTTTCGCTGGCAGCAGCCGATGCCCAATCGCGAGACCCCGCCGAACTTCGGGCTCTCGGACGAAGAGAGCAGCCACGGCTTCGAGTGGGGCGTCGACTCGATCCTGCCCTACCAGGTGTCGGACGACTACGATCGCGAGCTGAAGCCGGGCGAATTGGACGTTCTGGTGATCGAGAACGGCAGGCTGCGTGCCGTGGTCGCGCCGTCGCTCGGCGGCCGGTTGCTCGAGCTCAAGGATCTGGAGACGGGCCGCGATCTGGTGTTTCGCAACCCGGTGTTCCAGCCGGCCAATCTGGCGGCGCTCAATGCGTGGTTCTCGGGCGGCATCGAATGGAACGGGCTCACCCCCGGCCACACCCCGTTCATCTGTGCACCGGTGTTCGCCGGAGTGCGCGAGACGCCGCAAGGCCCCATCCTCCGGATTTACGAGTTCGACCGCATCGTCGAGGCGACGTGGCAGATCGATCTGTTCATGCCGGCGGATTCCGCGCGGCTGTTCGCGCATGGGCGCATCGTCAATCCATCGGCCGAAACGCGGCTTGCCTATTGGTGGACCAATATCGCGGCGCCGATGAGCGAGGGCACGCGGGTGCTGAGCCCGGCGGAGTATTCGATCGAGCACATCTGGCCCGGCAACAATCTGGGCCGCTGCGACTTCCCCAAGGCCGAGTGGGACGCCTCCTATCCGGACAATTGGGAGAACGCGACGTCGGTGTTCTTCCGCGCGCCCGCCGCCCCGCAGCTCTTCATCGCCTCGGTTGATCGCGACGGCTATGGGCTGGTCCAGACGGCGACGTCCGAGATGGTCAGTAGAAAATTCTTCTACTTCGGCAGCGCCGTCGGCGGACAGAACTGGATGGACTATTTGTCCCGTCCCGGCGAAGGCAACTACCTCGAAATCCAGAGCGGCATCGCGCCGACGCAGAACCAGCGCTTCGAACTCGCGCCCGGCGAGCAGCGCGAATGGACCGAGGCGTTCATGCCGGTGCAACTCGACGCGGGCCGCGCCCACGACGCCGACTACGGCGCGGCGGTCGCGCACGCGGCGACTGCGGTGATTCCGGCTGACGAGCTCGCGCAGATGGACGTCTTCCTGCGCGAAGAGGCTCGCCTGCCGCTCGATATCCTCCATTCGCATGGAGCGATCTGGGGCGCGCGGCAGGAGCGGCTGCTTGGGCGAAACCTGGCGGATGGCCTCGACTTCGCGCGGGATGGTACGGCCGGTTTTTGGGACGACCTCGCAAACGGCACCGCCGTCGACGAAGCAAACCTGCGCGACATGCCCGATGGCATTGCCGTCTCGAAGCCGTGGGTTGACCGCATCGCGGCCAGCGCTGAAGCGCAGGGCATGAGCTGGCTGCACGCTCTCATGCTCGCCACAGCGTCCCTCGATAGCGGCGACAAGCAAGCGGCTCGCGACCATGTCGCGCACTCACTCTCACAGAAGCCAGGCTGGGCGGGGTATCGGCTGCGGGCGCTGCTGAGCGAGGAACCCGGTGCTGCATCCGAGAACTATCTTCAGGCGTGGGGGATGGGCGATGCACCATCCGAGCTGGCCATCGAGATCGCGCAGCACTTCATGAGCGAGCGGCGTTCTACTGAGCTCAAGGCCTTCGTCGACGCGCTGCCTCCTGCCGTGCGCGACAAGGAGCGCGTCGTGCTCGCGCGCGCGGTGGTTGCGGCCGAAGACGGGGACTTCGACGAGCTTGAACGGCTGCTGCTGGATCGGCCGTTCGCAACGATTCGCGAAGGCGAAACACTGCTCTCCGACCTCTGGGTCCGGCTGCGGCGGGGGCGGCTCGAGGCGGAGCTCCAGCGCATGGCGACGGCTGACGAAGTGAAGGCCGACCTCAAGGCGCATCCCCTGCCTCGCGCCCTCAATCTCCGCATGCACGAGATTGAGACCTAGGCCCGCTCTTTGATCGATGCGGCGATGGTCGCTACCATCGCAGCGTCCACGGGAACTCCGATGGTTCGCATGGCGAGGACCGCGGCCCCCACCGAGCCGTCGGCAGCAAATTGAATGTCAGGCACTTGCCCTGCCGCACGAATGATTGCGGAGATTCCGGCGGGAACGCCGGGGAGGTGGGGCATGACCCCGCCACCAAGCACCACCGGACCGGTGATGGATGCGTCAAACGCGGTCGAGAAGTCGCCGATGAGAAAGTTTTCAGCCTGTGTGACGAGGGCGTCGGCAACTGCGTCGCCGCGATGCTTGATGACGATCGGGGCAAAGCGCGCAAGCTCGATCGGGCGCAGCGCATAGATGCCGTCGATGAACAGCCGCAATGGCATGGGCCGGCCCTGCATGGCGCCTTCCGCATTGCCGATACCGAGCGCTTCGACCAGTGCCCGGGTCAGCGCTGTGGGGGGGGCGCGGCCCTCCATGTGGGCGACAGCGGCCTTGGCGGCCTCGTGACCGAGCCAGTAGCCTGAGCCCAGATCGCCGAGCAGCCAGCCCGCGAGGTCGACGACGCGCTCGATCTCACCGCCGTGAATGCGCACCGCTCCCGCGCCGGTGCCGGCGATGAGGCAGTAGCCGTCCATCGCTGGGGTGACGGACGCGAACATGGCCTGCACATCGCCGGCAAACACGATCGGGCCGGTGAGACCGAGCCGCTTGAAGGCGTCCTTTAGCCGGCCGAGCGCAACGTGAGCCTGGGGTCCGGCCAGCGCGATCTGCGCGACGACAATGTCGAACGGCCCGCCCCCAGCGTTGGACACGGCTGCCTCGACGGCCGAGATGATTGCCGAGGCGGCAAGATCCGGGGTGTTCGATGCCGGGTTTCCGCCGCGGTCACGGCCGCGCCCCAGGCACTGGCCAGTTTCGTCCACCAGATGGGCCCGCGAGGTCGATCCCCCGACGTCGATGGCAAGCACCACTTTGCTCACTGGTATGCTTGCCACGGCGAAACTTGCTCGATAAGAATTGTTTTCAGCAATTGTCGACCGTCTTGAGAGTGATTTTCAGGGATGAGTTCGTAACACACATGGAATCGGCGGCAAAGACGTTCAGCGTGCTGGACCGCATCGCGACCTATCAGTCGCAGATGCCAGCCACGATGGCAAAGATTGCCGCCGTCCTCGTCGACGACCCCAAAGCCCCGCTGAATTTGTCGATCACCGAGCTCGCCGAGCGCGCCGGAACGTCGGCCGCGAGCGTTACCCGCTTCTGCCGCCTGATCGGTTATGCCGGGTTCTCCGAGTTGCGCGTCGGGATCGCCGAAGATGTCGGCCGCGGCGGCGACAAGGCGGCCTGGTACACCGACATCGGCCGCTCGTTCGGGCCGGACGATCCGCCAGACGCAATCCGCAATACGCTGTTCAACACCCACGTGCTGTCGCTGCAGACGACGGCCGGGCTCGTCGATATTCCCACTGCCGTTCGCGTGGCCAAGATCATCGCCGGGTCGCGGCATCTCGACGTCTATGGCGTCGGCGGCAGCGCGCTGACGGCGCTCGAGACGGAAGCGCGGCTCTATCGCATCGGCATCAGGGTGCACGCCTGGTCCGAGATTCACGACGGGCTCACCAGCGCCGCCATCCTCGATAGCCAGTGCGTCGCCATCGGCATTTCCAATACCGGCCGGACCGAAGAAACGATCCAGATGCTGACGGTCGCCAAGGCCTCGGGCGCCTACACGGTGGCGATCACGGCAAACCCCGATTCGCCCCTCGCGAGGATCGCCGACGATGTGCTCATCGCCGCCTCGCCGCATGGCTATCTGCAGCCGGCCGATCTGTCGGCGAGGCACTGCCAGCTGTTCGTGGTGGACCTGCTCTATCTGCTGATCGCGCAGCTCGATTTCGACCGCACGACCCGCCTTCTCGCCGCCTCCGGTGCGGCCGTCGCGCCGCGTCGCCGGCCTTTGCGCGGCGGCGGTGTCTCATCCCAATCCATCGCCCGTCGTGCGATAACTGAACGACCCAAAGAACCGAGTGAATTATGACTGACCTGACTGCCCAGTACCTCCGTGAAGTCACGACGCGCCTCGACCGCCTTGGGGGCCCGAACGCGGCGATCGACGAAGCGGTAAAGCTCACCACCGATGCGCTCGTCGCCGGCGGCGTCGTGCAGGCTTTTGGCACGGGCCACTCGGAAGCCTTCGCCATGGAGATCGCCGGTCGCGCCGGCGGGCTGATCGCCACCAACCGCATTGCGCTGCGCACCCTGGTGCTGCGCGGCGGGCGCAGTGTTTCGGACCTGGGTGGTGCCGAATTCGAGCGTGATCCCAATATCGGCGAGAATCTGGTGTCGCTGTTCGACGTCCAGCCCAACGACATCTTCATGATCGCGTCGAACTCAGGCGTGAACGGTTCGATCCTCGGCGTGGCGCTCGCGGCCAAGGCCCGCGGCCACAAGGTGATTGCGGTCACCAGCCTCGA
>JBKJTB010000112.1:0-7180 GCA_046594305.1 Devosia sp. | reverse complement strand
CTTGTGCCCTCACTCACGGTCCTCGAGAATCTTCGGCTGGTGCCGCTGACGAGTGGCAAGACGGCCTTCATCAATTGGCGGGCCGAAGAGCGCGCGGCGCTGAGCGCTCTGTCGCGGTTCGGGCTCGATATCGATCCGCACGAGCGCGTCGATCGGCTGACGCCAGTGCAGCGCGCGCTGCTCGCGATCGTTCGGGCCTTCGATGAGGTTGAAGTCGCCCGTGCGGCGACCGGCAAGCCCGGTCTGCTGCTGCTTGACGAGCCGACCCCGTTCCTTCCGGCGAGCGGGGTAGAGCAACTGTTTGGGCTGGTGCGCTCGATCACCAAGTCCGGCTCGAGCGTGATCTTCATCTCCCATGACATCGACGAGGTGATGGAGATCACCGATCGGATCACGGTGCTGCGGGACGGCGAGGTAGCGGGCGAGGTCGACCGTGCGGTGGCAACGCATCAGATGATCGTCGAGATGATCGTCGGCCGGAGCCTCGAGCTCCCGCCGGCGCGCGTCGCGGCGACCGCGAGGACCGCGTTCGCCAGCATCGACAATTTGTCCGGCAAGATGCTGGAGCCGACGTCGCTGAAAGTCGGACGTGGCGAGATCGTTGGCCTCACCGGCCTCATTGGTTCCGGCTACGAGGAAGTCCCATATCTGGTTTTCGGCGCGCGAACCGGCCGATCCGGTCAGTTGACGATCGGCGCTGGCCCCGTGCTTCAGCAGGTGGCGATGACTCCCGCGACCGCCATCGCTATGGGTCTGGCGCTGCTGCCGGCGGACCGGCAGGGTGCGAGCGGGGTGGACAGCCTCTCGATCGTCGACAACATGTTCCTGCCCGATGTGAGCCGCTTCTTCAAAGGCGGTTTCATGCAGAATGGGCGCATGGTGCGCGAGGCAGAGGCGCTTGGAACGGCGTTCGAAGTGCGGCCCAACGATCCCGGCCTGAAACTGTCGGCGCTGTCGGGCGGCAACGCGCAAAAGGTCCTCATTGCGCGCTGGATGAACCGGTCGCCGGCGCTTCTGTTGCTCGACGAGCCGACGCAAGGCGTCGACGTCGGCACCCGCCAGCAGATCTTTGCCGCCCTGCGCGCAGCGGCCGACAAAGGCATGTCGGTGATCTGCGCCAGTTCGGAGGCCGAGCAGCTGGCTCTCATCTGCGATCGCGTGCTGGTGTTCAGTAAGGGCCGGATCGTTCGAGAGATCGAGGGCGGCGAGTTGAGCAAGGAAGGCATTTCGGCAGCCTGCTATGCGTCCGCCCAGCCGATGCCACACCCGGAGTCACCGTCAATGCCGCGCGAGAGCTGATATGTCCGAGACCCAAGCCACCACTGCGCAGCGGCGCGTCAACTACATGCGCCAGTTCGAGCGCATCGCCGTGCTGCTGGTGTGGATCATCCTGATCGCCGGATTCAGCCTCGCGATGCCCCGGGCGTTTTTCAACTGGGGCAATTTCTCGATCCTGTTCGCCTCCTATGCGCCGGCAGCTCTCCTGGCCCTAGCGATCATCGTGCCCTTGACCGCCGGCGACTACGATCTGTCGGTCGGCGCCACGCTGACGCTCACGGCGTCGACCATCGGCGTCCTCAATGTATGGCAGCATATGCCGATCGGGCTGGTGCTGTGCATCGTGCTGGGGATCGGTGTGCTGGTCGGCCTCTTCCACGCGCTGTTCATCGTCTATTTCCGCGTTCCATCGCTGGTGGTGACGCTAGGCTCGACCTCGCTGATGAGTGGCATCGTGCAGTGGATGACCAATTCATCGACGATCGGCGGGATCGACAACAGCCTCATCATGGCCGTCGTCGGCTACCGGTTTCTCGGCATTCCCTATGCCTTCTACTACGCTTTGGTCGCTGCTTTCGTGATGTGGTACGTCTTCGATTATACCCCGCTCGGGCGGCGCCTCCTGTTCGTCGGCCGGGGCCGCGAGGTGGCGCGGCTCAATGGCATTGCGGTCAATCGGGTCAGGGTCGGCGCCCTCGTCACCTCCGCCGTTCTCGCCTCGGCCGCCGGCATCCTCTACGCGGGCATTCTTGGCTCGGCCGATCCGTTCTCGGGTCTCAACTATTTGCTGCCGGCCTTCGCCGCGGCCTTCCTCGGCGCGACGACCATTCAGCCCGGACGGTTCAATCCTTGGGGCACCATTGTCGCGGTGTATTTCCTCGGCACGGGCATCACGGGCCTGTCGATGCTGGGCATTCCGCTTTGGGTGACGAACGTGTTCAATGGCGCGGCGCTGATCCTCGCAGTGACCATTTCCCAGATCACACGCGGACGCGAGACGTCGGACATCGGCTAACAGCGCGCGTAAGAGGAGCCATCGAGATGCGGATATCTGCCGCAGTGCTGGAGCAGTCGGGTTTGCCGGCGCCATACGCTATCAGCCGGCCGCTCGCGATCCGTGACGTCGATCTCGCCGGTCCGGGACAGGGTGAGGTGCTGGTCCGCATCGAAGCGGCGGGGCTTTGCCATTCCGATCTGTCGGTTATCGACGGCAATCGTCCGCGCCCGCTGCCGATGGTGCTCGGTCACGAGGCGTCCGGCATCGTCGAGGCGCTGGGACCTGGCGGGAGCGACCTGGCCGTCGGCGACCATGTCGTCTTCGTCTTCGTGCCCAGTTGCGGCACGTGTGAGTATTGCTGCGAGGGTCGCCCGGCACTCTGCATTCCAGGGGCGGCTGCAAATGGCGCCGGTGTGCTGCTCTCGGGCGAGCGCCGGCTCAGCGAGCCCCCACACCATCACGATCTCAACCATCATCTGGGCGTCTCCGCCTTCGCGCAATATGCGACGGTGTCCCGGCAATCGCTGGTCAAGGTCGATCGCGACCTCGACCTCAGGCATGCGGCCCTGTTCGGTTGTGCAGTGCTCACCGGAGTCGGTGCTGTCCTCAACGGCGCGAACGTTGCGGCAGGCGACAAGGTGGGGGTGATCGGTCTGGGTGGTGTCGGCATGGCTGCGTTGCTCGGCGCCCGCGCGGCGGGGGCCGAGCGCATCGTCGCCATCGACATCTCGCCGCAAAAACTCGAACTCGCCCATAAGCTGGGCGCGACGGACACTTTCCTCGCCACCGACGAGGGCGTTGATCAGGCGGTCCGCGACGCAACGCATGGCGGGGTGCATCACGCCATCGAACTTGCAGGCTCCGTGGCGGCGCTACAACTGGGCTACAAGATCACCCGGCGGGGCGGCACGCTCGTCACCGCCGGCCTGCCACCACCCACTGCGCAGTTCTCAATCCCGGCCGTCAGCCTCGTCGCCGACGAGAAGACCATCCGCGGCAGCTATCTCGGATCGAGCGTGCCGGCGCGCGACATCCCGCGCTACACGCGGCTGTTCCAGCGTGGCCTGCTGCCGGTGGATCAACTCCTCACCCGCGAGTTTCGGCTCGACGAGATCAACAGCGCTTTCGACATGCTGAGCCAGGGCGCGTTGGTACGCGGCATCGTTACTGGGCTGAACTGACACCTCAGGTGGCTCACCGTTTTCGAGGATGAACTCGTCGATCATCACATTCATGCCGGCCAGCATGCCGCCGTCCACCTGATCCAGCCGAGAGTGCTCGTCACGTCTCTTCTCGCCGCACTGTAGATCGCACGTCGGTGGGCCTCCTCACAAGCGCGCCTCGAGTTGAACGACATCGGCAGGCCCGCTGCGCAGCTGCAAATGGCCGGGCAGGGTGGCGACCGGCCGGAAGCCGATGCGGGTGAGGGCATCGAGCTTGCCGACATCTGTCGCTGCGACGCGGGCCTCGAGGATAGGGATGGTGCGGTTGCGGGCCTCGGTAAACAGGCGGGTGAGCATCTCGTCGCGATGCGGGGCGTAGCTGGCATGCACTGCAACGTCGACGATGCCGCGATGCGCACCGCTTGAACCTGGACCCGGCGTCAGCGTCGCCATGCCGAAGATGCGGTGGCCGTTCCGCGACGCCAGCATCAGCATGGCGCCGCCTTGCTGCGTGACACTCTCATGCACCACCGGGAAGGCCGACACGCATCGCACCGGGTCGGCGTCGGTGATCGAGACCAAACCCCGGGGATAGTAGATGACAGCGTCGGCGAAAGGCTGGGTCAGGAGACGGACGAAACCCGGCATGTCGCCCCACGCCGCGTCGCGGATCTCTACGGCTTGGCCGGGTGCGAACTTCGCGTCCGTCTCGGTGTAACCGGATGCTTCGCGGCGCATGATCGAACCGGCAAGGCGGGTGAAGCCGCAGCGCTCGTAGACGTTGCCGTTCGTTTTGGACGAGCCGAGAAACGCCAGCGTGCATCCGGCGTCGAAGCCTATGGCGACTGCGGCGTTGGTGATGTCGCGTGCAAGACCACGCCCCCGAAACTCAGCCAGCGTCACCACATTGCCGATGAGGCAGGTCTCCGGCGATTGCCGGGTGAAGCTGGCGGTGGCTGTTGCGACCGGGCGACCATCGATGCGCGCTACGACCGACGTCATTTGCAGCGTTTCGGCGTAATCGCCGTTGAGCGCTTCGAGCCAGTCATAGTCGGTGCGCGTCCATTCGCTGCGCCACAGCCCGATCAGTTCCTGCTGTCCGGCGGGATCGAGCGGGTAGGTGTGGCGGGTCAGCTCGACCGCGCTCACCTCCGCACCCAGCTCACATCCGGGCGGGCGGTGGCGTCGGCGGCGCGAGGCCAGGCAAAGGCCGACAAATCGATCTCGCTCGTGCCGCCGGTGATGGCCGTGGCGATGTGCCGACCGACGGCGGGGGCGCTGGCAAAGCCATTGCCGCTCCAGCCGCAATCGCACCAGAAGCCATCGATATCGCCGACCGGTCCGACGATCGGATGGCCGTCGGGCGTCATGTCGTAGATCGCCGAGAAACCGCCGACCGAGGGGGTGTGGCGCATCGCGGGGACGCGTTTTTCGACGAGGCTGCGGATGTTGTCGTGTTGCTCGCGGCTGATCGTTTCGTCGTAGGTGTCCGGGTCGACCCGATCTGCGGTCCAGCCAAAGCGCGCCGCACGCAAATAGCCTTCGCCCGCATCACGCAGATAGATCTGGTTGATGCCGTCCGAGACGATGGGTCCCGGCACGCGCAGGCTCTCGGGCTTGCGATAGATCGCGGTCGGGACGCGGTGAATCTCGATCGGCAGCGTTACTCCGGCCAAGGCTGCGACCCGGTCGCCCCAGGCGCCGGCGCAATTGACCGCAAGGCCGGTGGCGATCCGCCCGTTAAGGGTGACGACCGCCTGCAGTTTGCCGCCCATGCTTTCGATGGCGGTGACTGCTGCGTCCTCGAGAAAAACCACGCCAAGCCGCTTTGCCGCAGCGACGAGCGACTCGGTTGTCTTGATCGCATCGGCGAAGCCACCGGCGGGGAGGAGCACACCGGTCTCGGAGGCATTGAATACGCAGTTCGGGGCAAGGCGTGGCAGGTCCGCCGCGGCGATCAGTTCAAAGGGGGCGCCGAGGCGCGTCATCAGCTCGAGGTCGCCGCCCAGCGTGGGCATGTCGAGGCTTTCGGTGATGCGCAGAAAGCCGTTCTGGACGAAGCCGACATCGCCGCCGATCACCTCGTCCCAGTGCTCGAACATGGCCGTGGCCTCGAGCACCAGCCGAATGTAGATCTCATCGGTGAAGAGCGGCCGGATCATCGCGCCGGATTTTGCGGTGGGACCGGCCGCGATGTGCTTTTTCTCAAGCACGACAATCCGCCCGGCCCCGGCCTTGGCGAGATGATAGGCGAGGGACGCGCCGTGCAGGCCCGCCCCGATGATCACGATATCGGCGGTCGTCGGTGTCACGCGGACCTCAGTTGATCTGGGCTTCAGCCTGCGCCACGATGTCCAATCCGACCAGTTCGCTCCACGCCTCGAGCAAGCGCTTCGTCACCGGTCCGACCTGGCCGTCGCCGACGGCGTGGCCGTTGAACTTGGTGGCGGGCATGATGCAGTAGGGCGTCGAGGTGAAGAACATCTCGTCGGCGGTGGCGAGGTCGTAGGGCTGCAGCACCGTCTCCTCGGCAGGGATGCCGAGTTGCCGCGCCAACTCCAACGCTGTGGCGCGGCTGACCCCGGCGAGACAGTTCACCGTCGTCGGCGTTCGCAGCACACCCTTGGTGACGGCGAAGATGTTGCCGCCCTTGTTCTCGGCAACGTGGCCGTCGAGATCGAGGATGACGCTCTGCGCCTCGGGGTCGACGAGCTTCGCTTCCATCTCGGCCAATGTGTATGGCAGACGGCTGCGATTCTTGATGCGCGGGTCGAGCGATTGCGAGGGCACCATCCGGCTCATCGGCGTCACGCCGTGGCACCCCTCTTTGTAGAACTTCGCCCAGGGCTTGAGGTTCATCGGCTGGGTGAAGATCATCACGGTTGGCGCGCCGACCTGCTTGGTCGGATCGGCACCCGCGATCGAAAGCCCGCGCGAGATGTTGTGGACGATCCAGCAATCCTCATGCGCTTCGTAGTTGTGGAGATTTGCCTCGAACGTCTCGAGCGTGACGCGCTTCATCTCCGCCGGGCTCATCTGCGGATCGATGCGCGTGAGTTTCAGCGAGAGGTAGAGCCGCTCGATGTGCTCGTCGAGCTTGAACGGTGTGTGATGAAAGGTGCGGGTCGATTCCGTGACAGTGTCGGCGAGCATGATGGCGCTGTCGAAGATCGAGATCTTGGCGTCCTGTTCCGCAACCAGTTCGCCGCTCAGATGAACCAGCCGGGTCATGGGAGCCTCCTAGAGTTCGAGTACGATGGGACTTGCAAGCTCGGCGACGATGCCGTCGTCGCCAGCGTCGGCGCGCCACATCATCATCGCCACTTCCGCCGGGCTATCGAGCACCGTCAGGCCGGCATGCCAGACATTGCGGTGGATGCAGATGGCGTCGGTTGGGCCGGCGACAAAGGCGCGGACATTGGCCGCGTCGGGCGAGCCGTCGGGCAGGGTGGGCGCGAGCACCACGATCCAGCGGCCGACCTTGATCGGGACAAAACTCTGCGTCGAATGCGGATGCCGCTCCAGACTGGCGATACTCACCTTGCCGGCCGGGACGGGCTGCGGACACAGAATGGCGAAGCCGTGACGGCCGGGCGTATCGCCGACCTCAAGCACTGCCGGGATGTCGGTGTACTTGCCGTCCTTGGCCTTGAGCAGGGTGGCGAAGGGGGCGATCGCGTCGGCGGTGAGCAGGGGCAGGGTCATGGCTGTCTCAGTTGAGGCGGGTGAAGCCGCTATGGGC
>JBKJTB010000324.1:0-2913 GCA_046594305.1 Devosia sp. | reverse complement strand
GCCGCCCTGCTCCGGCGGGTTGGGCGCCTCGGCGCCGCCGCGCACGCGGCGCAGCCGGCCCTGCACGTGCAGCGCAGAGATATCGCGCCGAATCGTCGCCTCCGACGTGCCCGTCATTTCGACGAGGTCGGAGATCGTCGCTACCGGCCGGGCCTGGACGGCCGACAAGATCACGCGATGTCGCTCGGTTTCGTGCAAAATCTCTCTCCCTGTTGCCTAACTTCCACCAAAACCTATCAGTGTCAATCATGATCTGCGCGTTTCTGGCGCGTTTCGCTTGAGTGTGACGTATCTTGATCGTTTCTGATTGACAGTGACGCATGCATAGGAGCATGTCTGACCGCAAAGACAACAGCTACTCTTGCGGAGGAAAACTATGGCCGATGCTGCGCCCGCGCGGCTCCTCGATCTTTGGGACGAGGCCAAGGCGGCCGGGATGACCGAGCCCGAACGTCTGGTCTACCGTTCCAATATCCTGGGCTCGGACAAGCGCGTCACCAATTATGGCGGCGGCAACACGTCCTCCAAGGTCATGCAGAAGGATCCGCTGACCGGCGAGACCGTCGAGGTCCTGTGGGTCAAGGGTTCGGGTGGCGACAGCGCCTCGATCAAGCTCGACGGCTTCTCGACGCTCTATATGGACAAGCTGCGCGCGCTGAAGACGCTCTATCGCGGTGTCGCGTTCGAAGACGAGATGGTGGGGTACCTGCCGCACGCGACGTTCAATCTCAATCCGCGCGCCGCCTCGATCGACACCCCGCTGCATGCCTACGTGCCGCACGCCTATGTCGACCACATGCACCCCGACGCGATCATCGCGATCGCGGCGTCGAAAGACTCCAAAGCTTTGACGGCGGAGATTTTTGGCGACGAGATCGGCTGGCTGCCGTGGAAGAAGCCGGGTTTCGAGCTCGGCCTGTGGCTCGGCAAATTCTGCGAGGACCATCCGGAGGCCAAGGGCGTCGTGCTCGAGAGCCACGGGCTCTTCACGTGGGGCGACACGCCCAAGGACTGCTACGAGCAGACCATCGCCACTATCAACAAGGCTATCGCCTGGTTCGAGCAGAAGACCGCCGGCAAGGCCGCATTTGACGGCTCTGCGGTAACGCCGCTGGCGCCGGCCGCACGACGCGCCATCGCCGCGCGGCTGATGCCGGCGATCCGGGGTCTCATCAGCAAGGATTCGCTGAAGCTCGGTCACTTTGATGACTCGGCCGCGGTGCTGGAGTTCGTTTCGAGCAAGAACCTTCGCCCGCTCGCGGCGCTCGGCACCTCCTGCCCCGACCATTTCCTGCGGACAAAGATCCGGCCGCTGGTGGTCGAGTTCGATCCGGCCAAACCCGATATCGACGCCGTCGTCGCCGGCCTCGCCGACGCGACCGCAGCCTATCGCGACGACTATGCGGGCTACTACAACCGCTGCAAGCATCCGGACTCGCCTGATATCCGCGACTCCAATGCCGTGGTCTACCTCGTCCCCGGCGTCGGCATGCTGACCTTTGCCAAGGACCGGGCAACGGCGCGCATCTCGGGCGAGTTCTACGTCAACGCCATCAATGTGATGCGCGGCTCGTCGACCGTCTCCGAATATCGCGGCCTGCCGGAGCAGGAGGCTTTCGACATCGAGTACTGGCTGCTCGAGGAGGCAAAACTCTCGCGCATGCCCAAGCCCAAATCGCTGGCAGGTCACATCGCGCTCGTCACCGGCGGCGCCGGTGGCATCGGCCGCGCGACGGCGCGACGCCTCTTGGGTGAAGGCGCCTGCGTGATGCTCGCCGACATGGACGAGACTGCGCTGAATTCGGCGAACGAAGAATTGAGCAAGGCGTTCGGCAAGGATTTCGTGCGGCCGGTCAAGATCGACGTGACGAAAGAGGAGCAGGTCATCGCGGCCTTCGCCGAAGCGTCGGTGGAGTTCGGCGGCATCGATATCCTCGTCTCGAACGCCGGCCTCGCCTCTTCGGCACCGATCGAGGAAACGACGCTCGCGTTGTGGAACAAGAACATGGACGTGCTGGCGACGGGCTATTTCCTCGTCAGCCGCGAAGCCTTCAAGCTGTTCCGCGTACAGAAGACCGGCGGCAATATCGTCTTCATCGCCAGCAAGAATGCACTCGCTGCCTCTCCCAACGCCGCGGCCTATTGCACGGCGAAGGCCGCCGAACTGCACCTCGCCCGCTGCCTCGCGCTCGAGGGCGCCGAGGCGCAGATCCGCGTCAATACGGTGAACCCGGACGCAGTGCTGCGCGGCTCCAAGATCTGGACCGGCGAATGGAAAGAGCAGCGCGCCGCGGCCTACAAGATGTCGACCGACGATCTCGAAGAGCACTACCGCCAACGCTCGATGCTGAAGCGGAGCGTGTTCCCCGAGGACATCGCCGAGGCGGTGTATTTCCTCGCGTCCGACATGTCGTCGAAGTCGACCGGCAACATCATCAATGTGGATGCCGGCAACGCGCAGGCGTTTACGCGGTAGGCTTCGTGCTTGTGGCCCCCCTCATCCGTCTCGGCCTGCGGCCGATCCACCTTCTCCCACAAGGGGAGAAGGGAGGTGCTGACTGCGATGTTCGAGAGGTTGCCTTCTCCCCTTGTGGGAGAAGGTGCCCGAAGGGCGGATGAGGGGGAGGCCGCTTGCGCGGTGCGGGAGAAAATAGAATGACCGATCAACTGATCTCCGCCGACATCCTCGGCAGCGACAACGCCAGGCGCGAGGCGGCACTCAAATCCGACTACGCGCACCTCGGCGAACAGCTCGCGCGGCGCGGCGTCGACATCGATGCGATCCGTGACAAGGTTGCCGCCTTCCACGTCGCTGTCCCGAGTTGGGGCGTCGGCACCGGCGGCACGCGCTTCGCGCGCTTCCCCGGCACCGGCGAGCCGCGCGACATCTTCGACAAGATCGAGGACTGCGCC
>JBKJTB010000293.1:0-2535 GCA_046594305.1 Devosia sp. | reverse complement strand
GAAGACGAGGTGTCTGGCATCCACACCCTCGCCACTCCGAGGACTATGAGGCCGTTGGGTCCTTCCCGGCTGTGAGGCTATGAGGGTCGGCCCCAGCCTTGACCTATCAGCAGCTATAGGACTTTTACGACCTATGCGACCCATTCCGCCCGTCCCGCCATAGTGGGGGCAATCGCGGCCCTGCCGCGGCCCACACCTATGGCGGGACAAACCGGACGCCGAAAACTCGCATCGGATTCCCTCGCGCTTCGGCGACAGCACTCGTTAAGGCTGATCACCGCGAACGACAGCAAGGATTGGACAACCGCGCAGCGGCAAGCATGTGTTGGTCTCGCTCGCCCGGATCAACTCCCGGGCCTTGTCAGTGAAGCCGGGCATTTCGCTAGGCTCATCGACAAGGATGAACATCATGGCCAAGAAGCCGACAAAGACCGTCAAGTCCCGCACCGCCAAGAAGCCAGCGGTAAAGCCCGATACCAAGCAGAACATGGTTCTTGCGATGCTGCGGCGCGCCAATGGTGCGTCTGTCGCCGAGATCATCGACGCCACCGATTGGCAGCCTCACAGCGTCCGCGGCTTCTTCGCCGGTGCCCTCAAGAAGCGGTTGAAGATCGATGTTGTCTCAGCGAAGGACGCCAAGACGGGCGAGCGGCGGTACCACGTCGCTGCGCTGAAGGCATAGGCGGTTCGCATGGATCGTCGGAAGTCCAATGCCGAGTACTACGCCCGCAACCGCGATCGACTGATACTGCGCGAAAGTGAGCTTCGTCCGTCGACGATCTTGGAGATACTTGACTGCCTGGAGAGCCTTGAACTCCACCCCGTCGATGGGCGCATCAAGCGACTCGAGGCTCTCTATCTCGACATCACGGGCATGGATCGACCCAAAAGCTGAGACCCGAAGGTGTAGGCTGGCGTCCACGGACGCCGGCCCAGACTAGTACGGCTTGGGCTCGCAGCCCTCGCCATCACCATCGGCATCCAGATTGTAGACGTCAGTTCCGACAACTCTGACCATACCGCCAACATCGGCGCAGTCGAGGTCTCGGCCGATCGGCAGGCACCTTCCAGCGTAGCTCGGATGGCATGTGCTTGCACCGAACAGGCCGGCGGCTCTACCCGTCGAGTCTGGAGCAGCCAGGAAGCCCCAGGCACCGACGAAGCCGACGGCGGCGACCAGACTCAGCGAGATGGCCATGCTCCGCGACAGACCCGGCCTGACAGTGTGAGCCGACCGGCCGGGGCGCATACGCCCGCGATTGCCGAAACCGTCCATTCGCACAATCTTGCCCAACGCGGTCCTTCACGATCGCCGGGTATAGTGACGATTTCGGCTTGCCCATGGCTTAATGCCATCATTTGATTTGTGCGAAATTGAAGCGAACGACTATTCACCTCGTCACGCCGCTACCTCCAGGGCCACGGCCCGGCGGCCGGGCGCTTCATGCTCCTGATAGAACGAGGTCGAATAGGAGGCCCACTCGCGTCCCGCGCCGCAGTCCGAAAGATGCCACGGCCTCGAGTTGCCTCGACGCCCCATGGAAAAATCGCCTGCGAACCTTATACTGCCGAGATTGACTAAGCGGGAGCGCCGAGGCCTCCGCCTGGCGCCCGGAGTTGTCTCATTGCCATGAAAGAAAGATTCGAAGGGAGCAATCGTTCTGCCCTCATTGGCTCGCTCTCGCGCCAGTTCGGCGGTGGTCATTCCGCCTTGGCCGAAAAGATTGTCGAGCTTGGCGAGCTGATGGAATTCAAGCCCGCGCAGGAATTGATTGTCGAAGGCGGGGAGGACAACGATGTCTATTTTATCGTCGCGGGAACCGTGTCTGTCGTCGTCAAGGGGCGTGAGGTCCGGCGCCTAGCCTCCGGTGATCATGTCGGCGAAATGTCCGCGATCGAGCCGTCGCAAAGGCGCGCCGCGACAGTCGTTGCGGAAGACACCGTGGTTGCGGTCAAGCTCGGCGGTTCGGCCTTCGTTGAGTTCGCGGACGCGTTCCCCGGTGTCGTGTGGAAGTCCGTTGCGCAGGAACTTGCTTGGCGGCTTTTCGATCGTAACCGGCAGCTCATCGCGCCGAACGAGAAGCCGCGTCTCTTCATCATGTCGTCGGTCGAGGGGCTCCCCGTTGCTCAGGAGATACAGGCACTCCTGAAACACGACGTGCTTGCAACCGTGTGGACCGATGGCGTCTTCTGGGCCGGTGGCTACCCGCTGGAGTCACTTTGTCAAACGGCGTTGAAGATTGACCCCTTATCGGCGTGCAATATTTGCACGCCGAAACACAGCCCAAGCGCTTGTTAGCGCCGAGCCGAAAGAACCTTCGCAACAGATCGACCGCTGAGGATGGCCAGCGCCACCGAGGTCAGGGTCGGATTGGTTGCGGTGACGGTCGGGATGACGCCGTTCCCGGCGACGTACAGGTTGTCGAAGCCCCACACTCGGCTGTTGCGGTCGCACACCGAGGTGCCGTCATCAGCGGCGCCCATGCGCACGGTGCCCTGGTAGTGCAGTGAACTGCCATAGGGAAACCTCATGAA
>JBKJTB010000087.1:0-4854 GCA_046594305.1 Devosia sp. | reverse complement strand
TTCTTCTTCAGGCTCTTCAGGTCCTTGACCTTGTCCCACGGCACGTGCAGCGAAACCGCCGGCGTCAGTTGCGACAGCTGGTTGATGACGGCGCAGTCGTCGAGCTTGTCGAAGATGTCGCGCGGTTCACCGACGCCGGGAAAACGCGCGAAGCGCGTGCCGCCGGTGCCGACGCCCCACGACGGGACCGCGACGCCGAATGCCGCGACCGCCTTGGTGATCCTGTCGATGTCGATGCCGCGGCGCGATCCGCGACAAGGTGGCGGCATTCCATGTCGCCGTCCCGTCGTGGGGTGTCGGCACGGGCGGCACACGCTTCGCCCGCTTCCCCGGCACCGGCGAGCCGCGCGACATCTTCGACAAGATCGAGGACTGCGCCGTCATCAACGAGCTGACCCGCGCCACGCCCACTGTCTCGCTGCACATCCCGTGGGACAAAGCCGATCCCAATCGGCTGAAGCAGGCAGCATCGCGCTTCGGGCTCTCGTTCGACGCGATGAACTCGAACACGTTCTCCGATGCCAAGGGCCAGCCGAACTCCTACAAATTCGGCTCGCTGTCGCATGCCGACAAGGGCACGCGGGTGCAAGCGGTCGAGCACAATCTCGAATGCATCGAGATCGGCGAGACCATCGGCAGTAAGGCGCTGACGGTGTGGATCGGCGACGGCTCCAACTTCCCCGGCCAGACCGATTTCACCAAAAGCTTCGAGCGCTATCTCGACGCGATGCGCGAGATCTATGCCGCCCTCCCCGCCGACTGGAAGCTCTATTCCGAGCACAAGATGTATGAACCGGCGTTCTATTCGACGGTGGTGCAGGACTGGGGCACCAACTACATGATCGCTACCGAGCTCGGCGACAAAGCGTATTGCCTCGTCGACCTCGGCCATCACGCGCCCAACGCCAACATCGAGATGATCGTTGCCCGGCTGATCCAGTTCGGCAAGCTCGGCGGCTTCCACTTCAACGACAGCAAATATGGCGACGACGACCTCGACGCCGGCTCGATCGATCCCTACCGCCTGTTCCTTGTGTTCAACGAGCTGGTGGACGCCGAGCTGCGCCGCGCCAAGGGCTTTGCCCCGGCGCACATGCTCGACCAGTCGCACAACGTCACCGACCCGATCGAAAGCCTGATGCGCTCGGCCAACGAAATCCGCCGCGCCTACGCGATGGGCCTCCTCGTCGACCGCAAGGCGCTGACCGCCTACCAGGACGGCAACGACGCGCTGATGGCGTCGGAGACGCTGAAGACGGCGTTCCGCACCGATGTCGAGCCGATCCTCGCGATGGCACGGCTGAAGGACGGTGGGGCGATCGACCCGGTCGGCACTTACCGGGCAGCCGGGTATCGCAAGAAGGTCGCGCTGGAGCGCCCGGCGGTCGAAGGCGGCGGCGGCGGGATCGTCTAGTCCCACACGTCTCCACCTGCAGCGCACTCGGCAAGCCCCCACCCACCGGCTTCGCCGGTCCCCCCTCCCCGATGGGAGGGATGGGCTCCACTCAAGCGGCTTAACCTAGCCTATCCCTCCCATCGGGGAGGGGGGACCACGCGTAGCGTGTGGGTGGGGGCTTGCCGCTTGCGTTGGCGGCGCTGCTGCAGCGCGCTTGGGTCACCTATCGAGCCTCCGGCCGAATCTCGACGGCTATTTCGGCAAGCGGACCGCGGAACTCGATGCATCGCTGGCCCAAAGGCCGCAATCTTCAGCGGCAAACGAACTTCGTCTACAATTGCACAGGCGATTCGACTTGCGTTTTGGCAGCAGCCATCCCGTACTGCGGCGGTTTCAGGCGCCACAATTTGCGCGGTTTGCGCGCAGCTTATTGGCGAGGGCGACCGGAACAATCGGCAAGAGGTGACCTCGTGAAGCTTACTGGCCTTATCCATACTGCTGTTGGCGTGCTGACTATCGGCCTGGGGTTGCTGGCGCTGCCGGCTGCCGCTCAGACTTCGGAAGCCGCACCCGCGGCCGCGGCGGCGCTGCCACCGGTCGTCGGAACGTGGCGCACCCTCACCGGTACCGAGATTAACGTGCAGCCGTGCGGCAACAAGTTCTGCGGCACGTTCAGCTTCATCGTCATCCCGGCCAAGGAAGCGGAGACCTGCAGGAGTACGCCCAGGGACCAGTTCGCGGCCCTCATCCTCGACTACAAGAACCCCGACAAATCGCTGCAGACCCGGCCGCTGCTGGGCCTACAGGCGGTGACGCTGGATCGGGCGGGGGCGCCGGACGACTTCACGGCCAACATCTACAACGCCGAGGAAGGCAAGTCCTACGACGTCCGCATCTGGATCCGGGGCGACACGCTGACGCTCGGTGCCGGCTGCTTCGCCGGCCTGTGCGCCGTCACGCAGGACTGGCCCCGCGTGCCGGATCGCGCAGCCCCCGACTTCACCTGCGAGGGCGGGCTTTAGCGCTGCGCGACTTCTTCTTTGGCGATTTCGACCGGCTCTTCCGGGTCGCATGAGCGCCGTCGCCGGCCGCGCCTTTATCCGCACCCGCCATTCGAGCAGGACGGAAACCCAGCAGTTGGCGTAGCCGTTCGACCAGTCGTGGCACTAGACGTAAATGTTTCCGGTCAACGGGCGCGACAGGCAGAAAATCGCGGTACTCGTCTTGCTTCCATGGGTGGTTCCAGTTGGAGATCGGCATGCGCCAATCCGCCCCATAGGTGGCTGCAAGGTATTGTTCGGGCTGATTGGGGATGTCGCATTCGACCCCGAACAGTTCGACCGATCTGGTGGGGAACACCTGACTCATTCGCAGGTTTCGTCGCTTGCTTGGAAACCAGGAGACGTCGCCCTCCTCGACAAATCCCACAAACACGTCGACTGCCGTGCCCCCGTCCCGGTTTACATTGCGATGACTGGGATACCTCCCGTGGACGCCGTATCCATCGGCTAAGAGCACTTGCTCGATCTGCGAAAGCGCATCGGGAAATTTGTTGAGTTTCTCAACCTCAAACGCGATCAGGACATCCATGTCATCGTCGTGAGGTATGAAGTCGCCGTCGCGGACGATCGCAAGGACCGAGCCGAAGCCCAGCGAGACATGGGGCGATAGGCGCTTCAAGCTGACCATGATCTCACGCGTCATGCGTAAGTAGTCCGCCTTTTCCTGGGGGCTCCAGAACCGGAAGCTGCGAAGAATTCCGTGATTGGTCCATTCCAGATCGCGCCTGAACAAATAGGACGAGTTCACCGCCTCGATCAGCGTCAGCTTGCCCGCCGGGTCCAGCGACTTTTCCTTGCGCAATGCGACATCGGCCTGCCTGTACTCGCCAGTCTTGACGCAGGTGAGCAGCCGTTCGATCGCTGCCGCCTGGGGCGAGGCCTCGATTTGCGGTGCCGGCAAATCATCGCCGAAATAGTCGCGAACTTGGGAGACGATCCCGTCATGGCTCATCGCATCATTCCTTGCGGAAGATGGCGCGAGCGACATGGGCATCGTCTTTCCGGTATTTCGCGAAGCCGAAACCCTCCGCGGCGTAGTCGACGGCAAAACCCATTGCCGCAACCGTCACGACGAGGTGCGCCGGGTCGATGAAGCGCCGGTAGTGCGTGGACGTCTCTTTCGACAAGGCGGCATCACGCGTGGTGCGGTACTCGAGCGCAAAAAGATCGCCGGGACGCAGGGCTGCCGAAACCGTGCGGACCAGGCGATCCTGCTCCTCATCGGTGATCGCGTGCAGGAAGAACCGGGCATAGACCACGGTTTTCTGCCTGGTATCGCCGATGGCGTCGGTCAGCACCCGATTGAACTGGTCAGACTCGACCGAGGCGCACTGAAAATCGATCTTGGTCAGCCCGATGCGCGAAGCGATATCCCGACAGCGGTCAATGGCGGCGTGCGACCCGTCCACCCCGAGCACCCGAAACCCGCGCTGCGCAAAAAAGATGCTGTCTCGCCCCGAACCACAGCCCACATCAATCAGCAGGGCGGCGGTTTCGACTTCCTGCGCGAGGAAAGCGGCGAACTGCGAAGGGGGCGCGATCTGCTCATGGATACCGGAAGCGTAGTAGCCTTCCCAATAGCCGGCCTTGTCGTGTTCGATAGAAGTCAAGTCTGTTCCTTACCTCTGGGAGGACCCAAGGGGTTCGTACTGACGAGACAATGCCTTGATACGCATCTGCGTGAATCACGGCGCGCTTCGCGAGGTTCAGTATCGCCCCCTGTCGTGTTCCACGAACTGGGCAGCGAAATCAATTCATCAAAGTGTCATATTGCGCAGAATAGGTGCGGAAATCCTCGCCGATCGCGTCCCTGGCCGCCGCATTCTTCGGCGCTCCGGGGGGGCAAAGCCTCCCGTGACCAAGTGACGCTGGCTGGGGCAGTGCGCCCGACGGGGCCTTAGCGCTGGCCGAACAGGACCTTCTGCGCGACCTCGTCCCTGGCGATATCGACCGGCTTTTCCGGGAGCGTGAAGGCCAGCGCCTTGGCTGTCGCCGGCCGCGCCTTCATCCGCGCCCGCCATTCGAGCCAGAACGGGAATTCGGCTTCGTCGATGGCGTAGTTGGCGTAGCCGTTCGACCAGTCGAGGATGGCGAAGTCGGCGATCGAGACATCGTTGCCGGCCACGTAGAGTTTTCCAGCCGCGGCCTGGCGGCTCAGTTGGCCGTTGAGCACCTTGTAGAGCCGGTGCGTCTCGTTGATGTAGCGATCGATGGCGTAGGGGATCTTTTCCTTGGCGTAGCGGGCAAAGTGATTGGCCTGGCCCAGCATCGGGCCGAAGCCGCCGACTTGCCAGAACAGCCATTCATCGATCTTGACCCGCTCGGCCCACGAGGTGCCGTAGAACCGGCCGAACTTCTCAGCGAGATATTTGAGGATCGCACCCGACTCGAAAATCG
>JBKJTB010000038.1:0-17404 GCA_046594305.1 Devosia sp. | reverse complement strand
GTAACGCCATTCCGTTTCGCGCAGCGTGCGTTCCAGCGTCGGAAACAGATAGGGCAGGGCCTGCTGGTAGTTCCACACATGCGTGCAGCTTCCCTCGCACGAGCCCGCATGCGCATGCTGCCCCTCCCAGGCCCACAGCTGGCCGTCCTCGAGGCGGATCAGCGTCGACGTGCGGAGCAATGCCAGCGTCGAACTCGCCGCATCAATGATGGCCGGCGGCAGGCTGGAGCCGAACAACGAGTCGCGGAAGGCGAGCGTCTGTGACGTAAGACTGTCCCAGCGCGCCAAGGCATCCTTGGCGGTAGCCGCCGAATCTGCCCACTGCGTCGCGTAGTAGTTCCGCCATGTCGGTCGCGGGCCGCCTGGCGTGTCGCCATCGGGCTTGGGCCGGTTGAACCAATAGATGTCGCCGACCGGAAAGCTCCACGCGATGACGAAGCGCAACGTAAGCCGTTCGCCCGCCGGCACGGTCAGCTTCGCCGCGAGCGTTCCGTGCTCGGGGTAATAATACATGTTGCCGGCCTTGCGAGGCTCCGCATAGTGCCGCTCGGACAGCGGGCCGAAGCGGGCGAACTCACGCCAGAACACACTGAGGTCGTCGAACCACTGGCCGCGATAGTGGTAGTCGACATGCTGGATGTCGGTGGCATCCGTCGCGATGCTGAGGTCGCCGATCTCGTGCGGCGGGCGATCGGCATCGCGAGACGAAAGATGCAGCGCACCGTCGGCGTAGCGATGCTCGCCATTGCCGCACCGGTAGTTGCCGAGCGTACCCGCCAGCGTGAAGTCGATCGGCGCATCCGTCGGATTGGCGATCTCGAACGCGAACATCGCTGCTGGCATCGAGCTGTCGCGGTCATTGTGCGGGATGAAAGGCGAGAGCGCCGTGAGACGGACGGTGCCCGGGAACTTCGGATCGGCGAACTCGAGATCGGCGGTCGGGAAGCGGCCGGTGAAGCGCGCCGTCCGAAAATGCGGCAGGCCCGCCAGCATCTGCCGATTGGCGCCGTGGCCGAACCCGTCGAACTGCGGCCGCATACCGGGCGAGCCCGTCGCGTTCCCATCATAGGGCCCATTGAGCACACGCGCGTCGAGCAGCTCGCCATGCTGCTCCGCCTTGATGGCGAAATGCGAATAGCCGTTGAAGTCCTGCAGGCCCGGCCGGTTGGCGATCGACCAGTCGATCAGCCGGCCCGAGCCGGAAATGGCAAAGCCGCCGCTGGCGATGCCGCCCAGCGGAAAGGCGACATGTCGGTTCCGCTCGCCCGCATGGATGAAGCGCGGATCAACAGCGCCGAGATCGTCGAACATGATGGTCCCGTTCAACTGCCCGAGCGGCGCATGCGCCATTGATCGACCAGCGCCGCCAGCACGATGACGAGGCCGAGGCTCACCACCTGGATCTCGGGATTGAGCCGCAGCAGGATGAAGGCGTTGCTGAGGATACCGAGGAGGATCGAACCGAGCAGCGTGCCGATGATGCTGCCGCGTCCGCCGAGGAGAGACGTGCCGCCGATGATGACGCCGGCGATGATGGTCAGCACCATGCCGCTGCCCGCCGCCGGCTGCGCATTGGCGAGCGAGCTCGCTTGCAGCACACCGGCGAATGCGGCAAAGCCACCGGCCAGCACGTAGGCGAGAATCGTCGTGGCCCGCACCGGGATGCCCGACAAAAACGCCGCGCGCTGATTGTCGCCGATCGCCGTGATGCGCTGGCCGCGAACACTGCGCGACAGGAAGATTTGCGTCGCGATGGCGAGGACGATCAGCACGATGACGCTGACCTGCACCCGGCCGATCGTGCCCTGCCCTAGCCACGCCGACGCGTCGGGCATGGCAATCGGGCGGCGATTGGTGATGAACAGCGCGAGGCCGGCTATCGCCGATGACGTGCCCAGCGTCACGATGAAGGAATTCACCCGGCCGTAGGTGATGATGAGACCATTGCCGACGCCGACGAGGCAGCCGGTGAGGACACCGACGACAATCGCGATCTCGAACGGAAAGCCCCAGAAGCTCATGGCGATCGCCGACATCAGCCCCCCAAGGCTGATGGTGGCGCCGACCGAGAGGTCGAGATTACCCGAGATGACGACGAGCGTCGCGCCGATGGCGGCGATGCCGACGACCGCGACGGCCTGGAGGATGTTCAGCAAATTCTGCGGTGAAAAGAACACCGGGTTGCCGAGGCCGACGAGGCTGCCGAGCACGATGATGACCACCAGGACAATCAGCTCGCTGCCCCATTCGCGCGAGAAGGCGCGGAGCCGCTCGCTGCCGCGTCCGCGGGGCGTCGTCGCCGATCCTGGAATTGCGTTCGACCGATCGGCCGGTTCGTCAGCCATGGAGGACACTCTCTTCTCCGAAATTGCGGGCCAGCACGTCTTCCATCGAGGCGCCGCCGGGCAGCTCGCCGGCGATCCGGCCCTGATGGACGACGACAATACGGGTGGCGAGTTCGACGATTTCTTCGACCTCGCTTGAAATGAACCAGATCGCGATACCCTCGGCCGCGAGGCTGCGGACCAGGTCGTGGATCTCGCGCTTGGTGCCGACATCGACACCATGTGTCGGCTCATCGAGGATCAGCAGGCGCGGACTGGTAGACAGGGCGCGCGCAAACAGCAGCTTCTGCTGATTGCCGCCCGACAGCGTCGAGGCCCGCGCATCGGGTGCCCGTGCCTTGACCTTCAGCTTGCCCATCAGCTCGCGCACCGCACTCGTCTCGCCATTGCGATTGAGCCGCGCATCCCGGCGCTCGCCCCAGAAGCCGGCACGGATGTTGAAGTCGACGGACTGCCCGTAGAACACGGCGTCGCGCCGGCCCTCCGGCACGAACGCGATGCCTGCCTTCAGCGCCTTGCTTGGATCGCTGAACTTCGCTGTCTTGCCGTCGAAGCTGATGCTGCCACCACTTGTCTTCGCCGCGCCGATAATGGCGAAGGCAATCTCCGTGCGCCCCGACCCGACGAGGCCGGACATGCCGAGGATTTCTCCAGGCCGGATATCGAAGCTGACGTGCGAGAATCCCGGCCCGCTGAGATCGCGGACGTTGAGGAGCGGCACAATATTCTCGTTGGCGGACCCGGACGGGGCAGGGGCCGCGGCCCCGAGCTTCTTGGCGCCACCGGTGATAAAGCCGATGGCCTTCTCCACCGGCAATTCGCCCACCGCCGCATCAGCAACCTTCACGCCATCGCGCATCACCACGATATGGTCGGCGATATCGTACACCTCGCGCAGGCGATGGCTGACGAGGACCACGGCGACACCGCGGTCGCGAAGGCCCCATACCACGGCGAACAGCCGCTCGGACTCGGCTTCCCCGAGGCTGGCGTTCGGCTCGTCGAGGAACAGCACCTTCGGTTCGTTGATCAGCGCCCGCGCGATCTCGACCAATTGGCGATGCGCCCCGGTCACGCCGCGCATCTTGGTCTCCGGATCGATGTCGCGGATCTGGAGGGCCGCCAGATGCGCTGCGGCCAGCGAATTGAGGTCGCGCCGCGATGCCTTGATCCCGGCGTTGGGCGCGAGGCGTGGCAGATAGATGTTGGCCGCGACCGACTGCTCCTCGAGCATCTGCGGTTCCTGATGGATCACCGCGATCCCAGCCTGCCGTGCATCGTCGGGCGAGCGGAATTTCATCGGTACGCCGTCGACGAGGACTTCCCCGGCATCCGGGCGGTGTGCGCCCGACAGGCAGGCGACCAGCGTCGACTTGCCCGCGCCATTCTCGCCGAGCAGGGCAGTGATCCGCCCCGCTTCGATCTTGATGTCGACGGAGTTGAGGGCCGTGACGCCACCGAAGCGTTTGGTGAGGCCGCGGCCCTCGATCATTTTTCGTCTCCGTCCGTCGCGCTTAGGGCGCGGTGCCTTCGGCCTGGGCCGCCATCAGCGCGTCGATCTTGTCGGGCGTCATGACGCTGACCTTGACCGGCTGATAAAAGCCCGGGTCCTTGCCCGTGACCACCGCATTGTAGAGCAGAATGGCGGTGTCGTAGGCCTCACCGAACGGGTCCTGGCCAAGCAGCAGATCCTGCTTGCCCTTCTTCATCTGCTCGACGCCGCCAAGCGTGAAGTCGGCGCTCAGCAGGTAGATGCGCGCCGCCTGCTCGTCGGTCAGCGCAGCGGCCGCGGCGCCGGCATCGCCGATATTGACGATGATCGCGCAGAGGTCGTCCGGATTGCCGGTGATGTAGGCGCGGGCAGCCGGGCCGACCTTGCTCAGATCGTTCTCGGCTTCGACGCCATCGCTCACCGGCGAGACGCTGGTGCCCTTGAGGCCATCGAGAATGGCAAGGCGCATCGTCTCATGCGTCGGCACCGCGAAGGCGCCGGTGATGACGCCGGCCTTGCAGTCCTTGCCGGCCCAGAGCGGGTCGGCATTGATCATGTCGACCAGCGCCGGCACAGCTTTCTTGCCCCACGAGTCTGCGAGGTCCTCGCCATGGAAGAACAGCGCGCCGGATGCTTCGGCGCAATCGGCAGTGGTGATGAATACCGCCGTCTTGAGCCCAGCAGCGACCGCGTCCTTGATCAGCGGGCAGGCGCCATTGTCGAGCGGCAGGAACGCCATCGCGTCATAGCCCTGCAGCATCGTGGCGCGGCCGGCGGCGTTGACCGCGTCCTGGGTGAAGTCGTTGACCGTCACATAGTCGACCACGGCGTTGAAGCCGGCGAGCACGTCGCGGGCACCGTCCGATCCGACCTTCACCGAGCTGAAGAATTCATTGCTCTCGGGAAAGCTGATCAGCGCGATCTTGATGGTCTTGCCGGTGGTGTTCTCCACCGGCTGCGTGCGGCCCGAAATGGGCGCGCGCTCGGCGGCTGATGTGGCGAGCGGCGTCAGCGCCGCGACCGCGCAGCCTAACGCCAGAACGAGTTGCTTGAGCTTCACTTTCATATCCTCCCTGCGCCGTCGGCGCGTTGATACCCCTCGGCATCGCCGGATGCAGCATTCGGCTTGTCGAAACGTTTCGTGTGAACTCCCGGAAAATCCGCCGGTCCAGTGACTGAGGCACGGTAGCGGCGGATTTGCATGCACGAAACGTTTCGATTAGAAGCAGAACTCGACAGGCTTGGCAAGAGGGCAGAGTGGCGACCATCAAAGACGTGGCCCGGCACGCCGGTGTCGCCATCTCCACCGCGTCAGCCGCCATCAACCGCTCGGCCCCGGTGAGCGAAGAGGTGCTCGCCAAGGTCGCCGAGGCCATCCGCGCCATCGGCTACGTCCCGCATGCCGGCGCCCGCAGCCTCCGCTCCGGCCGGTCCAATCTCATCGGCCTCGTGGTGCCCAACATCGCTAACCCGTGGTGCGGCGCCGTGGCCCGCGAAGTCGAGAATGTGTGCTTGAAAGCCGGCTTCACGACGGTGGTCTATTCGACCGGGCAGGATGCCGAGCGCGAGAGCCAGGTGCTCGAGATGCTGCGCCTGCAGCGGGTCGCCGGACTGGTCGTCATCCCGACGCGATCGGACGCCGAGCACGGCGCCGCACTGCGCGACCAGATTCACGTTCCAACGGTGCTGCTCGACATGCAGGTCGAGGGGCTGCCCTATGACGTGGTCAAGGCCGACAATGTCGAAGCAGGGCGCCTCGCGACCGCTCATCTGCTGACTCTCGGCCATCGCCGGATCGGTATCGTCACCGGCATCCCGGGCCTCGCGACGAGCGATGATCGCCTGCTCGGCTATCGCCGTGCGCATGAAACGGCAGGCGTTGAGGTCGACGACTCCCTGATCGTCGCCGGCCAGTTCGACCAGAACATCGCCCATGAAGCCGTGCTCGGCCTCCTGCGGCAGAAGCGCAAGCCGACGGCGATCCTCACCTGCTCCAACATGATGACCATCGGGCTGCTGTTTGCCGTCCGCAAACTCAAGCTCACTGTGCCGCGCGAGCTCTCGGTCATCGGCATCGACGATCTGGAATTCTCCCTGATCCTCGACCCTCAGCCCACAACCGTCGCCACCGCAATCCTCCCGATGGCCCGCCGGGCGATCAGCAAGCTTCTGGCCGAAATCGGAAGCCGCAAGAGCCCAACCGGTGCAATCGAAATCTATCCCCCCGAACTGCTCGTCCGAGCCTCCACCGCAGCGATCTGAGACGCTGCTATGGGCTGCGGCAGGAGCGGTTGAAGAGCCATGTCCAGTTGACGCGGGCGCTGTCACCCAAACGTCATCAAAGTGTCAGAAAAGCTTCGGCGCCGGCGGCGATTTCTAAAGCCGCTGACCGAGGATTGTATGTCTGACTTGACTTGGGTGCTGGACGAACTGCTGCGCGGGCTGACCAACCCCGTCACGCTGTTCGGCCACTTCACTTATTTTCTGCTGATCGTTTCGATGCTGATGCGCCGCATGGTCTGGCTGCGCACGCTGGCGGTGGCCTCGGGCGTGGCGAAGATCGTCTATCGCGCGGTGTTCGTCCTCGACCCGGTGAGCGTCCTCTGGGAGACGATCTTTGTCCTCGTCAACGTCATCCAGCTCAGCATCATCTGGTACTACGAGTACCAGCACAGGTTCAGTGCGGACGAGGATCATTTCGTCAGCAATATGCCCGCTGGGATCGAGCGCAGTTCGATCAAGCGCCTGTTGGCGCTGGCCGATCTGAACGCCGTAGGCGTCGGCGAAACGCTGACGCGTGAGGGTGAGCCGGTTAAGACGCTGATGTATGTGGCCGACGGGATCGTCAAGATCGAGCATGAGGGTCGGGTCGTCGCCATCTGCGGGCCTGGCGACTATGTCGGCGAACTCAGCTTCCTGTCGGGCAATCCCGCGAGCGCCACCGCAATCGTGGTCAAGCCGACCCGCATTCTCGCCTTCGACCAGGCCAGGCTGGCGTCCGCCTTCGCCGCCAACCCGCAACTTCGACGGACGCTCGAATCGGCCCTCAACCGCAATCTGGCCGGCAAGCTGGCGCGATCCAACGAAACGGCGACGGGGCTCGAAGTTCCGACCTCCTGAGCCCAGCGTCCTCTTGCCGCTGGAATATGACAGCCCGTTGTGATGACTCGGATCGGCGACAAGTGCACGGAGTGTCATATGACGAAGAAAAAAGAGGACAAGGCCGAGCCGCAGCAGACGCTTGAGGCGACGCTGCTGTCTTTGGTCAGGCCCAAGATAACGCCCAAGGAGCTGCTCAAGGAAGCGCGCAAGGCGCACCCGGATGCCAGCAAGAAGGACGTCATTCGCGCGGCGTTCCGCACGGTGATCGCCGCGGCCGATACGGATGCCGAAAAGGCCCTCCTGCTGCAGGACTTCGCCCTCAAGGGACGCGCCGGCGACGAATAACCGGCGCAACTTGTCGACTTTCCTCGACAAGCATTCGCAAGACCGTCACGCAAATCGGCTAGGGCGCGGTTCCGAGTATCGGGCCGGTCCATGCGCTGCGCGATCAACTATGTTCCTCCACCAGACGATCCGCTGACCAAGACGGCAGCGGCGTGGCTCGGTCGTGACTCCTATTCGGGGATGCCGCGGCGGGTCGAGGTGGAGGGCCTGACCAGCGGTGATCACTCGTTCCTCACGGCCCTGCCGCGCCGCGCCGGCTTTCACGCCACGCTGAAGCCGCCCTTCATGCTTGAGGATGGCCATTCGGTGCATGAACTGGAGCGGCGTCTCACGCAGTATTCGGTGGGGCTTGCGCCGGTGGAGCTCGAACTGCGCATTGCGCTGATCGACACCTTCTTTGCGCTGGTACCGGTCAAGCCGGATCCGCTGCTCGACCGGATCGCCGCCAATATCGTCGCTGAGTTCGATAGCTTCCGCCGGCCGATCAGCCCGGACGTTCTCGAGCGCCGGGGCGCGGCCCGGTTCAACCAGGCACAGCTCAGCAATCTCGCCAAATGGGGCAGCCCGTTCGTCTTCGACCAGTTCCATTTCCACATGACGCTCACCGGCCCGGTGGATCGCGCCGAACGCGAGCATGTGGAGCTGGTGCTCAGCCGCTATTTCGGTAGCGCGCCGATCCCCATCAGCTTCGATCGGCTGGTGCTTGCGGTGCAGGAGGAAGCGCACGAGCCCTTCGGCATCCACTCCGCTCACCCCTTCGCCCGGATTCCGCAGTTGAGAATCGCCTAATCGGCGCAGAGGTGCGCGAGCTAGACGACCAACTCCATCCTGTCGGCTGGAAAGCGGCTCAGCGCATATTGGATTGGTCGGCCTTCGGGGTCCGCATCGATCGATTCCGACACCAGCAGGATCGCGCCCGGCGCCAGGCGAAGCAGCGTTGTCTCCTCCGCATCGGCGTGGCGGGCCGAGATGCGCGTGGTGGCGCGTGAATAATCGGCAATCCCAAAACTGCGGAACGCGGCACTGACCGAAAGGGCCCGCTCGAACACCGCAGGGAAATCGGCAAAGCGGCGCTGCTCGAGCCAGCTGGTGGCGCGTGACAGCGGACGGCCATCGGCAATCGACAGCGTCTCGAGCCGGATGGTCGTGGCACCGGCCTTGATGCGGAGGGCACGGGCGACATTTGCGCTCGCCGGCTCGGTCGAGGCGCCGAGCAGGCGCCGTTCGAGATTGCGGGCCTGCCCGGCGAGGCCTTCGGAGAACCGCGTCCGCTTGCCGATCCGGTAGCTCAGCCGCCGGGCTTCGGCGACGAACCAGCCGCGGCCCTGCTCGGCCTTGACCACGCCCTCGGCGTCGAGCGCGCCGAGCGCCCGGCGCACCGTGTGGCGGTTGACGTGGAAGCGGGCGGCGAGGGTGGTTTCGCCGGGCAGGCGATCGCCGCGCGCCAGTTTGCCGCCCACGATGTCGAGCCGGATTGCGTCGGCGACGCGCCGCCACATCGCGACTCCGCCGAGCAGCACATCGTCGTCGTTGGAGGGCAGTGTCACAGCAGCTTCATCCAGCGCGGCTAACAAGAGGTTCGGCAACAAGTTGTCTATTTTGTTAGACAAGTGAGGCAGACAATGCAAACCGATACCGAACTCCCCCGCCAGGAAGCGCTAGGCGTGCTCGCCAACGCTGAGATGAACGATCTGAGAAGCGCGTGGCAGACCTGGGAAAACCAGCCCGAGGCGCAGATGATCCGCGGTCCCGAGACCGGCCTCATCATGCTGCGTGGTCGGACCGGCGGCGGCGGCGCGCCGTTCAACATGGGCGAGGCGACGGTGAGCCGCGCCAGCGTACGCATCGGCACGGGCGAGATCGGGCACGGCTACTGCCTCGGCCGCGACGAAGAGAAGGCAAAGCTGATCGCAGTGATCGACGCGTTGTTCCAGCGCGAGCCGGACAATATCGAATTCGCCATCCTCCGCCCGCTGCGCGACATCGCCTATGCGCGCGACAAGCAGCTGCGCGACGAGACGGCGGCGACGAAAGTCGAGTTCTTCACAATGGTGCGCGGAGAAGACGAATGATCGAAACGACGCTGGCCGGCGGTTTCGCCGAGCCCGTATTCGGCGCGCAGGAAACGTTCCGCGCGTTGATGGATGCGCTGGCCAATCCGGGGCAGGTGCAGGCGCTGAGCGCGCCGCTCGAGACGCCTGACGGCCTCGCGCCGGAGCTGGCCGCGGTGGCGCTGACGCTGTGCGATCACGACACCAATGTATGGCTCGACCCGGATCTGATGGAGACGCCGGCGGTCCTGGCGTGGCTCCGGTTCCACACCGCGGCGCCGCTCACCACCGACCCGTCGCGCGCCCAATTCGCGCTGGTGTCGAGCGCCGACGCGCTGCCGGCATTCGAGCAGTTTGCGCTGGGCATCGACGAATATCCCGACCGCTCGACGACGATTGCGCTGCGCGTCCCTTCGCTCACCGGCGGCGCCGATCTCACGCTACGTGGACCGGGGATCAACGATCACTGGCACATCGCGCCGCAAGGATTGCCGCCGGACTTCCTGACCCAATGGGCGAACAACCGCGAACAATTTCCGCGCGGTATCGATCTGCTGCTGTTCAGCGGCGCACAGGTGCTGGGCCTGCCGCGCTCGACCCGCATCACGATGGAGGCGCACTGATGTATGTGGCCGTCAAAGGTGGCGAAGCCGCCATCGCCAATGCCCACAAGCTGCTCGCGGATCGCCGCCGCGGTGACCGCAATGTTCCGGCGCTGCGGCTCGACCAGATCGTCGAGCAGCTCGGCCTCGCGGTCGACCGCGCCATGGGCGAGGGCTCGCTCTACGACAAGGAACTGGCGGCACTCGCCATCGTGCAGGCGCGCGGCGATCTGATCGAGGCGATCTTCCTCGTCCGCGCCTATCGCACCACGCTGCCGCGCTTTGGCATCTCGCAGCCGATCGAGACAGCGAAGATGCGGATCGAGCGGCGCGTCTCGGCGACGTTTAAGGACCTGCCGGGCGGGCAATTGCTTGGCCCGACCTTCGACTACACCCACCGCCTGCTCGACCCCTCGGTGGTCGATGGCGATGTGGACGCGCCGGCCTCGCGCGAGAGCACCGACGAGGCGACGCCCCGGGTCACCGATCTTCTGGCGCATGAGGGACTGATCGAGCCCGATGGCGTCGATACGGGTGAAGTCGGCGACCTCACCCGCGAACCGATGCAGTTCCCGATGAACCGCGATCTCCGCCTGCAGGCGCTGGCGCGAGGCGATGAGGGATTCCTCCTCGCGCTCGGCTACTCGACGCAGCGCGGCTATGCGCGGTCGCACCCGTTTGCGGGTGAAATCCGCATCGGTGAAGTCGACGTCGCGCTGGGCATTCCGGAGCTGGGTTTTGCGGTGAACCTCGGGCGCATCCGCGTGACCGAGTGCCAGATGGTCAACCAGTTCAAGGGCAATGCCGAGACGCCGCCGCAGTTCACCCGCGGCTACGGTCTTGTCTTCGGCCAGGCTGAGCGCAAGGCCATGGCGATGGCGCTCTGCGACCGGGCATTACGTGCCCGCGAACTGGGCGAGGACATCACCGCCGCCGCGCAGGACGAGGAGTTCGTCATCAGCCACTCGGACAATGTGCAGGCGACTGGTTTCGTAGAGCATCTGAAGCTGCCGCACTATGTGGATTTCCAGGCCGAGCTCGGCCTGATCCGCCGGCTCCGCGCTGAGCACGAAGCCGCTGGCATGAAGGAGGCGGCGGAATGACGACCTCCACATACGCATACGCTCCTTCCCCCACCGGGTCATTCCCGCGAAAGCGGGAACCTCTGTTTTCCTACCTTCTACTCCACAACGGAGGTTCCCGCTTTCGCGGGAATGACTCCGTGGTTGTCGCAAGATCGGTGCGTCGGGGACAATCCAAATGAACATCGCGCACTACAATTTCGCCTATCTCGACGAACAGACCAAGCGGATGATCCGGCGGGCCATCCTCAAGGCCATCGCCATCCCCGGCTACCAGGTGCCGTTCGCGAGCCGCGAAATGCCGATGCCCTATGGTTGGGGCACCGGCGGCGTGCAGGTGACGGCCGCCATCATCGGCAAGAACGATGTTCTGAAGGTGATCGACCAGGGCGCCGACGACACCACCAACGCAGTCTCGATCCGCGCCTTCTTCGCCAAGGTCGCCGCCGTGGCGACGACGACGCACACAGCGGAAGCGACGATCATCCAGACGCGCCACCGCATCCCCGAGGAGACGCTGCGCACCGGCCAGATTCTCGTCTACCAGGTACCGATCCCCGAGCCGCTGCGTTTCCTCGAAGCGCGCGAAACCGAAACGCGAAAGATGCATGCACTCGAAGAGTATGGTCTCATGCACGTCAAACTCTACGAGGACATCGCGCGCCACGGTGAAATCGCGACGACCTACGCCTATCCGGTGAAAGTCGAGGGCCGCTACGTGATGGACCCCTCGCCAACGCCGAAATTCGACAACCCCAAGATGCACATGTCGGAGGCGCTGCAACTGTTCGGTGCCGGCCGCGAGAAGCGCATCTATGCCGTGCCGCCCTACACTGAGGTGGTCAGCCTCGACTTCGAGGATCATCCCTTCGAGATCCAGCGCTTCACCGAGCCCTGTGCGCTCTGCGGCGCAGAGCAGGTCTATCTCGATGAGGTGGTGCTCGACGACAAGGGCGGACACATGTTCGTCTGCTCCGATACCGATCATTGCGAGACGCGGCGCGCAGCCGGCCATGTCGGCATGCTCGGCACCAACCCGACGGAGACCAGTAATGTCTGAAGCACCGTTGCTCAAGGTCGACGGCCTCAGCAAATTCTACGGCCAGCGCATCGGCTGCGTCGATGTGAGTTTCGAGCTCTGGCCCGGTGAAGTGCTCGCCGTTGTCGGCGAATCCGGCTCCGGCAAGACGACGCTGCTCAATTGCCTTGCGACGACGCTCGAGCCGAGTTTTGGCCGGGCCGAATACCGCATGCGCGACGGAAAATTCCGCAATCTCTACGAGTTCAGCGAGGCCGAGCGCCGCTTCCTGCTGCGCACCGACTGGGGCTTTGTGCACCAGAACCCCGCCGATGGCCTCCGCATGACCGTGTCGGCCGGCGCCAATGTCGGCGAGCGGCTGATGGCGGTGGGCGACCGGCACTATGGCCACATCCGCGCGACCGCGCTCGACTGGCTGTCGCGCGTCGAGATCGCGACCGACCGCATCGACGACCAGCCGCGTGCCTTCTCGGGCGGCATGCGGCAGCGCCTGCAGATCGCGCGCAATCTGGTGACCAACCCGCGTCTGGTGTTCATGGACGAGCCCACCGGCGGGCTCGACGTGTCGGTCCAGGCGCGCCTGCTCGACCTGCTGCGCGGCCTCGTCTCCGACCTCGGCCTGGCGGCGGTCGTCGTGACCCACGATCTCGCGGTGGCCCGGCTCCTCTCTCACCGCATGATGGTGACGAAGGACGGCCGCGTCATCGAAGCCGGTCTCACCGACCGCGTGCTCGACGATCCGCGCGAGCCCTACACGCAGTTGCTCGTCAGCTCGATCTTGCAGGTGTGACCATGATGGATATCGCAATGCCCTTCGACACGATCGTCTCGGGTGGGATCGAACCGCTGCCCATGGGCGATATCAGGCTCGACCTGCGCAACGTCGCCAAGAGCTTCACGATGCACCTCCGCGACGGGCTCAGGCTTCCCGTCGTGTCGCATGTCAGCTTCAAGGTGCATGCCGGCGAGTGTGTCGTGCTCGGCGGGCCGAGTGGGGCGGGCAAGAGCTCGATCCTCAAGATGGTCTACGGCAATTACGGCACCGATACCGGCGAGATCCTGTTTGCGCGCGACGGCGAAATGGTCGATCTCGTCTCCGCCACGCCGCGCGAAACGCTGGCGCTACGCCGCGAAACCGTCGGCTATGTCAGCCAGTTCCTCCGCACTGTGCCACGTGTCACCGCGCTCGATGTCGTCGCCGAGCCGCTGGTCTCGCGCGGCGTCGATCGCGACACGGCTCGTGGCAAGGCGAGCGAGCTGCTGGGCCGGCTCAATCTGCCGGAGCGGCTGTGGTCGCTGCCGCCTGCGACCTTCTCTGGCGGCGAGCAGCAGCGCGTCAACATCGCGCGCGGCTTCATCACCGACCATCCGGTGCTGCTGCTCGACGAACCGACCGCCTCGCTCGACGCGACGAATCGTGGTGTGGTCGTCGGCATGATCGAGGAGAAGAAACAGGCGGGCGTTGCCATGCTCGGCATCTTCCACGACGACGACGTCCGCCACCGCGTTGCCGACCGCATCGTCGACGTGCCGGCCTTCGCGGCGCGTGCCGCCGCATGAGCCGGCTGAGCGAGAGACCGTTCGTCCACCCGACCGCCGTCGTGAAGGCCTCGACGCTCGGCCGCTACACCGAGATCGGCGCCGGCACCACGGTCAGCAACTCGACCCTCGGCGACTATTCCTATGCCGTCGAGAACACGCAGATCGCTTACGCGACCATCGGCAAGTTCGCCAATATCGCGAGCCATGTGCGCATCTATGCCAGCAAGCATCCGATGGAGCTCGCCTCGCTCCACCACTTCACCTACCGCTCGAGTTGGTACTTCGACGAGGCCGAGGACAACCGCGACTTCTTCGACGGTCGCGCCAGCCACGGCATCAGCATCGGCCACGACACCTGGATCGGCCATGGCGCGGTGATCATGCCGGGCGTGAGCATCGGCAATGGCGCCGTGATCGGCTCCAATGCTGTCGTCACGCGCGATGTGCCCGCCTATGCGATCGCGGTCGGCGTGCCGGCCAAGGTCATTCGGATGCGGTTCGACGACACGATCGTCGCCCGGTTCGAGAAACTGGCGTGGTGGGACTGGCCGCACGGGCACCTGCATGCGGCACTTGATGATTTCCGCAAATTGCCCGCCGCAGAATTCCTCGACCGCTACGAGGCTTGAGCCGTCATATGACAGGCTTCTCAACAGTCATGGAACTGTCAGCAAAACGACATTCCCGCTTCGTGCAGCAGCCCTAGCACTGCACCCGCAGACAAGCGGGGAACGTAAGCATGCTCAAGCTCGAGACTGTGACGCGGCGGTTCGGAAACAAGGTCGCGGTCGACAAGGTCGATCTCGAGATTCCCGCCGGACAGATGGTCGGCATCATCGGCCGCTCGGGCGCCGGCAAGTCGACGCTGCTGCGCATGATTAACCGGCTGATCAATGTCAGCGATGGCCGCATCGTCCACGAAGGCGTCGCCATCTCGGCGCTGCGCGGGCAGGGCCTACGCGACTGGCAGCGCGACTGCGCCATGATCTTCCAGCAGTTCAACCTCGTGCCGCGTCTCGACGTCATCACCAATGTGATGCTCGGCCGGCTCAACCGCCGCAACACCATCCTCAGCCTCCTCCAGATCTTCTCGGAGCGTGAGCAGTTGATGGCACTCAAGGCCCTCGAAAAACTCGACATCGCGGCGACGGCGAGCCAGTGGGCGCAGACCCTCTCGGGCGGCCAGCAGCAGCGCGTCGCCATCGCTCGTGCCCTCATGCAGGAGCCGCGCCTGATCCTCGCCGACGAGCCGATCGCCTCGCTCGATCCGCGCAATGCCCAGATCGTCATGGACTCGCTGCGGGCCATCAATCAAGAGCAGGGCATCACCGTCATCACCAATCTCCACACGCTCGATACCGCGCGTACCTATTGCGAGCGCATCATCGGCATGGCGCAGGGGAGGGTGGTGTTCGACGGCACGCCCGGCCAACTCACCGCCGACGTGGCGCGTGAACTCTACGGCGCCGAGGAACTCGACGAGGCGATGACCTCGACCAGCATTGGTTCCGCCCCCGCCCGCACGAAGCAGTCCGCCGTCCCGGCGCCGGCGCCGGCGCTGTCGCGCGAACTCGCACTCAACTGATCCAAGAATCTCCGCGGGACCGCCCCTCCTGGGGCGGCGCTGATCCGCGGGATGCCATCGCGTCACCAAAGGAGACTTCCATGTCCGCGATCCGTTCCGTCCTGATGGCCTCTGTCGCCATCCTCATGTCCTCTGCCGCGATGGCGCAGGATGTCACCGTGCTCCGCATCGGTCTCGATGGCGGCGAAAACGAAGCCGACCAGATCCGCCGCTCGGAATGCGTCGTCGACAGCATGAAGGCCGCCACCGGCGTGTCCGAAGTGCAGTTCTTCCCCTCGCCGGACTACAATGGCGTGATCCAGGGCCTCCTCGGCGGCACCATCGACATCGCCATCATGGGCTCGTCGTCCTACGCCTCGATCTATCTGCAGGATCCCAACGCCGTCGATCCGATCCTCACCACCAAGCAGGCCGACGGCTCGCTCGGCTACCACACCATCATGGTGGCGCGCGCCGATTCCGGCATGAAGACGCTGGCCGACGCCAAGGGCAAGAAGCTCGGCTTCGCCGATCCGGACTCGACCTCGGGCTACCTCGTCCCCAACGTTGCGCTGCCGGCTGCGATCGGCATGCCGATCGCTGAATTCTTCAGCGAGACGGGCTTCGGCGGTGGTCATGAGAACCTCGTTCTTGGCGTCCTCGACGGCACCTGGGATGTCGGCACGACCTTCGGTTCGGGCACCGGCGAATGGTCCGAAGGCTACACCTCCGGCAATCTCAAGATCATGGTCGACAAGGGCGTCCTCGACATGGACGACATCGTCGAGCTGTGGCAGTCGCCGATCATCCCGAACGGCCCGCTGATGGTCTCCAACAGGCTGCCGGACGACATGAAGGAGAAGGTCAAGGCCTACTTCACCGGTCTGCCCAAGGCCGACTTCGCCTGCTTCGACTCGTTCACCGGCGGCGGCTATGTCGACTTCGCTCCGGCCGACCAGGCCTTCTACCAGACCATCATCGACGCCCGCAAAGCCGTGATCGGCGGCTAAGCGATCCATCACTCTCGCAGCGGCGGTGCCACAAGGCGCCGCCGCTTTCGCATCAAGGAGATCGAGGCATGGCGCAGATGGAGCTGAGCGACGGCAGCCAGACGGTGCTCGGGCACTATCGCGCGCAGGTGCGCACGCGGCGCATCTACACCATCCTCGTGCTCGTCGTCTTCGCTGTCGTCCTCGCCGCATCGCTCAACTTCGCGAATGCCGCAAACTCCGGGAAATTCTTCGACCGGCTGCCCTACCTCCTCGATTTCATCAAGAGCTTCGTGCCGCGCGATCCGCTCGAGATCTTCCGCGCCATGTTCGATCTGCCCTCGCCCTACGACGACGGCTCGCTCAAGTACGACTACACATCGGAACGCCATTACATCAGCGGCGATCTCTACGTCCCGCATTTCATCTACGAGCTGGTCGTCACCCTCAACATCGCGGCGGTCTCGACCATCATCGGCGCAAGCTTCGCCTTCTGCCTCTGCTTCTTTGCCGCCACCAACCTCGTCGGTGCCGGCCCGCTGCGCTTCGTCATCCGCCGCATCATGGAAATTCTGCGTGCGTTCCCCGAGATCGTCATCGCTGGGCTGCTTGCGGCAGTGCTTTCCATCGGGCCGATCGCCGCCATCGCTGCGGTGTCGCTCCACACCATCGGCGCGCTCGGAAAACTCTTCTTCGAGGTGGTCGAGAATGCGGACATGAAGCCCGACGAGGGGCTGCGCGCGTCGGGCGCCAACTGGCTCGAACGGGTGCGCTTCGGCATACTGCCGCAGGTGCTGCCCAATTTCGTCTCCTACACATTGCTGCGCGCCGAGATCAACGTGCGCGCCTCGACCATCATCGGCGCAGTGGGCGGTGGTGGCATCGGCCAGATGTTCCGGCTCTCGATCGGCCAGAACCATGCGGCGAAGACCTACGCGATCATCATCCTGCTGCTGATCACCGTCATCTGCGTCGACCAGTTCTCGGGCTGGCTGCGCCGGAGACTGGTCGGACAGCAATCGTTTAAACTCGGACGGGCGGCAGCGTGATGACCACACTCGAGGCAACCACCGCCGATCGGTCCCGCCTGCTGGCCGCGCATCCAGGCGTGTTCCACAAGCCGTGGTGGCATCGCTTCGGGCTGCTGCTGGCTCTCGTGCTCGTCGCGCTCTACCTCGCCTTCTGCTTTGTGTTCTTCAACGTCGGCCCGGCGCTGCAGAACGGCAAATGGGAGCGCGCCGCCATCTATGT
>JBKJTB010000034.1:0-2545 GCA_046594305.1 Devosia sp. | reverse complement strand
TGTTGCGCTGCCGCTCGCCGATCAGGAAACGGGCGACAAACAGCGGCACGAGCACGAGCAGGCTCGCGAGGGTAACGAGGGCGCGGAAACCCCATGGATTGGGCAGCGCTGCAGCCCAGCCATTGTTGGGGCGCGCCAGGATTTGCCACGACCCACCCGGAAGTTTCACGTCGGCAAGGACGGGCCGGTCGAGCAGCACCGCGTCGGAGCCGAAGAACACATCGCCGCGCGCGCCGGTGCCATCCTGGCCGCGCAGCGCGATGTTGAGATCGAGCTCGGGATCGAGCAGGCCGCTGTCGTGATAGAGTTTGTTGGCATCGACCACCGCCGAGATGATGCCCCAGAACACCCAGGGCCGCTTTTCGCCCAGGAACACCGGGAAGCGGCCGATGAAGCCGGTGCCGCCCTGAACCAGTTGGACCGGACCGGCAAGGATCAGATTGCCGGTGTCACGCGCCCGGTAGGCGGCTTCGCGCTGGGCAGCGTTCTTGGTGTAGTCGAGCCCGATGACCTTCTCGTTGCCCTCGAGCGGATAGGTCATGGTGACCTTGAGATTGGGGGCGCCGGCGATGCTGCGCAGCTGCGATTCCTGCGTCAGCACCTGGCTGGCGAGCCGGGCGAAGCGCGTCTGCCCCATGCCGGGTTCGGTCACCAGCGTCGCGACGAGACCGCGCACCAGTTGGAGATTGCCGTTGATGTTGCCTTCGAGGCGGGTGCGGATCACCGACACCTGCCGGGTGACCTCGGAGCGCAACTGCTGTTCCTGGAGCGTCGAGTTCTGCCGGTCGGCGAACACGGCCGAAGCGAGGACCACCACCACGGCCACAGCGACGAACAGATTGGTGGCGCGGAATGCCCAGCGCACCATTCGTCCCAAGCCGCCAATGCTTGCCGATAAGCTGCCCACGCCTTCGACCTTGCCCCCTGTATGAGACACAAGTGTCAGTTACCGGAACTTAAGGTTGGCTTAGCGGGGCCGCGCGAGCGTCGGAGTGGTTGATGGGGGGTTAAGCGAAAAATTTTGGAAGCGGTGCAACCAATGGCGCGATCGTGCATTTTTTCGGTGTCCCCGAACGATTGTTGACCCAAGAGGCCGTCTCTGCTTTCCCCCAAAGCGAGGCGGCCTCGCCCTTTTTGGTCAACACAATCCGTGGCTTGACCGGCCCCGCCGGGCACCCATACTGGGGCGCTTCACCGTTTAAGGAAACGGCGAACGCTCCAGTTTCTTGTTTGTCGCGTTTCCGAACCAAAAAGCCGGTATCCACCTTTCCTGGAAACGCTCCAGCGCCTCCCCGCAGCCGGTGACCCTGATGCTGAACGACGATCGTTTCTTCCCCGCCGACCCCGCGACCCGCGACATCGCGCGAAACCTCTTCAAAAGCGTCAAAAGGCTGCCCCTTATCAGCCCGCACGGGCACACCGAGCCGCAATGGTATGCCGAGAACAAGCCGTTCCCCGACCCGGCACAATTGCTGATCGTGCCGGACCACTACGTGAACCGCATGCTGGTCAGCCAGGGCGTCGAGCTCAGCCAGTTGGGCGTGCCGCGCCGGGATGGCGGGCCGGTCGAGACCGACGGGCGGACGATCTGGCGGCTCTTCGCCAAGCACTATTATCTGTTCCGCGGCACCCCCTCGCGCGGCTGGCTCGATACGACGTTCGAGGATTTGTTCGGCCTCACCGAACCGCTGACGCCGCTAACTGCCGACGGCCATTACGACACCATTGCCGATTGCCTCAGCCGGCCGGAATTCCTGCCGCGCGCCATGTTCGAGCGGTTCAATCTCGAGGTGATCGCGACGACCGACGCCGCGATCGACGAGCTCAAATGGCACCAGATGATCAACGCGTCCGGCTGGACCGGTGGCCGCGTGGTGCCGACCTACCGCCCCGACACCATCGTCGATGCGGACAAGCCGAGCTTCCACGCCGACCTCGACCGGCTGGGGGAACTGACCGGCTGCGACACGGGCATTTGGTCCGGCTATCTCGATGCGCACATGCAGCGCCGCGCCTTCTTCAAGACGATGGGCGCGACCGCCAGCGACCACGGCCACCCGAGCGCGCTCACCGCCGATTTGCCGCCGGGTGAAGCCGCGGCGCTTTACGACAAGGTGCGGACGCGCAAGGCCGATGCCGGCGACAAGGAACTGTTCCGCGCCCAGATGCTGACCGAGATGGCGCGGATGAGCGTCGAAGACGGCCTCGTGCTGCAGATCCATCCCGGCTCGCGCCGCAACCACTCGCCCGCGATGTTCGCCGCGCATGGCTCCGATAAGGGTTTTGATATCCCCGGCCCGACCGACTACGTCGCGGCGCTAAAACCGCTGCTCGACCGCTTCGGCATGGAGAAGGATCTCCGGATCATTCTCTTCACGCTCGACGAGACCAGCTATTCGCGCGAGTTGGCGCCGCTTGCCGGTGTCTATCCGTGCCTGAGGCTCGGCCCGCCCTGGTGGTTCTTCGACAGCCCCGAAGGCATGATGCGCTTCCGGCAACTGGCGACGGAAACGGCCGGTTTCTACAACACCGTCGGCTTCAACGA
>JBKJTB010000026.1:0-2698 GCA_046594305.1 Devosia sp. | reverse complement strand
CGCGCACGTGATCCTGAAATCCCGCGCCCCGAGGCGCTTGCGTCTCACATACTAAAAACATCGAGGCGTACGCGCCTCGGGGCTCCGTCCACTAACTCAGCCAGGCAATCGCCAGAGCTGAACCGGGTCACCGGACGCTTCCGTTTGCCCTTAGATAGGAGAATGAGATTCTAATTGAGATCGACGCCGTTCTTGCCCAGCATCTCGACCAGCGTCTGGGCGTCGAGGCATTTGAACCTGGCATTGTCGAGGCTGGCCGAGCCGACCGCGGCGTTCATCGCGGTCTCGACGGCTTCGCAGGACTCCTTGCTTTCATATTGAGCGATCGGCGTCAGCGTCGCCTGGCCGGTGAGCGCGTAGAGGATGAAGACGATGGTCGCGGCCTGCATCGATGGTTTCCCTATTGGACGGCCGAAACCGTAGCAGGGTCGGGCGCGTCTGCGATAGTCTCAGGCCGGCAGTTCCGGCCGCAGCAGGCGCTCGCTCAGCAGTCGGAACGCCGGCCCCAGTTCCGCCACCGACGGCGCGCGGCGGCCGATGCCGGAACCCGCTGCGAGGAAGAACTGCGTGACGAGGCGCGCCCGCGCCACGCCAGCCACCGCCAGCTCGCTTTCAATCAACGCTGCCAATTCCGCCTCGAACGCTGCAAATTCGGCCGCCCCGCCGCGATCGTGCGCGTCATAGAGTTCGTCGGCATGCGGCGAGGTCTCGAGCCAGCGCCGCGCCGCCTTGTGTTTGGCGCTCATCGCCGCCGCGATGCGCTGCACCACATCGCCCTCGCCCCGCAGCGCCAACATGAACTCGGTGCGCCAGGCGCCGATCAGCCGCTCGAGCAGCGCCGCGAACACCGCCGGCTTGTCGGCGAAATAGGCATAGAGTGTCGGCTTCGCGATCCCGGCCTGCCGCGCGATCGCTTCCATGCTCGTACCGCGCAGCCCGTGCTTCAAAATCAGCACCTGGGCGGCGTCGAGTATTTCGTCGTTGCGCGCCCCGGAAGCGACCACGGAATCCTCATTGAACGGATTGAACGAATATCATACGTTCCGTTCAATATCTACGGAGGATCAAATGGCTGACCGCGTTCTGCTCACTGGCATCTCCGGATTCGTCGGCGGCCATGTCGCGCTTGAACTGCTCAAGGCCGGCTATCTCGTGCGCGGCAGCGTCCGCGACCTCAAGAAGGCCGACAAAGTCCGCGACGCGCTGGGCAGGGCCGGCGCCGACCTGTCGCGGCTGGAACTGGTTGCCCTCGACCTCATGTCCGATACCGGCTGGGACGATGCCATGGCGGGCGTGCGCTATCTGCAGCATGTCGCCTCGCCCTTCGTCACCAAGGAGCCGAAAGACCGCAACGACCTCATCCGGCCCGCGGTCGACGGGACGCGGCGTGCCATCGGCGCGGCGCTCCGGGCGCAGGTCGAGCGCATCGTCGTCACCTCCTCGATGGCCGCCATCATGTACGGCCACGACAAATCCCGCACCGCGCCCTTCACCGCCGCCGACTGGACCAATCTCGAGGGCCGCGAGATCTCGGGCTACGTCGAGTCGAAGACCCGCGCCGAAACGGCGGCATGGGAGCTGATGGACAAGGCCGGCCGCCGCGGCGACCTCGCCACCATCAATCCGGGCGCCATTTTCGGGCCGCTGCTCGACGACGATGCGGGCACGTCGGTCGCCCTGCTGAAGCGCATGTTCGACGGCAGCCTGCCCGCCACGGCCCGCATCGGATTGATCGTGATCGATGTCCGCGACGTGGCCGCGGCGCACCTCGCCGCCATGACCGAGGAGGGCGCGCGCGGAAAACGCTTCCCCATGGGCAACGGCACGTTCTCGATGATGGAAATCGCCAACATGCTGCGCAGCGCCGTACCCGACCGCGCCGGCAAGATGCCACGCTTTGAAGTGCCCGATTGGGTGGTGCGCCTCGTCGCCAATTTCGACGCCGACATCCGCGGCAATCTGGGCGAGCTCGGCGTCGTCAAGAAGGCCGACGCCAACGACGTCAGGCAGCTCCTCGGCCGCGACCTCATTTCGGCCCAGGATTCGGCAATCGCCTCGGCCCGCAGCCTCATCGCCCAGGGCCTGGCGAGACCAAAAAAGGGGCTAGTCGCGACGGGTACGATTGGTTATGTAGCACCCGCCGGCGGACGGGGCTGTAGCTCAGTTGGGAGAGCGTATCGTTCGCAATGATAAGGTCAGCGGTTCGATCCCGCTCAGCTCCACCAGCCGGCACTAAAACCCCAAATCGCTGATCAGCCCGGCTGCCCGCCGATGGTGCTCACCGCCTCCGAGCCCGCCGCGATGCCGGCTTTGAGGCAGGCCTCGAGCGGTTTGCCGCTCAGTTCCGCGGCAAGGAACGCCGCCGCGAACGCGTCGCCCGCCCCCGTCGTGTCGATTACATCGCTGAGCGGCGCTGGCATCGACAGCGCCACGCCCTTGCGGCTCCCCACTGCCGCCCCCGCCACGCCGCGCTTGATCACCACGCGCTCGTAGAACCGCCCGAGCGTCTGCATCTGGAGGTTAAGGTCGACCGACCCGGTCAGCTCCAGCGCCTCATCGAGATTGGCAAAGATCGTCCCCGTCCCCTGCGTCCACTTAAGGAAGCTCTCCGGACCCACCTCGCGCAAAAACCCCACCGACGCCGGATCGACCGCCGTCGGAATTTTCCGCTCGCGCGCTTGCTTCAGCAGTGCCGTGA
>JBKJTB010000426.1:0-6071 GCA_046594305.1 Devosia sp. | reverse complement strand
ACACGGCAGGCAATCAGTCGCGGCCCGAAGCGTCTGAACTTGCTTTTGGGCGTATCGCCATAGCCTGGGTCGACGAGCAGAGCCACCAGATCAAGGCTGCCGTGCTTGACCCCGGCGGTCAGTTCGTCGCGCAGAACATTACGGTCAGCACGACGGCATCGACCCAGTCGCCCGGCAGCTATGACCTTGGACTGACCAGACTGACGAACGGCAGTTTCGTGGTCAGTTGGCTCGATGATGCCAGCGTCGCCCGATTCCGCATCGTGACGTCAAATGGAACATTCGCAACAGACGCGACCGCCACGCCGGAAACGGTACGACCGACGTCACCGAACTCGCGGATGGCCGCATTCTGCTTACCTACTTCAAATCGTCCGGCCTGACAGGAAGCGGCCATTTCGGCGTCCTGTTCAATGAGGACGGTTCGCCGTCGGTCAGCGAGTTCCAGATCTCCTCCTCGAATGGATTTCAGGCCGTCACCGCGCTGTTGGATGGCCGGTTCATGGTCGCATACAACACCGACGGCGACATCTTCGGCCGCGTCATGGCGGCCGACGGCACGCCCGACAGTGCCGAGTTTCGCATCAACGACGAAACGGCGGGAACGCAGGACCAGGTCCATCTTACGACGTTGGCCGATGGCCGCGTTGCCGTGACCTGGGCTGATGACCGCACAGGCGGCGGCGATATTTATCGCACCTTCTACGATCCGCGCGAGAGCGGCATCCAACTTGCCGGTACAGCCTATGCCGACCAGTACCAGGGCAGTGCCTTCGGGGATGTGTTCTGGACCGGCGACGGCAACGATCAGGTCATCGGTGAAGAGGGAGGCGACACCGTCTACGCCGGGCGCGGCAATGATGTCGTCTACGGCGAAGGCGGCGACGACATCATCTTCGGCGGCGATGGCAACGATTACATCAGCGGCGAACTCTTCACCAATGGCGCAGGGAACGACCGGCTCGATGGCGGGCTGGGCGCCGACATGATGATCGGTGGAAACGGCAACGATCTTTTCTATGTCGACAATATCGGGGACAGAGTCGACGAGGCGTCGGGTGGCGGCACGGCAGACGCTGTCGCGACGAGCGTAAGCTATGTGCTTGGCGCCGGCGTTGAAGTTGAAAAGTTCACCACCACCAGCAGCGGCGGCACAAAGGCGATCAGCCTGACCGGCAACGAGTTCGCGCAGGCGATCACCGGCAATGCCGGCGTCAACATCCTTGACGGCAACGACGCCAACGACACGCTGACCGGGCTTGGCGGCAATGATAAGCTCTACGGCGGCGCCGGCAGCGACACTGCCAACTATTCCGACAAGACCACCAAGGTCACAGTGATGCTCAACGACAGCGGCGATGGTACCGCGGCCATCGGCACCGAGACCGATACACTCGACGACATTCAGAGTCTCACCGGCGGCAAAGCAGGGGACAGCTTCACCGGTGCCAACGATGCCAACTCGTTCGCCGGCGGCGAGGGTAAGGACACGCTCAAAGGTGCCGGCGGCAACGACACGCTCAACGGCAACAGCGGTAAGGACACGCTCAAAGGCGGCAGCGGCAGCGACACGCTCAACGGCGACAGCGGTAAGGACAAACTCACGGGCGGGACCGGCGCCGATCACTTCCGCTTCACGGCGGCGGCGAGTGCGAGCACCGTCGACACCATCACCGACTTCGTACACGGGACCGACAAGATCATCTTCGAGAATGCTATCTTCAAAGCGCTCGGCACCAGCGTCACCACCAGCGAGTTTATCGCCAAGTCCAGCGGACACGCGGCGACCAATACCAGCCAGAACCTGATCTACGACAAATCGAACGGCACGCTCTGGTTCGACAAGGACGGGAACACGGCGGGCGGCGCGGCCGCGGTGCAGATCGCTCAGTTGGGCACCACCGCGTCACACCCCACCAACCTGACCTACACAGACTTCGGGATCGTCTAGGATTTTCAAGCGCGGCCCGCGCGGTCCAGAGTCAAAAGCTTCATCATCGCCGTTGGAATGTCCGCTTCTGGCGCAATGCCGACTCTCCAGAAATATGTGGCGTTCAGGAACCAAAACTTGTCCCGAGAGTCGCCTGCAAACACAGGCATCTCCAGCGTTATTTCTCCGACTTATCCACGTCCCCTCCGGCCCGTGGTAATATCCCTCGTCGTCACCGACTACCGCGCGCACTGACGAGGTGCGGGAGACGATGATGGGAGGGCCGTGGTCGCACGGTCTGGGGTTCCTCGCGGGACTGCTGTGGCAGCGATGACCACGGCGCTCACCGCTGGTGCCCGACACACCCGTCGCGGATGAGCGCAGGGCGTCTCGCTCTGCAAATCAATTCTCGGAGGCGTCCTGCGCTCTCCGTCCGTGGGCGCCTCTTTGTCCCACTGAAGACCATCCCCGGAGGCCCCGTCCGCCCGGCCCCTTCAGCTCGTCCCAATGTTCTTTCGAACGATATTCTATTGATCACACGATCAGAAAGTCACCCGCATCGAGTTTCGGCGCGCCCTCGAGCGTGGCGAAGTGCACCGCGGCGGCGCCACCCTTGCCGTCCACGTCGAAATGGAGCGCTCCGGTCGCCGTGTCGTAGATGATCCGGTCCGATGCATCGTGCGCCCTGGTCGCCCCGTCCGCCGCATAGAACGCCGTTCTCGACAGATTGCCCCAGCCGGCCCCGCGAAAGCTGAACGCCTCGAGCAGCAGCGTATCGTGATCGTGCCGAAAGTCCTCGATCGTGTCGGCATTGGCTGCGGATGGCTTTTCGCCGAACACGAAGAAATCGTCCCCCGTCCCGCCGCGCAGCGCATCCTGCCCCTTGCCGCCCTGCAGCACATCGCGGCCCGAGCCGCCGTCGATCGTGTCGTCCCCTGCCCCGCCCGACAGCAGATCGCAGCCGCCGCGCCCGCTGAGCCAGTCGTCGCCCGCCCCTGCCCGGCCCAGCGGACCGGCGGTCACGATGTCACCCCAGCGCTCGCCGATGATCCGCGCGCCCACATCCTTGATGTGCACCGCGATCGCCTGCGTATCGCTGGCGGCGCCATCGCTCACGGCGACGACGATTTCGTAGACATTGTTGCGGCCCGCATCCCTCGGCGCTTCGAAATCCGGCGCCGCCTTGAACATCAGTTTGCCGGTTGCCGCGTCGATCTTGAATTTTCCCGCATCGGCACCGCCGGCGATGGCGTAGGCCAGCGGCTTGCCGTCGGCATCGCTCGCCGCCACACTGGTGACGAATCTGTCGCCCTCATGGATCACCAGCTTCGCCTTCGCGCCCCCACCATCGGACGTGATGACCGGCGCCGCGTTGACGCCGCGCACGTTGATGCTGAGTTGTCCAAGGTCGGTCGCACCGGTTCCGTCATGGAGACGGTAGGTGAAGACGTCGGCCGCGATCTGGTTCAGCGGCAGCGCCAGCGTGTCGGGATCGGCCTGGTTGAGGGTGTATTGCCAGACCCCGGTTGCGGCCAGCAGCAGCGTCCCGAAGACGCCTTCCACCATGAGGACGTCGAGGGGTCCTGGCCCGGGACCGAGATAGTAGTTTTTGAAAATGCCGCTGCCAGTCTCAAGTCCAGCGCGGAAGCCCCCGACCTGCAGCGGCGCGGTCCCCGTGTCGTTGGAGACAACGACGCCGCTGGTGGCCGTGATCCCGCCAATCGACAGCGTCGCCGCGGCAATGTCGTCAAAAGCAACCGGCGCACTCATCACAAACAAACTCGCAGGAACGCAATTCTCCCGCGATCATGTGACGACCCCGCCGTCCCTGTCGATTCATATTTCGTTAACTACTTAATCCCCTGCCCGTCAGCGGGGCGTCAGCTCCGCCTTCATTACATAGGTGTTGTAGGGGCCGAACTGGCTCATGACGTAATAGAAGCTGAGGCCGTCCGCTGCGATCCACGATGGCGTCATGTAAGCCCCGTAGGCCTGCGCATAGTCCGACCCGCGCGCCAGCGTCGCCGGTGCCGACCACGGCCCTTCCGGACGCTCGGCGAAGCGCAGTTCGAGCGCCAGCGACAGTTCGTTGAGCGTCGTGTACATCCAGCGCCCGATGCCGGAGTTCCACACCAGCGAGCCTTCGCCGACGCCCGGCTTGATCACCTCGGCCGCCTGCGCCCGGTCCTTGCTCCAGCCCGCGCCGTCCCAATATTCCCAAGCTGCCGTTTCCTGCAGCTTACCCGCCTCGACGCGCCCTACCCGGGCGCCGTTGAAGCGGCCGCAGGGCGTGCCGACGGCATAGACGTATTTGCTGTCCTCATTACCCGTGCCCGCCGCAGCCGACAGCGCCAGCATGTTGAAGCTCGACTGGAAGTTGCCGAAATCCTCGACGCCCTTGTCCCAGGTTTTGCCACCATCCGTCGAGGCGATGAAGCGCGACGAATTGCACAGCCACACACCGCCCATATTGGCAAAACCGTGCACCGACATGTAGTGGAGGTAGAGCGTATCGCCCACCGCTACCATCGCGGTTGGAATCTTGGTCTGCTCGCTCGAAAATTTGAGCATGTGCTGACCCTCGCGCGCCGCGATGGCGCGGCCATCCTCGCCCGTGAGCCAGTCCTCGATCACCACGCCATCCGACGGATCCTTGTCCGTGGTGAAGGCAATGACGTTGGAGCGCCAGTTCGGCCCGAATTTCGGACAGCCATCGCCCTGCCAGCCGAACGTGTCGCCAAAGGCGAGGACGATGTTGCCGCCGATTTCGGCCATCGTGCCGAGGTCGGTGCCGCAGATATCGTAGCGCTGCATCTCGGCCGGCGCGTTCGGGCCGGTGAGGGCCTTCACCAGGGTCGAGGTGACGGTAAAATCCTGCGCCATCGCCTGCGGTGCGATCAGCAGTGCGAGCGCAATAAGAGCGGCTTTCATCGGGACCTCCTAGGCAATCTGCTTGAGATAATCGTCGGTCCAGGCGCGATGCGGCTGCAGCGTGCGGCCGGCGCTGTCGAAGACATGCGCAAACGCATCTGCCACATCGAACCTTACGGTCTCGCCGGCCTTGGCGCCGAGGATGCCCCGCATCGTCGCCGTCAGCGGATCGCCGCCCGGCGTGCGGGCATGCAGCACCGTCTCGGCCCCGAGCACTTCGGTCGAGACGATCGTCGCCGACAGCGCCCCCGCGCTGCCCGCTGCAAGGTGCTCCGGCCGGATGCCGACCGTCACACCATCGCCAACCGCGATCTGCCCCTCGCGCGGCGACAGCGTCAGCTTCGGCCCGCCCTTCTCGATCTCGACCACCAGCCGCGCGCCGGCTTCCACGACCTTCCCCGCAAAGAAGTTCATCTGCGGCGCCCCGAGGAATCCAGCGACGAACTGGTTGGCCGGCCGTGCATAAAGCTCGATCGGCGAGCCGGTCTGCTCGATCACCCCCTCGCGCAGCACGACGATGCGGTCGGCCATGGTCATCGCCTCGACCTGGTCGTGCGTGACATAGATCATGGTCGTGCCGAGCCGGCGGTGCAGCGCCGCGATCTCGGAGCGCATTTTCACCCGCAGTTCGGCATCAAGGTTCGACAGCGGCTCGTCGAACAGGAAGACCTTCGGGTTGCGCACGATGGCGCGGCCGATGGCGACGCGCTGGCGCTGGCCGCCCGACATCGCCTTGGGCAGGCGCTCGAGATATTTCGTCAGCTGCAGGATCTCGGCCGCCTGGCGCACCCGCTTGTCGATCTCGGCCTTGCTTTCCTTGGCGATACGCATCGAGAAGGCCATGTTGTCGTAGACCGTCATGTGCGGATAGAGCGCGTAGGACTGGAAGACCATGGCGATGCCGCGCTTGGAGGGCGGCACGTCGTTGACCGTCTCGCCCGCGATCTGCAGCGTGCCGGAGGTGATTTCCTCGAGCCCCGCGATGGTGCGCAGCAGCGTCGACTTTCCGCAGCCCGACGGGCCGACGAAGACGATGAACTCGCCCGACTTTATGTCGAGATCGATGCCGTGGAGAATGTGCAAATTGCCGTAGGACTTCTTGATTTGCCTGAGGGTGAGATCGGCCATGTAATTCCTCCCGAAAATTTCTTCTTCCTTAGCAGGTCAGGCGAGACGCCCGAACCAGGCTCCGTAATTTCCAAGTTTTATG
>JBKJTB010000420.1:0-2571 GCA_046594305.1 Devosia sp. | reverse complement strand
GTCGCGGCCGTAGTAGCCGTGGGTGTAGCTCGGATGCGCCCCGCCGGGGACGATTGCCACCGCATCGATCGTCCAATGCGGCAGGATGCAGAGGTTGGGGTGCAGACCCTTGAAGTCGGGCACCACCTCCTCGACAGTGACGACGACGCGCCGGCCGGCGAGCGCCGCTTCCTTTTGTACGCCGATAATGCCTTCGATCAGCACGTCGCCCTTGGCATTGGCGCGCTGGGCGTGAATGAAGGTCACATCGGGCCGATGCGCCGGGATGGCGGCCAGCGCCTCGCCGGTGAACGGGCAAATGACGATGCGGATGTCGGGATTGACCTTGGGCAAATCGGCGCCCTTGTAGCCACGGAACACTGCCATCGGCAGGCCTGCCGCTCCAGCCTCATAGGCCTGGGCCATGGCCGAGTGCGAATGCTCGACAGTCTCGATAGCGCGCGGATGCTGGTTCTCGATCGCGTCGCGCATGCGGCGGAGGAGACCGACGCCGGGGTTGCCGGCATAGGAGAAGATCACCTTGCGCGCCATGCCCATGCCGATCATCTGGTCATAGACGATGTCGGGCGTCATGCGCAGCAGGGTAAGGTCCTTGAACCCCTGGCGGATCGCCTCATGCGCAGCCGCGTGCGGGATGAGGTGGGTAAACCCCTCGAAGGCGACGATATCGCCATCGTGCAGATTGGCCGCGACGGCATCGGCAAGGCTATGGAACTTGCTCATGGGGCCTCAGACATCGAAGAACACTGTTTCATTGTCACCCTGGAGCCGGATGGCGAGGCCATAGCTGGCGCGACCGTCGAACTCGGAGCGGGTTGCGATCAGCGTCGTGCGGCGGCGCGGATCCATGATGCGGTTGAGGACATGGTCCTCCGCATTCGCCGCCGCTTCGTCGCCGAAATAGAGCCGCGTCTGCAGCCCCACATTGATGCCGCGCGCCACGATCCACAGCGACACATGCGGCGCCATCGGCTTGCCATCGGGACCGTCGACGCGCCCCGGCTTGACCGTATCGAACTCGAACGCGCCCTTGCCATCGCAGGCCACACGGCCCCACGCATTGCGATAGCTACCGTCGCCGTCGGCCTGCCAAAGTTCAACCACCGCATCGATGAGCGGCGCCCCGGTGCCATCGGCGATGGTGCCGCCGACGAGAATGCGTGGACCGGCTCCGGCATCGATCGGACCCGATCCAAGATCTGGGACGTTCGGGCCGCTGATCCCCTCGAGGCTCGGGGTCATGCCGATGTGGACGTAGGGTCCCGAGGTCTGGGACGGGCTCTCCTTGAGGGGCGGCAGGCGGTTGAGCATCAGTTCCCCTCCATCCGGTTCTCGAACATCGTCGAGCGGCGGCCCCGCAGCACGATATCGAAGCGATAGGCCAGCGCGTCCATGGGCGTGGTGTTGTGGCGGTCGAGCTTGGCGATCAGCTGCTCGACCGCCGCGCGGTCGGGAATGGACAGCGCGATGGGGTCCTGCCAGATCATCGGGTCGCCCTCGAAATACATCTGCGTGATCAGCCGTTGCGCGAAGGCGGTGCCGAACACCGAGAAATGGATGTGCGCCGGCCGCCAATCGTTGCCGCCATTGGGCCAGGGATAGGCGCCCGGCTTGATGGTGCGGAAGCTGTAGTAGCCATCGTCGTCGGTGATGGCGCGGCCGCAGCCGCCGAAATTGGGATCGAGCGCCGCCACGTAGCCCTCGCGCTTATGGCGGTAGCGGCCACCCGCATTGGCCTGCCAGAACTCGACCAGCGTGCCGCGCACCGGCCGGGCATTCTCGTCGAGCACCTGGCCGTAGACGATCAGGCGTTGCCCGATCGCCTCGCCGCCGTCCGGACTGAAATTGTGGATGAGGTCGTTGTCGAGCGGCTGGATGATGCCGTGCCCGAAGGTCGGCCCCGTCAGCTCCGACCGGGTCTGGCCCAGCGACAGCAGGGCATGCCTGGGCGCGCGAAAAGTCGTGCTCTTGTAACCGGGCGTGTTCGCAGGCGGATGCCAGGCGCGGTCGCGCTGATAGAGTGCGCCCTCGTCCCCGAGGACCGGAACCATGGTCATGGCGAAGTCTCCTCTGTCTGCCCAAGCTCTCGTTTGGCGATCTTGAAGGCACGATTGGCCGCGGGCACGCCAGCATAGATTGCGACGTGCAGCAGCGCTTCCTTGATGTCGTCCGGCGAAGCTCCAGTGTTCGCGGTGGCGCGGACATGCATGGCGACCTCCTCATCATGGCCCAGGGCGGCCAGCAGCGCGATGGTGATCAGGGACCGCTCGCGCCTGGTGAGGCCGGGGCGCGACCAGACGCTGCCCCAGGCCCCTTCGGTGATGAAGTCCTGGAAGTCGGAGTCGAAGGTTGTCTTGGCGGCTTCGGCGCGATCGACGTGTGTGTCGCCCAGGACGGCGCGGCGCGTTGCCATTCCTGCCTGGTGACGCGGTGACTTGTCAGGCATATCCGGCATCCTTCAGGAAATCGGCGATAAGCTCCGCCAGTGCCGCGGGCTGCTCGATCGAGGGAATGTGGCCGGCGTTGCCGATGATCTCGAAGCGTGCGCCCGGAATAAGGCCAGCGGTGGCA
>JBKJTB010000302.1:0-11689 GCA_046594305.1 Devosia sp. | reverse complement strand
GCGGAAGAACGATGGGCGCGTCGGTATCCTGACGCCGGGGCAGCACAACGAGACGTATTTCGAGCACGCCTATATCGCGCGCTACCTCGGCTTCATGCTGCTCGAGGGCGAGGATCTTGTCGTCGACGATGGCGAGGTGATGGTGCGCACCGTCTCCGGGCTGAAGCCGGTGAGCGTTTTGTGGCGGCGCATGGATGCGAGTTTTACCGATCCGCTCGAGTTGCGGGTCGACAGCCAGATCGGCACGCCCGGCATGGTCGAGGCTTTGCGGCAGGGCTCGATCTCGATGGTCAATGCGATCGGCTCGGGCATTCTCGAGACGCGCGCCATTGCCGCCTTCATGCCAAAGCTGAGCCAGGCACTGCTGGGCCAGCCGCTCGAACTGCCGACGATCGCCACATGGTGGTGCGGGCAGGAGAAAGAGCGCAAGCACGTCATCGACAATTTCGATCGCATGATGATCGGGCCGGCGTTTTCGACGACGCTGCCGATCGAGGATCGCGAGCACACGATGCTGGGCTCGACGCTCGAGGCCAATCCGCGCGAGGCGCTGAAGCGGCGGCTGGCGAGCGATGGCGGACAGTTCGTCGGGCAGGAGCCGGTGACGCTGTCGACGGCGCCGGTCTATGTCGACGGCAAGCTCGAACCGCGGCCGATCACGCTGCGCGTCTACGCGGCGCGGACGGCCAAGGGCTGGATCATCATGCCCGGTGGTTTCGCGCGCGTCGGCTCGACGCTCGACACGGCGGCGATCGCCATGCAGCGCGGCGGGCAGGCAGCAGACGTCTGGGTGGTGTCGACCAAGCCGGTCGAACGCATCAGCCTGTTGCCGCAGGAGGGCGAGAAGCTGGTGCGCAATTCGGCGGGCTCGCTGCCGAGCCGCGCCGCTGACAATCTCATCTGGCTGGGCCGCTATGCCGAGCGCTGCGAAGCGACGGTGCGGATTCTCCGCGCCTACAATGCGCGGCTGGCCGAGATGTCCAATCCGGATCTGCCGATCCTCAAGGATACGCGGACCTACCTCGAATCGATCGATGTGGATGCGGCCGAGCCGGTGCCGCGTGGGCTGCTGAACGCCATCGACCGGGCGGTGCATTCGGCCAGCCAGATCCGCGACCGCTTCTCGCCCGACGGCTGGCTGGCGCTCGCCGATTTGCGCAAGACCACGCGCAATTTTGCGGCGCGGGTGCAGCTCGGCGACGACGCGACGCGGGCGATGACGGTGCTGCTGCGCAAGCTCGCCGGCTTCTCGGGCCTCGTGCACGAGAACATGTACCGCTTCGCCGGCTGGCGTTTCCTCGAGATCGGCCGCCGCCTCGAACGCGGCATCCAGATCGCCGGGATCACGCGCTGGCTGACCCGCGACGAAGCACCCGACGGTGCGCTCGATATGTTGCTCGAGATCGGCGACAGCGTGATGACGCATCGCCGCCGCTACAATGTCGCGGCGGGCGCCAACTCCTACCTCGACCTGCTGGTGCTCGATCCGCTCAATCCGCGCTCGGTGCTGTTCCAGGTGGCGGAACTCCGCGAGCAGATCGAGAAGCTTCCGGGCGGCATCGAAGACGGCCAGCTTTCGAGTGCGGCCAAGGCGGCGCTCGAACTGCATACGCAGTTGCTGGTGGCGGAGCCCGAGGACATGACGAGCGAGCGGCTGACCGAACTCGGCGTCGAGATCGGCCACCTCGCGAGGCTGATCGCCGATGCGTATTTCGCGTAGCGCCGATGCTCTATGATATCCGCCTCGAGCTGCACTACGACTATGACGGGCTGGTGCATGGCGATCGGCATTTGATCCGCGTCGCGCCGCAGTCGATCCCGGGCGTGCAGCGGGTGATTGCATCCTCGGTGTCGTTCGATCCGCGCCCCGACAGTGAAACGACCTTCGTAGATTTCTTCGGCAACCTCGTGACGACGATTTCCTATGGCGGTTATCACGACCGGCTCGATGTGCGGCTGTCGGCGCGCGTCGGCGTCGAGGACGAGCATCCGCCGGCGGACCTGTCGCCCGACCTCGCCGGACTGCGGCGGGAACTGTCGACGCTGTGGACGCTCGACGCGAACTCGCCGCACCATTTTCTCGCCCCCTCGCCGCGCATCGCGCTGTCGCGGCCGATCACCGAATACGCGCGGCAGAGTGTCGAGCGCACCACGTCGGTGCGGGCGGCGGCGATGGATTTCTGCCTCTCGGTGCACCGCGACTTCAAATACGAGGTCGACTCGACCGACGTGAACACCGCCCCGCTCGATGCCTTCAATTTGAAGAAAGGCGTCTGCCAGGACTTTGCCCATGTGATGATCGCGGGGCTGCGCGGCGTCGGCATTCCGGCGGCGTATGTTTCAGGATTTTTGCGGACCATTCCGCCCAAGGGCAAACCGCGGCTCGAGGGCGCCGACGCGATGCACGCCTGGGTGCGGGTCTGGTGCGGCCTCCACGATGGCTGGCTCGAATTCGACCCGACCAACGCGATGCTGGCGGGCGCCGATCACATCACCATCGGCCATGGCCGCGACTATGCGGATATCTCCCCGATCGTCGGCGTTTTGCGCACGTCCGGCGGACACGACACGAAGCAATCGGTGGACGTGATCCGGGTCGAGTAGGAGGGGCGAATAGCCAGTAGCCAATAGCGAATAGAGAGAGGGCCTCGCTGCGCCTCACTATTCGCTATTCGCTATTCGCCCCTTCGCTACCTCCCGCCAACTTTGCATTTGATCTGCTGGAACCAACTCCGCGGGAGCCCCGTTATTTGGCCAGCGCACGTCAACGCGCGGAAATCCCAAGCGGGACCGGTTCTCCTCCCTGCCGGTCAAAAGACACAAAAGGATCAAGCCGATGACACAGATGGAAATCACGACGCTCGAGAATGCCGGACGGTCCGCGATGGCGTGGTCACCGGAAGGCTATGACGGGCGCATCCATTTTGGCGCGCTGCTGTTTGCGATTATTCCTGCGATCGGCATCCTTGCGGTCGCTGCGGCGTTCCTGTTCGGCACCTTCTAAAACGAGGAGTCAGCCAACATGCTCAGCACAATCCTCGTTATCGTACTGATCCTATTGCTTATCGGCGCCATTCCGAACTGGGGGTATTCTCGCTCCTGGGGATATTTCCCATCCGGAATCTTGGGCGTCGTGCTCGTGATCGTCATCATCCTTGTTTTGATGGGACGCATCTGAGCTCCAGCGGGTCCTAGGTCGCCCCCCTTTCGACCGCTCAATCACCCCGGTTCGCCCCCCCGCGAACCGGGGTGTTTCTTTGTAGGAACCGCACCTTCGCTGGAGCGTTGTTCCGGCGAATTCAAACCAGGAGCATTTACCATGGCTGACACCGCAGATATGGCCCCCAGCCGGGCGGCAAATTCCTCGACCCGCCGCGCTGCTGCCAATGGCACCGCGACCCGCGCCCGCCGCTCGACGCGCGCCAAGTCGGACGACCTCGAAGCCCAGGTGGCGCAGCTGCAGTCCGATCTCAAGTCGATCACGCACACCCTCGGACGCCTCGGCGAAAGCAAGGTCGACGAGGTCAAGGGCATGGCCAAGAGCCGCGCCGCCGAGATCAAGGGCAAGGGCGAAGAGATGCTGGAGACGGCACAGGACGAGTTCAACGCCATCGAAAAGCAGATCAAGGACGTCATTCGCGAGAAGCCGCTGACGGCCGTTGCCGGCGCCCTGGCGTTCGGCTTTATCCTCGCCGTCATTACGCGTTAGCGCCATGCTTGCGCTATTGGGGCCGCTCGGGGCCCTGTTGGGCCTCGAGGCGAATTCGATCAAGGACAGGCTGAAGCGCCAGGCGGTGTTGTGGGGCACGCTTGGCGTGCTCGGCATCATCGCCGTGGCCTTCATTCTGGTGGCGATCAACACGGCGCTGACCTTCGCGGTCGGGCCGGTGATCGCGCCGCTGCTCATCGCGGGAGCCGCGCTGCTCATCGGCATCGTGGTGTTCCTGATCTTCCATTTCCGCGAAACGGTGGAAGCGCACAAGGACGCCGAAAAGAAGCGAAGCGCGGAGGTGACGGCGCTGATCACCACCGCGGCGATCACCGCGATTCCGCTCATCCTGCCGACCCTCAAGCGGGCCGGGCTTCCGGCCGGTGCGGCCGCGGCGGCGATCTATTCGCTGTTGCAAACCAAGGCGTTCCGGCGAGACTGAGCGGAACCAAGTACGGCTTCCCACGTTGTTGAAAAGCCCCGGTGCAAGGGGCGTGAAACCCAAGGGGATCTAGCCATGTCTCATATCAAACGGCGGATCGTGACTATCCTTAAGGACGACCAACTGGACGAAGCTCAGAAGGTGGAAGTCCTGCGTCAGCTCGAAGCCGACTCGCTCTCGAAAGAGCGCAGTGCAACGGAGGGGATGACCCCCGTGGACGGCGACGATGGCGAGGACCTCAAGGCCATCGAGCAGGCCCTGCGCAAGATGGGCCAGCAGCCGGTCGAAGCCGGCGCAGCCAGCCTCTGACGTTCAACAGAGTGCGAAAAGTTTGGAGCCCCGTCCGGTGATCCCGGGCGGGGCTTTCGTTATGCGGGGGTGAGAGCGACCTCGGGGGCGTCCGCCGGCACGGCGTCGGCTGCGGCCTTCGGCATCATGACCTGCAACTCGCCGGGGTGGATCTTGAGCTCGACCTTATCGGCGAGCTTAACGAGTTCGCCGTCGATCACCGCCATCGCGCCGATTTTCTTGCGCGGGAAGCGCAAGGTGACCTCGCGAGCCTCGCGATCAATGATCTCAGGCAGGGCCTTCCATTTGCCCTGCAGCACGCCGGAGCAGAGTTTGGTGACGATCCAGGGCGTCAGCGGGGCGATGATGTAAATGCCGAGGACGCCTGCATCGAGCCGATCGGCATGCAGCAATGGGCCTTCGAGCGGATTGTTGGACACGGCGATGCCCGCGGTGGAACGGCGCTCGACACCCGTCTTCGTCGTGACGTCGGCGTGAAAATTGGGAGCGTGCGACAGGGCGCTGGCGAAGGCGCGCGTCGAAGCGGCCATCTTGCCGATGCGGCTGCTGTAGCTGAGGGATTCGCGCAGCTTGACCAGCTTGGCGTGGATGCCAACGGCGAACTGGTGGACGAATGGGCGGCCGTTGGCGGTGGCGATGTCGATCTGCCTGATCTCGCCGCCGGCGATCGCTTCGAGCGCGGGCTCGAGACCGAGCGGCATCTGCAGCGAACGGGCGAAGAGGTTCATCGTACCGGCAGGCAGGACCGCCAGCGGGACGCCCTGCTTGTGGGCAATGGCGGCAGCGGCGGAGATGGTGCCGTCGCCCCCGCCGGCGAGCAAAATTTCGGCGTCGCCTGCGGCGCGCTGCAGTTCGGCGATCAGGTCTTTGCCCTCGACGATGCGCGCATCGAGGGTGTGGCCCTTGGCCTCCAGGATCTCGACAGCTTTGGCCGCGAAGGCGTCCATGTCGGTCGTCTTGAAAGTGCCGCCGTCGCGGTTGAAGACGCCGATGAAGCGCATCTGTGACTTTGCCCCGGTTTGGCCTGACAACGGCCCGCCTATCCGCGAAGTTCCTTAGATCAGCGGGCGCCGCCGCTCCGGCAGGCCTTCCCAGCCCGCGATGTCCATCAGCCCCTTGACGTCGAGCACTTCGCAGGCCCGGTCGTGCCAGCGGATGAGCTTGCGCTCGGCAAGTTTGCGTAGCGTCTTGTTGGTGTGAACGATCGACAGGCCAAGCGTATCGGCGACGTGCTGCTGGGTGATTGGAATAAGCAGTTGCTTGTTGTCGGTGACGCCAACCGCCGAGGCGCGTTGGTGGAGGAAGGCGACCAGATAGGCCGCGCGCTCCGTTGCATTGCGGCGCCCGATGCTGAGCAGGTGCTCGTCGAGCATGCGTTCCTCGCGGGCCGCGAGCCAGGTGACGTCGAAACTGAGACCCGGCTGCTTCTTGAACAGCTCCGACAGACCATCGCGCTGGAACAGGCAGAGCACCACCGGCGACAGCGCCTCAACCGAGTGATCCATGGCGCCGATCACCGAGCCCTGGAGGCCGACCAGGTCGCCGGGCAGGACGTAGTTCAGGATCTGGCGCCGCCCGTCCTCGAGTGTCTTGAATCGAAAGGCCCAGCCGGACAGCAGGGTGAAGAGCTGCGCGCTGTGGGCACCTTCGGAGAGGATCGTGGCGCCCGTTTCGGCGACCAGTTCGCCGCGCTTGAAACCGGAGACGAACTTCAGCTCTTCCGGGGTGAACGCCCGGAATTGGCTCATGGAGCGTAGGGGACAATGCTCGCAGGGAACGCGCCGGGTCGAGATGGGCAGAATGGTACTCACCGTTCGTGGTTGCCGAACATGCTCCGACAGAGCCTGCAACGCGAGGCGCAATGCGACGGTTGCAGGCCCGCTCGCATGTCTTTGTTAAATGACGATTCCCCTGTCTGTGCCGCATGTCGCGGCCAACACAGGGACAAAAATGCTGTCGACCCAACGGCTGCTGATTATCGAGGATGCCGTCCTCATCGCCCTAGATATCCAGCGAATTCTGGAAGGCACGAACGCCGGCAAGACGGTTTTCGCACGCGATTTCAGGGAGGCGCGGGCGCTCGCCGAGCGCTTTGCGGAATTCGATCTGGCGATCGTCAATCCGCCGCCGCGCGGATCACCGGAGATGGAGATTGCCGCGCTGCTCGCCGCGTCGCGACCCGCGATCGTGGTTTGCACCGCGGCACGGATCGATCTCGCGGGCACCCCGCTGGCGGGGGCCGAGCTGATCATCAAGCCCTTTGCGGACGACGATCTGCTGGCCGCCTGCCAGAGGGCACTCAAGCGTCGGGTTGGCTAAAAGGTGGTGGTGGTGACCTGCGTCGACACGGCGTCGGGGCCGTAATCCGCTTCGCCCGAGATGCCGAGGACATCCTGCAGCCGTGCTCGCGCCCGGCTGACCCGGCTCTTCATCGTGCCAACGGCGCAATCGCAGATCGCGGCGGCTTCTTCGTAGGAAAAGCCCGAAGCGCCGATCAGAACCACGGCTTCACGCTGATCGGACGGCAAGCCGTCGAGGGCTCGCTTGAAGTCGGCCATATCCAGCACGCCATACTGCGACGGATGGACCGAAAGACGCTCGGTGAAGGCACCTTCGGTGTCCTGCACCTCACGGCCGCGCTTGCGCATCTGGCTATAGAATTCGTTGCGGAGGATCGTGAACAGCCACGCCTTGATGTTGGTGCCCATCTGGAAGCTGTCCTGCTTCGCCCAGGCCTTCATCATCGTGTCCTGCACGAGATCGTCCGCCTTATCGTGGCGGCCGCTCAGCGACACGGCGAAGGCGCGCAGCGATGGGAGCGTCGCGAGGAGCTCCCGCTTGAACGAGGGGGTTTCCTCCAAGGTCAATCGCCCTTCCGCTTGCTCGACTGCTCAACCTGGTCGAGTTTCTCCAGCAAATCCAAGAACTTGTCCGGGATCGGCTGATCCTGAACCGCTCCATAGAACGCACGAAGCTTGGCTCCGATATCGGAGTTCGGGCCAAGGCCGTCGTCCGTGCGCCGCGACCGCGGTACACTCATCTCATTCATTTTCGATTTGTCTTTCACTACCCAAACCTGTGAAGCAGAGTGACGCTGGCTCTGACGTGCTAGCATAAATGGCTGCCGGATCGAAAAGTTCCGGACCACTGGAACGAAAGCAAGTTTGCCTCGTTTAGGTGTGGGTTAAGTTACCAAGCGTCATAGGGAGCATATAATGAGTTTGTCGATGCGGATTGCTCCGCACCTGCCGTATCTGCGGCGGTTTGCGCGTGCGGCCACGGGATCCCAGACCTCCGGTGACGCATATGTCGCGGCGACGCTCGAAGCGTTGATTGCAGACGTCTCGATCTTCCCGGAATCCTCGAGCGACCGGATTTCGCTCTACCGGCTGTTCTCGCAGCTCTTCTCGTCGTCCTCGGTGTCGATCCCGACGCCGCAGCCGCATTTCGTGTGGGAACAGCGGGCGGCGCGCAATCTCTCAAATCTCGCCCCCAAGCAGCGCCAGGCGTTTCTCCTGGTGTCGGTCGAAGGCTTTTCCAGCGAACAGGCCGCCGAGATTCTGGGGGCCTCCGCCGAAGATTTCGGCAAGCTGATCGACGACGCCTCGCGCGAAATTTCGAAGCAGGTCGCGACCGACATCATGATCATCGAGGACGAGCCGCTGATCGCCATGGATATCGAGCAGATGGTGGAATCGCTCGGCCATCGCGTCGTGGGCATCGCCCGCACGCACAAGGAAGCGGTGGCGCTCTACGGCAAGACCATGCCCAAGATGATCCTCGCCGACATCCAGTTGGCCGACGGCTCGTCGGGCATCGACCCGGTCAACCATATCCCGTCGACCGAGGCGCTGCCGGTGATCTTCATTACGGCGTTCCCCGAGCGGTTGCTGACCGGCGAGCGGCCGGAGCCGACGTTCCTTGTCACGAAGCCGTTCAACCCCGACATGGTGAAGGCGTTGATCAGCCAGGCGCTGTTCTTCGACGAAGGTTCGCGCGCCGCGGCGTAAGCAGCTGCATCGTTTTCCTTGCACAATCGGCGGTCCATCGCGGACCGCCTTTTTGTTTTGGACTTGCGCAAGAAGCGGCTTTGACCTCACGTCGCGGCCATGACCGACGCCGCCGCACGCCTCCCGATCATCGAGCTGGACGACATCCACAAATCGTTCGGCGACAACGAGGTGCTGAAGGGCGTGTCGATGACGGCGCATGAGGGCGAGGTGGTCTCGCTGATCGGCTCGTCCGGCTCGGGCAAGTCGACGCTGCTGCGCTGCATCAACATGCTCGAAGTCCCGGAACGCGGAACCGTCAAGGTCGCGGGCGAAACCATCGCGCTCGCCGGCACGCCGCAGGCGCGGCACGTCGCCGACGAGGCGCAAATCCGGCGGATCCGCTCGGAACTGGGCATGGTGTTCCAGCAGTTCAATCTGTGGAGCCACATGACGGTGCTCGAGAACGTCATGGAGGCGCCGCTCCTCGTGCAGCAGCGCGACAAGGCGGAGGTCCGCGGCGAGGCGATGGAGATGCTGCGCAAGGTCGGCATCGCCGAGAAGGCGGCGGCCTATCCAGCGCAGCTGAGCGGCGGCCAGCAGCAGCGCGCGGCGATCGCGCGGGCGCTGTGCATCAATCCACGCGTCATGCTGTTCGACGAGCCGACCTCGGCGCTCGACCCCGAGCTCGAAGTCGAGGTGCTGCGGGTGATCCGGCTGCTGGCCGAAGAGGGGCGGACGATGATCCTCGTCACCCACGATATGGAATTTGCCCGCACCGTGGCGCACCGCGCGATCTTCCTGCATCTGGGCAAGATCGAGGAAGAAGGACCGGTCGACGAGGTGTTTGGGGCGACCAAGTCGGTGCGGCTCCGGCAATTCCTGAACGCCGCGACGCACGCTTGAATTGACGCCCCCTCCATTTGCTTTATGCCTGACAGGTGGCTTAAGGGGCGCCACTGTCCGTTGAACGATTGGAGTATGCGATGAAGATACTGGTTCTGGCAGCCGCCGCCCTCATCTGCCTGACCGCAGCCGCCCAGGCGCAGACGCGCCTCGGCGTGGAAGGCGCGTATCCCCCCTACAATTACGTCGACGATGCCGGGAACGTCGGTGGCTTCGACATCGATGTCGGCAATGAGATCTGCAAGCGCGCCGCCCTCCAATGCACCTGGGTCGTGAACGAGTGGGACACGATCATCCCCAATCTGCTGGCTGGAAACTACGACGCGATCGTCTCCTCGCTCTCGATCACCGATGAGCGCAAGAAGACCATCGATTTCACGCAGGAATACTTTCCGCCCGACCCGTCGACCTTCGTGTCCCTCGCGGGCAAGACCTATGATTTCGCCGCCCTCGCAGGCGTCAAGATCGGGGTCCAGGGCGGCACCATCCAAGCCGTCCACGCCGACGCCAATTTCAAGGCCGGCAACACCATCCTGTCCTACGAGACGGCCGACCAAGCGCTGGCCGATCTCAATGCCGGCAACATCGACCTGATCTTCGCTGAAAAGGCCTACCTCACCGAGACCGCAGCGGGTTCCAGCGGAGCGCTGGCTGTCGTCGGCCCGGAGGTCGCCATCGGCAATGGCGTGGGCATCGGCCTGCGCCAGGCGGACGACGAGCTCGAGACCAAGTTCAACGACGCGCTGACGGCAATGAAAGCCGACGGCACGCTCGACGCGCTGATCACGCTCTACTTCCCCGAGCGGCTTGGCGGCCCGTTCTACCTCACCGAGTAACGACCTCAGGGGACGGGGCGCTGCGCTCCGTCCCGCCGCACCCAGGGCGCCCCGCCTATGCTCGATCTCCTGCCGCAGTGGCTACGCGACGGCATAGGCGACGATGTCGCGTTCTGGATCGGCTACCTCACCAACGGCAAGCATCTCGCCTGGTATGCGAGCGTGCAGTTCACCCTCGCCGCGGCGCTCGGCGGCGGGCTGATCGCACTGCTGCTGGGGCTGGGCGCCGCGGCGGTGCGCAACAGCGCGCCGTGGCCGTTCCGGATGCTCGCGGCCGGATACATCAACGTCGTCCGCGGCGTGCCGGACGTCTTGTTCTTCATCTTCTTTCCGCTCGCCTTCGAGCAGGCCGTCGAGTGGATCTGGGCAAGCCAGATCTGCACGCCTGAGCTGCTGGCGCTCAACACCGGCCAGTGGCCGCCATGTGACGCAGCGAACTGGCGGCTGTCGACCGGCGAGTACCTCGTGCTGGCGAGCGTGTCGCTGGGGATCGTCTACGGCGCCTTCACCGCCAACGTGATTGCCGGCGCCTTGCGGGCGGTGCCCGCCGGACAGCTCGAGGCGGCGCGGGCCTATGGCATGACCCGCGGGCAGGTGCTGTGGCGTATCCATATCCGGCAGATGTGGGTCTACGCCCTGCCCGGGCTGTCCAATGTGTGGCTGCTGTTGATCAAGGCGACGTCGCTGCTGAGCCTGTTGCAGATCGTCGACTTCGTGACCTGGGCGCAGCGGCTGGGCGCCGCCAATTTCTCGAAAGTCGCGGGGCTCGTCCATCCGGACTGGCGCTGGCAGTACTACCTCGTGCTGCTGGTGTTCTACATCCTCATCACCTGGGTGTCCGAGAAGGTATTCGGCGCCCTCACCCGACGCGTGCAGCGCGGCATGCCCATCGTTGCGCAGGGGGCCCTGTGAGCGTCCTCGAGACGATCCTGCGCGAGATCGAAGTGCTGGCCGTGCCGGCGCTGTTCAACCTCTATTTCGCCGTGGCCGCGATCCCGGTGGGCCTTGTGCTGGCGATCTTCCTTGCGCTGGGCAAGGGCTCGCACAATCGCCTGATCAGCCGCCTGAGCCGCGGCTACATCTACTTCTTCCGCGGCTCACCGTTTTTCATCCAGCTCTTCGCCTTCTATTCGCTGATGCTGGCGTTCAATATCTCGACCTGGAAGCCGCTGGGCATCGACTGGCTGGTGCTGCATCCGCTGTTCCTCGGGCCGGCGATCCTGGCGCTCAACACCACGGCCTATTCCGCCGAAATCTTCCACGGCGCGCTGACGACGGTGCCGCGCGGCGAGGTCGAAGCGGCGCGCGCCTACGGTCTGAGCTGGGGCCAGCGGTTCCGGCGGATCGTCTGGCCGCATCTGATCCGCATCGCCTGGCCGGCTTACACCAACGAAGTGGTGTTCCTGTTCCACGCTACGTGTCTGGTCTACTTCACGCTGCCGGTGATCGGCGACCAGAAGGATTTGATGAACAAGGCCGGCGAAATGGTGCACCGCGA
>JBKJTB010000117.1:0-15685 GCA_046594305.1 Devosia sp. | reverse complement strand
GCGAAACTCTGCGGATCGACCACCGGCGTCAGCGGCGTCGGCCGCACGAACACATAGCCGGTGGCGAGCAGGGTGCCATCCGAGAGCAGCAGCGGCTTGAAGCTCTCCGACTCCTCGGGCACGGTCTCCTGCGCGTTCATCCGCACCGGCGCCGACCAGTTCGCGCCATTGTCGGCGCTGCGGCTTACAAAGGACCGCATGTCGGCGGCATCGAACGCCTGGCCGATCGAGAACATCGCCAGCAGGTCGCCATCCGGCAATTGCACGATGCCCGGGAAGATCGCCTGCCGGCTGACCAGCAGCGGGTCGGGATTGGCGTAGATGGTGAATTCCTCGAGACGCTTCATGCACTTGCTCCTAGGCGAAAGGGTTGGACCAGTGACGATACTGGCCCGGTGTCTTGCCGCGCCGCTCGCGAAAGGCGGCGCTCAGCGTCGAGGCGTGGCCGTAGCCGACCTCGGCGGCGATCTGGGCCAGCGGCATGTCGGTGCCCACCAGCAGCTCCTCGGCCCGCGTCAGCCGCAAATCCCGCAGATGCTCGCCGGCCGAGGTGTTCCAGTTCTTGCGGTGCAGCGCCCGGAAGGCACTCTCGCCGATGCCCAGCAGCGCCGCCACATCCGCCAGCGTCCGCATGCGCCGCAAATTCTGCGCCGCCTGGCGCCATGCGATGGTCAGCCGGTCGTCCTCGGCCAAAGTCTCTTCGCCCTGCGCCGCAAAGCCGTCGAGGATCGACAGCAGCAGTCGCCGGCGGCGTGGCATGTCCTCGGGGTGGTCGCGCCGTGCGAGGGTCATGGCGAGGCGGAGCATGGTCTGGATGTGCAGCTCTTCGTGCGCCCGGGGCAGGCGGAATCCCGGCCCGTCCTCCCCTCCGCGCATGTCGAAATGGCAGATGGTGGCCGTTGCGAACGCGTCCTTGGTGCCGCCCTCGAACAGCGTGTCCGGCAGGATCAGCACGCCGGCGGGCGCGACCAGATGCAGGGACTGCTCCAGCTCGGGAAAGCGCAGTTGCACCCGTCCCTCGTGGATCCAGAACAGATCGTAGAACGGCCATCTAGCAGGTCCGATCGGCATGCGGCGGTTGATGCGCCCAAAGCGCTGGTCGTGCAGAACGAGGGTATCGTCGCTGATGTCACGGGGCACGATGCGCCGCCAGTGGCCGGCTCGACCGGCAATCGGAATTCCTATTCGACGGGCGATCCGCCATGGTGACTTGCCGCCCCGGATGACTTTTCATCGCGCATGGCCGGCGAGGCCCTGGATGACGGAGCTGATGATGAGCGTTGCAATGAGTGCGCCCGCTAAGGCGGACCACAAGACCGACTTCGACGCGGACGGCTACGTCGCCATCCGCCCGTTCTTCGACGCGGCCAAGATGGCCGAGATTAACCGCGAGCTCGATCGGTTCCTCCGCGACTGCGTTCCGCAGATGTCGGAGACCGAGGTTTATTACGAGGACAAATCGGACCGGACCTCGGTCAAGCAGATGATGTACCTCGAGAAATATGACGGCTACTTCAAGCGCCTGCTCGAAAGCAGCGAGGTGCATGCCCTCGCCGAAGAGGTGCTGGGCGAGCCCGCCATCGCGCAGAACATGGAGTATTTCAACAAGCCGCCCGGCATCGGCAAGCAGACCCCGCCGCACCAGGACGGCTACTATTTCAAGGTCGCGCCGCCGCAGGCCGTAACGGGCTGGCTGGCGCTCGAGCCGGTCGACGACGAGAATGGCTGCCTCAATTACGTGCGCGGGTCGCATCGCTTCGAGGGCTGGCGCCCGCATGGCCGCTCGCAGATCCTGGGGTTCTCTCAAGGCGTGTCGGATTTCGGCACGCCGCACGATGTCGCCAACACGGTGGCGATGCCCGGCGAGGCCGGCATGCTGCTCATGCACCACTGCAAGACCGTGCACTGGGCCAGCCCCAACCGCTCGCCGACCCGCTCGCGTCGCGCCCTCGGCTTCGTCTTCTACGGCGCCAGCGCCAAGCCGGACGAGGAAGCCAAGCGGGCCTATCAGGCAAAACTCGACGCCGAACTGAAGGCCGCAAACAAGATCTAGCTCCAAACCAGGATGGCATCGCCCCGGCGGCGCCATCCATTCTCGCGCTGGCTCAGGGGCGGCTGACAATCTTTCCCGCCTGTTTGCGATATGGCAGCCGGGTCAGATTGCTGGTGCAGAGCCCGGCGCTGTCGACATTGATGCTGGCCCGCGCGATCGGCGAATAGGCGTCCCGATGCGACACCGCCGCCTTGATCACGACGAACTGTGCGTCCGCCGGTCGAATGCCCTGCGAGTGGAACTGGCCGAGGTCCATCGGCGGCATCTTGCGGCTCGACAGCAGGATTTCGGCCTGATCGTTGACGATCACCGCGCACGGCCCCATCTCGGCATGGCTGCCCAGCATCGACGCCAGATGCGATTTCTTGTTCTCGAGCTCGAACCGGCCGTCGCTGGTCGAGCGGACCGTCGCCGTGATGGCGATCGGCGCGCCGTGATGGCTGTCCGTCTTGCCGCCGATCTTGAGCGTGACCGTCGCGCCAACCCCCGCCGCGAGGCACTGCGCCACCGCCTCGGGATCGGCGATCGCTGCGACAACTCCCCGCCGGCCCGTCGCCAGCAGCGGTCCCAGTACGTCGGTAGCGTCGCCCGGCGTGCCGCCGCCGATATTGTCCGCCGCCTCGACCAGGAGGATCGGCCCAGAACCCGGCGGCAGGCCGTCGGCCCAGCGCAAAGCCGCATCGAGCGTCGCCTCGGCGGGATAGCCGGCGCCGATGTTGTCTTCGAGCACCTGCGCCAGGTCGCGCAGATAGGCTTCGGCGGCTTCGGGATCGCCCGCCGTCGCGCAGCTCAGGCTGAAGCCGCAATCGGCAACGTCGGCATAGGCATAGCCCGCCATGACATTGATGTTGAGGATGTCCTTGTCGGCCGCCTCGATGGCGCGCGCTGCCGCCAGCACCGCCTTCATCGGATCGTCCGACGAGCCCACGCCGGTCGGCGGCAGCACGTAGGGTGTCGCGAGGTGCCGCTGCGCGACCCGCGGGTCGTCCATCAGCCGGTCGAGGAGGGCGGCTGCGCGCACCGCGGTCTCGCGCGCATCGCGATGCGGGTTCTCACGGTAGGCGACCAGCGCACTGCTGCTGTCGATCATCAACTGCGAGACATTGGCGTGGAGGTCCAGCACGCCCACCAGCGGAATGTCGCGCCCGTGCCGGTCGAGGAGGGCGCGGATGTCGCGCAGCAACTCACCCTCGGGGTCGTCGCTGGCGCTGGTCACCATCGCGCCATGGAGGATGAGGAAGACCGCGTCGATTGCCCCGACATGCCGTTCGAGATCCGGAAAGAAGACAGCGCGGAAGCGATCCATCACCTCGGCGCTCACCGTGCCGCCGGGCATCGCGGCAATCTGGATGGTGGGAATCAGCGACCAGCCATGGCCCAGCGCATAGTCGAGGAAGCCGTCGGTCGGCGAACCATTGCCCAGATTCTTGTCGATCACCGCCTGGCCGACGTTCCAGGCCATCTCCTCGAAATCGGCGGCAATGGTGGGCTTTGACAGGAAGGTGTGGGTCTCGTGAAACAGCCCACCCAGCAGAACAGTTTTCGCCATCATTCCCCGCCCGTCGATCGGGTATCATATTACAATGATAACACCCTAACAGGCAATCTGGCGCAACCGCGGTTTGGGGGGATTAGTTGATCCTCGCTCGGCATGCAGATGAGCCGGCTGGGGCTGGCGCGCCCCGGAAACAGGGGCGGGCACTGAAGCCGCGGAAATGTCGGAAGGGAATTGGTGCGCCCTAGGGGAGTCGAACCCCTCTCTGCACCGTGAAAGGGTGCCGTCCTAACCGATAGACGAAGGGCGCATCGCGGCCGGTCTATAGAGTCCCAATCCGGGAGGCGCAAGCCAAAAACGGGCCGTCCTAGCAGCCCGAGAAGGTCACCGGCTTGTTCCAGCCGCGGGGCCGGTCGCGCACGTCGACATGGATGAAGGTGCGGCCCGGATAGCAGCCGAGGCCGCCCACCAGCCGCTCGCGATAGGCCACCGCGATCAGGCTGCGCTTGCTGACGCCGGGGATGAAGATGTCGGCCGCCATGCACTTCATGTGGTAGCTGTTGTCGGCGCCGCCCACATCGGAATTGTGGCTGGGGTCGCGATAGCCCGAGTTGACCACGACCTTGCGCCCGAAGCGGGCTTCGATGGCGGCAATCGCAAAGCGCAGTTTCGGCGCGAGGCAGAAGGTGTTCACCTCGTTATGCGCGACGAACATGCCGAAGCTCTGTTTGTACGGCGCATAGAGATTGCGGGGAGCGGTGGCACAGCCGGCCAGCAGCGCGACGCAGGCAAGCGCCAGTAGAAAAAGTCGCATCGAGGCGCTCCGAGGGATTTGCCTCGAAAGCTAATCAATTGCGGTGAACCCCGGCCTAACCCGACTGGTTAGCAGGCGGTTACCACTTGCCGGTGTTGGGCATCGAGCTCCACGGCTCCTGGGCGGGCAGGGCGCCGCCGTTCTGGATGAGCTCGACCGAAACCTCGTCGGGCGAACGCACGAAGGCCATGCGGCCCTCGCGCGGCGGGCGGTTGATCGTCACCCCCATATCCTGGAGGTGCTGGCACAGCGCATAGATGTCGTCGGTGCCGTAGGCGAGGTGGCCGAAGTTCCGCCCGCCGGTATACGCTTCCGGATCCCAGTTGAAGGTCAGCTCGACCTGCGCCTCGTCGTCGCCGGGTGCCGCGAGGAACACCAGCGTATAGCGTCCCGCCTCGTTCTCGCTGCGGCGCATTTCGCGCAGGCCGAGCCCGTCGCAGTAGAAGCGCTTGCTCTGTTCGATGTCGGTGACGCGCACCATGGTGTGGAGATACTTCATCGTCTCATCCTCGTGTCGGCTTGCCAGTCATCATGCGCGCGTGCGCCCTGAGTGCAACAGTGCTGTGAATTGGCGTGTTGAGTGCCCATTTAATTCGCAACGACTCCTTAACTTTTGGATCTGAATCGGCCAAGGTGAGTCCATTGACTGCGTACCCGGGTTTGCGACCGGGCAATGTTCGAAGAGGCGTTGGGGGCATGGCGGCTAAACTTCCGGCCGGTGGCGAAGAGCCCGGTGTCCATCCGCATGAAGGCGGCGACGCAGAGTCGACCACTACTCTAGATGTCATCGAGATCGTTGGCGCCATCAAGTGGTTCGACGTGGCCAAGGGGTTTGGCTTCATCGTTCCCGACGACGGGCGGGCCGACGTGCTGCTGCATGTGACCTGCCTCCGCCGTGACGGGTATCAGACTGCTTACGAGGGGGCGCGCGTCGTCGTCGAGGCGCTCAACCGTCCGGGTGGTCTGCAGGCCTTCCGCATCCTGTCGATGGATGAGTCGACCGCGCGTCATCCGGCGCAGATGCCGGCACCGCGCACCCACGTCACCGTCGAGCCGACCAGCAAGCTCGAGCGGCTCGAAGTGAAATGGTTCAACCGCATCCGCGGCTTCGGCTTCCTCTCCGCCGGCGACGGCGCGCCCGATGTGTTCGTCCACATGGAGACGCTGCGCCGCTTCGGCATCACCGAACTGCGCCCCGGCCAGTACGTGCTCGTGCGCTATGGCAACGGCCCCAAGGGCCTGATGGTCGCCGAGATCCGCCCCGACGGTTGGGGCGACGCGCCGTCCTCGCACTAAGCCGCTGATTTCCATGATGTTTTTCACCCCTGCGAGACCGGCCAGAGTCGGGCTCCGCATGGCTTTTTTCCTGGCTGCGACGCTGCTGCTGGCTGCCTGTTCGAACGCCGAGAGCCGCCTGGTTCTGCATACGGCCAAAGGTGACTTTCCATTCACCATCGAGATCGCCGACGACGGTGCCGAGCGTGCCAAGGGCCTGATGTTCCGCGACCATCTCGCGGCCGATGCTGGAATGCTGTTCGACTACGGCACGGAGCAGGAGGCGTCGTTCTGGATGCAGAACACGCTGATCCCGCTCGACATGATCTTCATCGGCGCCGATGGCATCGTGAAGACCATCCACGTCAACGCCCGGCCGCTCGATACGACGTCGATTCCGTCGGGTGTGCCGATCCGCTTCGTGCTCGAGATCCCGGGTGGGCGGTCGACCGAAATCGGTCTCGCGGTCGGCGACAGGATGGAGCATCCGCGCGTCGTGAAACCGAACTAGCGCGTCCGGTTTCTACAGCCGGTCGAGGACCATGACGTAAAAGACTGCCCAGAGGTGGCAGATCGATCCGGCGACCACGAAGACGTGCCACAGCACGTTCTGGAATTTGAGCCGCTCCCACAGATGGAAGACGATTCCCACCGAGTAGGTGATGCCGCCGGCGATCACCAGCCAGAAGCTCGGCGCCGGCAGCAGCGTCGCCAGCGACTGGAACACGAGAACGCCGCTCCAGCCGATCGCCAGATAGAGCACGATCGCCAGCCGTCCGAATTTGTGCGGCACGATCAGTTTGAGCGCCACCCCGATCAGCGCCGCGCCCCACACCAGAACCATCAGCAGTTGACCCATCGGCGTGCCGCCGACGATCGCGAGGAAGGGGGTGTAGGTTCCGGCAATGAGCAGGAAGATCGCCGCCTGGTCGAGCCGCGCCATCACCTGCTTGAAGCCCGAAATCGGCGCGAGGTTGAAGGTGAGCGACACGCCCAAAACCATCAGCAGCGTCGTGAGGTAGATGACGATCGCCGGAAGCTCCGGCCGCGCCGTACCGATCGCCGCGAAGACGACCAGCACCGTCCCCAGGCTGATCGCGAACGCGATGCCGATGCCATGCACCACCCCGTCGGCGATCAGCTCGGCCAGCGAAAACCGGCGGCGCGGATGCCACCAGGAATGGCCGACGGCAGAAGCGACAGCGGCGGGGACAGGCTCGGTCAACGATTTCTCCTTGGGCGTCTTATACAGCAACGGCCTGAATGTGGCGTAACCGCGTCCTACCCAAGGTGAACGCGCCCGGACAGCGAAGGCTGCGCACCTCACCGTCCGTCCGCGCTTCCCCATCCGCCGGGTCTCCCCACCCCCACCGGGTCATTCCCGCGCACGCGGGAATCTCCGTTTACAGAGCGTGGGGCTCGGCCACAGCGGGGACGAGCCGGGCGACGCCCGGCCCGCAGCATCCGGGGTCATCTCGATGTTGGCCAACGGAGATTCCCGCATTCGCGGGAATGACCCCGTGCGTGGGGTGGGGAAGCGGTCAGCGCCCAACCTCAACGCGACGGCGAAAACCCCCGCAGGTCCAGCCGCCAAACATTGTGCGGCGCGAACACGCCCTTGGGATATTCCGCTTCCTCGACGCCCGTCAGGTCAAATCCGAGCTTGCGGCAGATGCCGTTCGAGCCCTGATTGTCCGGCACCGGAAAGGCGAACACGCAGCGGTAGTTAGCGACCGGTTTGAGCCGCTGCATCAGCGCCCGCGCCGCGTCCGTCCCAAATCCCCGCCCGTGCTGCGCGACGAGGATCTCCCAGCCCGTCTCATAGGCCAACCCGCCGTCGCGAGTGACCTCCCAATAGCCGATCGACCCCACCACCTCGCCGTCGACGCCGATGCGCAGCATCTCCGTCTCGCCCGGCCGATGATAGGTGAGATAGCGCCGATGCCGCTCCGCGAGCTTTTCCTCGCTCTCCGGCCCACCCAGATGCCGCTTCTGCTCGGCGGTATTCATCGCCCGCAGCAGGGCCAGACCGGCGGCGTCCCACGGGAGAAGGTCAAGCGTCGGAATAGTCGCCTCGTGAGCATGGTGGTGACCCCGCCAGGAATCGAACCTGGGACCAACAGCTTAGAAGGCTGCTGCTCTATCCGCTGAGCTACGGGGCCGTTGGCGTTGCTCTAGCCGATGCCGCGGCGGCTGTCAGCCGTCACGCCGCGCGCGGTGGGGCCGTACTCTCGCGCACGATCAATTCCGACTGCAGCAGCACCCGCACCGGGTCCGACGACACCACGTTCCCGTCGAGGATATTGATCAGCGTTTCCGCCGCGATCCGGCCGATCTTTTCGCGCGGCTGGCGCATGGTGGTGAGGGCAGGGGCGTAGTGCTCCGAAATCGAGATGTCGTCGAAGCCGAGCACCGAAATATCGCGCGGGCACTCGACGCCGGTTTTGCGCAGCGCCGAGATCAGGCCGATCCCCATCTCGTCGTTGCCGGCAAACACCGCCGTCGGCATCTCTATGAGACTGCTGAAGAAACTGGCGGCGGCGGTGCCCGCCGCCATGGTGTAATCGCCGGCGAAGATCCAGTCTTCGCGCACCTCGAGCCGATGCTCGAACATCGCCTTGCGGAACCCCACGAGCCGCTCATTGGGGAAGGTGTTGCGCGAGGGCCCGCTGATGTGGCCGATCTTGCGGTGGCCGAGGCTGTAGAGATATTTCACGGCGCGCTCGGCCGCCTGCAGGTTGTCGGTGATCACCGAATTGATCTGCGGATCGGGCAACTCGTCATAGGCCGCAACGATCGGCATCTGCGTGTTGACGCCGGTGATCGCGTGCAATTTGCGGGTGTCGAGGAAGCCGTCGAACAGCAGCAGGCCGTCGGCGCGGTTGGACTGGTAATAGTCCGCCAGCCAGCGCGCCGGATCGTCGCCCAGCCGGCCGGTGACGAGCACGCCATAGCCGCGCGCGGCGGCCACGTTCACCACCGCCTCGAGGATCGTCGCGTAGAACGGATTGCCGATTCCCGGCATCGCCGCGAGAATCGTTTTGGCCCTCTGCATGCGCAGCGTGCGGGCCGCCTGGTTGATCGTGTAGCCGGTGTCGTGCACCGCGATCGTCACGCGCTGACGGGTCGCTTCCGACACCCGTTCGGGCGAACTCAGAACACGGCTGACCGTCGCCGCGGACACTTTCGCGTGCCTCGCAACATCTTGAATCGTCGGTATTTTTCTTGGAGCATCCATAGGGGACAGCGCCCCTCCTCGCTGTCTCTAACCCTATCAGATAATTGGAACTTGACAGCCGCGCAAGAAGTGTCTGAGAGTAGTGCAATCGATTGCATTGATCTCGTGGGAGCCTCATGTAATCGATTACATGCCGCCGGTCGGGAGACCCCATCAGAGGGTCGCCGTCAGGGCTGGTGGTGAGGGGTCGGGAGCATGGGCTGCCGGCCAATGTTGGGAGGACAACACATGAATAAGTTTACGGTGGTCGCCGGATTGGCGGCCGCTCTGATGCTGGGCACGTCCGCCTACGCAGCCGACGTCGAAGTCACCCACTGGTGGACTTCGGGCGGCGAAGCTGCTGCGGTCGCCGAATTCGCCAAGGCCTTCGATGCCACTGGCAACCATTGGGTTGACGGCGCCATCGCCGGTTCGGGCGACACCGCCCGTCCGATCATCATCAGCCGCATTCTTGGTGGTAACCCGATGGGCGCCACCCAGCTCAACCCGGGCAAGGACGCGGACGACCTGATCAAGGCCGACCTGATGCTTGACCTGACCGATCTCGCCAAGAGCGAAGATTGGGCCTCGATCATCAATCCGCCGTCGCAGCTCGCGTCGTGCACCTATGATGGCAAAGTCTACTGCGTGCCGGTGAACCTGCACTCGGGTCAGTGGATGTGGATCAACCGCCACGTCTACGAGGACAATGGCATCCCGGTGCCCAAGGACTACAACGAGTTCGTCGCCACTGCCGACCAGATCAAGGCTAAGGGCATCATTCCGCTGTCCATGGCCAATGGCTGGGCCGTCGGTGCTGCTCTCGGCCCGATCGAAATCGCCGTCTCCGGCGTCGACAACTACGTCAAGATCCGCAAGGATCGCGACATCGAGCTGGCCGCCGGTCCCGAAGGCCGCAAGGTCTGGGAAGCGCTGGACGCGACCCGCAAGCTCGTCGATCCCGCCAACATTGTTCCGCAGTGGAACGATGCCGTTGCGCAGGTTGTCCGTGGCGAAGCCGCTGCGAACATCATGGGTGACTGGGCTGGTGGCGAGTTCGCCGTTGCTGGCCTCGTGGCCGGCAAGGACTTCGACTGCCTCCCGGGTCTCGGCCTGGCGCCGGTGCTCGATACCGGTGGCGACGTGTTCTACTTCCCCAAGAATGCTGATCCGGAAGTGACCAAGGCCCAGCTCGTGCTGGCCTCGACGCTCCTCAAGAAGGAAACGCAGGTTGCGTTCAACCTCAAGAAGGGCTCGCTGCCGATCCGCCTCGACGTGGATATCAACGCTGCCAACGACTGCATGAAGAAGGGTCTCGAGATCCTGAAGTCGGGCGCCGCGTTCCCGTCGGGTTCGCAGATGCTCGATCGTGACTCGCTGAACCAGATCACCGATCTGCAGAACAACTTCTTCGCCGATCACAACGTGACCGTCGATGAAGCCCAGGCTCAGTTCGTCGAGATCATCAAGAACGCGCCGCCGCTCTGACTTTGAGCTGCTGTTCTTGAACTAGCGCAACGGGGCCGGCTCAGCGAGCGTTGGGTCGGCCCCGCTTTTCTTTACATACGGGGGAGTAGGGCAGATGGCCTCGACGTCGGCTATTGGGTCCGCGGACGTTTCCGCAAGCGCGAGGGGCAACCCGGCGCGCGGGATGGGCGTTCGCTATGTCGCCATCGCCTTGATGCTGGCGGCGATTGCCGGCGGCATCATGCTGGCGCTGACGGGCGAACCGTCGCTCGGCATCATCAAGCTTGGCGCGCTGCAGGCCAAATCGATCGCCTGGGCGATCCCGCTGATCGCCGTCTTCGCCGTTCTGTTCACCTTCGGCTATCCCCGCGTCGGCGCCACCATCGCGCTCCTCGCGAGCCTTGTGGCGCTGCTCACCTATCTGGGCGGCGGCTATGGCGGGGCGCCCGCGGCTGAGGTTCCCCCTCAACTCGTAGGCATCACGGGGACGATGAACCTCGCGACCTTCCTGTTCGTCGCCGCCGTGATGGCGGTTGTTGCGGCCATTTCTCTCAGCCGTCTCGGCGTCCTGACGGCACGGGCGACATCCGGCTTTTACATTACGATCGCCGTCGTGCTCGGCCTCTCCGTTATTGGCCTCCACACCCTGTCGGCCGCTCCGGCCGCGGTCTGGACCACCGGCGTGCCTTACGTGCTCACCGATGGGCACAATCTGCTGATCCTCGCGATCACCGCCGCCCTGTTCGTGGGCAGCCTTGTCGCGCTCTATTCGATCGTCGCGGCCGGCGATGACGTCCGCATCGCCAATGTGCGCAACGGCGAGACCGTCCGGCCCGACTGGATCACCCGCTTCGGCTCTGCCAAAATCGCGTCCATTCCGCTGTTCCTCGTCGTGCTCGGCGTCTTCATCGGCGGCACCATCTGGACGATCGTCTTCTCGTTCACGGGGTCGACCGGCTTCCCGCTGATGGACAGCTGGGTGGGCTGGGATCAGTACGAACGCCTCCTGTTCCGCACCCCGCGCTGGTCGATCTCGGTCAAGAATCTCGCGGTTTACGGCGTCTTCTCGCTGACCTTCTCGTTCCTCGTCGGCTTCCTGCTCGCCGTCTTCATGGACCAGAAGATCCGCTTCGAGAGCGCCTTCCGCACCATCTACCTCTATCCCTTCGCGCTCAGCTTCATCGTTACCGGCCACGTCTGGGGCTGGATCATGAACCCGAACCTCGGCCTCCAGAAAGCCGTGCGCGCCATGGGGTGGACGAATTTCGAGTTCACCTGGCTCGGCGACCGCAACATGGTGATCTACGCGCTGGTCATCGCCGGGCTCTGGCAGGGTACGGGCCTCATCATGGCCCTGATGCTCGCCGGTCTGCGCGGCATCGACGAGGAAATCTGGAAGGCCGCGCGCGTCGACGGCATCCCGAAATGGCGGACCTACATCTCGATCGTCATCCCGATGATGCGGCCGGTGCTGATCACCACCCTCGTCATCGCCGCGTCCGGCGTGGTGCGCGTCTACGACCTGGTTGTCGCGCTCACCGCGGGCGGTCCGGGCCTCTTCTCCGAAGTGCCCGCCAAGTACGTCTACGACAAGATGTTCGGGGGTGGTTTGGCGCAGGGTCTGGCCGCTTCGACGGTCATGCTGCTCACGGTGGGGATCATCATCATCCCGTGGGCGATCATCGAGTTCGGCGGCCGGCGCCGGTAAAGGGGGAATAGACCAATGACCATGGCAATGGCCGGAAGCATGACTGCCGACGCCGTCCACTCGGGCGACGCGCTCAGCGGTCCGCAGGGCAAGAAGCCCCGCCGCGTGTTCGATCCGGCGCGCATCCTCATCTATACGGTGCTGATCGTCGCCGCGATCTTCTACCTGTTCCCGCTCTACGTGATGATCATCACCTCGGTGAAGGATCTGGACGCGATCCGCTACGGCAACCTCTTCGTGCCGTCGGCCAATCCGTCCTTCGAGCCCTGGGTCAAGGCCTGGGACTACGCCTGTACCGGGCTCTATTGCGAGGGCCTCAAGGTCGGCTTCTGGAACTCGGTCAAGATCACCGTTCCCTCGGTGATCGTGTCGATTGCGGTGGCGTCGGTGACCGGCTACGCCCTCGCCATGTGGCCCTATAAGGGCGCCAATTTCTTCTTCACCGTCCTGCTGCTGGGCTCGTTCATCCCCTACCAGGTGTTGCTCTACCCGCTCGTCATCATGACCGGCTACTTCAAGATCTTCTCGACCCTGTGGGCGGTGATCGTCATCCACACCATCTTCGGCATGCCCATTCTGGTGCTGCTGTTCAGAAACTACTTCATCTCGATCCCGCAGGAGCTTTTCAAGGCGGCACGCGTCGATGGGGCAGGGTTCTGGCGCATCTACGCGCAGGTGCTCATGCCCATGTCGCTGCCGATCTTCGTGGTGGCGCTGATCCTCCAGGTCACCGGCATCTGGAACGACTTCCTGTTCGGCGTGATCTTCGCCGGCACCACCAACTTCCCCATAACCGTGCAGCTCAACAACATCGTCAATTCGCTGCAGGGTGTGAAGGAATACAATGTCGACATGGCCGCGACGATCCTGACCGGGCTCGTGCCGCTCACCATCTACTTCGTCTCCGGCAAGTTGTTCGTCCGCGGCATCGCCGCCGGCGCAGTCAAGGGTTAAGCCAGCAATGGATAGCAGCGTAAACATCCGCGAACTTTCGGTGTCCTACGGCGCCGTCAAAGTCCTCGAATCCCTCAACCTCGACATCGGTCGCGGCGAGTTCATCGTGCTCCTGGGGCCCTCGGGCTGCGGCAAGTCGACCTTGCTCAACTGCATCGCCGGGCTGCTCGAGCCGTCGACCGGCCAGATCTTCATCGAAGGCAAGAACGTCACCTGGGAAGAGCCCAAGGACCGCGGCATCGGCATGGTGTTCCAGTCCTACGCGCTCTACCCGCAGATGACGGTGGAGCGGAACCTCAGCTTCGGCCTCCGCGTCGCCGGCATGAAGAAGGAAGAGATCGACCAGCGCGTTGCCCGCGCTTCCGAGATCCTCCAGATCCAGCCGCTGCTGCAGCGCAAACCGATGGAGCTCTCGGGCGGCCAGCGCCAGCGCGTCGCCATCGGCCGCGCTCTGGTGCGTGACGTGGACGTCTTCCTGTTCGACGAGCCGCTCAGCAATCTAGACGCAAAGCTCCGCTCGGACCTTCGCGTCGAAATCAAGCGCCTGCACCAGCGCCTGAAGAACACGATGATCTATGTGACGCACGACCAGATCGAGGCCATGACGCTCGCCGATCGCATCGCGGTCATGAAGAACGGCATCATCCAGCAGCTCGATACGCCCAATGTCGTCTACAACCGCCCGGTCAATCTGTATGTCGCCGGCTTCATCGGCTCGCCGACCATGAACTTCTTCAAGGGGAACATCGCGAACGGCAATTTTGCGATGCAGAACATGAACGTACCGCTGGGCAGCTACAAGTTCGACAGCCCGCCTGCTGCGACTCTCGAAGGCGTGCTTGGCGTGCGCCCCGAGCACATCGCCGTGGGCGAGGACGCCAAGAAGATGCCGTTTCAGCTCGAGAGCGAGATCGAAATCGTCGAGCCGATGGGTTCGGAAACCGTTGGCTACACCACAGTCGCCGGCCAGACGATTACCTTCCGCTGCTCATCCGACATTCCACTCGCGCCCGGCCAGAAGGTCATGCTCGGCTTTGATCCGGCCCGCGGCTCGGTGTTCGACTCCCAGTCCGGCATCCGGCTCTAACTTCCGACTCTCCCGGCCGCCGGCGACCCCGGCGGCCTCTTCCTATGCGGCAATCTCAGCGATAATCCCTCCAGCTGCCCGCTCGGCTCACCCCGCGGCGGGCGCAAATCTTAGAAAGAGACCCTGATGGACTATTCCTACCAGCTCTACAGCGCACGCAACGAGAAGTCGCTCGACGACACGCTGAAGACCCTGAAGCAGCTCGGCTACGCCCAGGTCGAAGGCTGGGGCGGCCAGTTCGCCGATCCCACCGCGCTCGCCGCGAGCCTCAAGGCCGCCGGCCTCGTGATGCCGACCGCGCACATGGGCTACAGCCAGCTCGAGGACACCGCGGCCGCGCTCAAGATCGCCGACACCGTCGGCATCCAGACCGTCTTCTGCCCGGCGCCGCCCTCGTCCGACTACCGCGAAGGCAAGGGCTCCTGGGAGCAGCTGGCCGATGGCCTTGCCAAGATCGGCGCCGCCTTCAAGGCCGCCGGCAAAGGCTTTGGCTACCACAATCACCACTGGGAATTCGTCAAGCTGCCGAGCGGCAAGACCCCGATCGAACTCATCCTCGCCTCGCCCGACGTGCAGTGGGAGCTCGATCTCGCCTGGGCCGTGAAGGCCGGCGAAGACCCGATCGCCTGGATGGACAAGCTCGGCGGCCGCATCACCGCGATCCACGTCAAGGACATCGCCCCCGCTGGTGAAAAGGCCGACGAGGATGGCTGGGCCGATGTCGGCACCGGCACGCTCGACTGGAAGCAGTTGATCGCCGACGCCAAGGCCAAGACGAAGGCCAAGTACTTCGTGATGGAGCACGACAAGCCGAGCGACGCGATCCGCTTCGCCCGTACCTCCATCAACACCGTCAAGCAGTGGGGCTGATAAATGGCTAAGACGTACGGCGTCGGCATCATGGGTGCCGGCAACATCTCCTCCGCCTATCTCCGCCTCGCGCCCTTGTTCAAGGGCATCGAAGTGCGCGGCGTCGCCGACATCATCCCCGCCGCCGCCAAGAAGCGCGGCGAGGAGTTCGGCGTCGCGCCGATGACGCCCGATGAGATGCTCAAGAACTCCGAAATCGACGTGATCGTGAACCTCACGATCCCGGCGACCCACTACCAGGTGTCGCTCGACGCCGTTTCGGCCGGCAAGCACGCCTATTCGGAAAAGCCGTTCGTGCTCTCGGTCAAAGAGGGCAAGACGCTCAAGCGCGAGGCCGACAAGCGCGGCCTCTATGTCGGCTCGGCCCCCGACACCTTCCTCGGCGGCGCGCATCAGCAGGTGCGCGACATCATCGACAGCAAGCAGCTCGGCAAGATCACGCACGGCACGACGCACGTGATGAGCCGCGGCATGGAACACTGGCATCCCAATCCGGACTTCTTCTTCCAGGTCGGCGCCGGTCCCGTGCTCGACGTCGGTCCGTACTACATCACCGACCTCATCCATCTGATCGGGCCGATCAAGCGCGTAACCTCCTTCACCAATAGCGCGAAGACCCACCGGACCGTCACCACGCCCGGCTCGCCGATGATGGGAAAGAAGGTCAAGGTCGGCACCCCGACCACGATCCACGGCATCCTCGAGTTCCATTCGGGCCCCATCATCACGATGGGCGCCAGTTGGG
>JBKJTB010000272.1:0-4346 GCA_046594305.1 Devosia sp. | reverse complement strand
CGAGTTCGGGGCGAACCTGCAAATCGTAGAGCGCGCGATAGCGGCCCTTGCGCGCCAGCAGTTCAATGTGGCTGCCGCGTTCGACGATCTGGCCGTCCTCGATAAAGAGGATCTGGTCGGCATGCATGAGCGACGACAATCGATGCGAGATGATGATGGTGACGCGATCCTGCGCATAGCGGCGCATGCCGACGCGAATGCGCTGCTCGGTGCCGGCGTCGATGGCGGCGGTCGAATCGTCGAACACCATCACGGCGGGCTTCAGCACAAGGCTGCGCGCGATGGTGAGGCGCTGGCGCTGGCCGCCCGAGAGCGACACGCCGCGCTCGCCGACCACGGTCTCGTAGCCCGAGGGCAGGCCAGCGACATAGTTGTGGAGCTGCGCCGATTCCGCGGCACGCTCGATGCGGCGCTCCTTGGCCCACGGATTGCCGTAGGCGATGTTGTTCTCGATGGTGGTGGTGAAGAGGAACGAGTCCTGCTGCACCACGGCGACCTGGCGGCGGAGGGAGTCGAGCGTCACTTCGGCGACGTTCTGGCCGTCGATGGTGATCGCGCCACTGCCGACGTCGTAGTAGCGCGGGATCAGGTGGACGAGGCTCGACTTGCCACTGCCGGGCGGGCCGACGAGCGCGATGGTCTGGCCCCTCTTTGCGGTGAAGCTGACCTCCTTGAGCACGTCGCGCGTGGTGCCGGGATAACGGAAGCTGACGCGGTCGAAGACCAGCGTACCCTCGGTGACCTTGAGCTCCGGTGCCTTGGGATTGTCCTTCACCGCCAGCTCGAGGTCGAGCAGGCCGAACAGGCGCATGCCGCAGGTGGCGCCGCGGGCGACGGCGTTGACCAGGAGGCCAAGCTGCCGCACCGGCATCTGCAGGATCGTCATGAAGGTGAGGAACTGGGCCAGCGTGCCCAGCGTAATCTCGCCGCCGATGACCTTGTAGCCGCCGACCCACAGCACGAGGCCCATGGCGAGGAAGAACGACAGATTCATCTGCGAGGTGCTGGTGACCCTGAGCTTGGTGCGCTCATGCGCCAGCTCGAGGGCGTGCTTGCTGGTCACCTCGAACTTTTCCATCTCGTGGTCCTGCGCCGCGAAGGCGCGGACGACGCGGATGCCGCCGAGGTTCTCGTCCATGACGCGCGACATGATGGTGAGCCGCTCCTGCAGCTCGAGCCAGGTGGCGCGAAGTTTGAGGTGCGCCCGCGACGAGCTCCACGCGACGAAGGGTACGAAGCTGAGGCTTAAGAGACCAAGCAGCCAGTCGGTGGAGATGAGGAGATAGGCGCCCACCCCGATCAGCACGAAGAGCAGGAAGAAGCGCACGGTGGCCGTGGCAAAGAACATCCGCACGCCGTCGATATCGAGGATGCCGAGCGTAATGAGATCGCCCGAATGGACGCGGTCGTGAAACGAGAAGCTCAGCTGCTGCAGCTTCTCATAGGTCGCGAGGCGCAGCTCGTAGGCGGCGTGGTGGCCGACGGATTCCGAATAGTAGTTCTGCAGCAGTGTGAAGATGCCCCGGGCGATCGAGATGCCAAGCAGCAGCAGCGCCGTGGTCCACAGCGCCTGTGTGGCGGCGGCGCCGGCGGTGCCGAGGCCCTGCGCCTGATCGACGGCGAGGCCGAGGAGGCGCGGCAGCATCAGTTGCAGCGTCGCGGCGATGAAGGTGGAGACGATGGCGATCGTCACCTGCCAGGGATGGCGGAGATTGAGGCGCGTGATGCGCCAGAGGGTACCAACGCCCTTCCCCCAGCTCGCCTTGGCGACGTGAGAAAAAGCATTGGCGCGCCCCTTGGCGCTCGCCCGTTCGGTGGACACGAGTACAGTCCGATAAATCTGAGGGTGCCCGCGACCGGACGGGCGAAGACGGACACGAAAGCGCCCGAGTCGCTGACATGTTAGGGCAGCAAACTGGGCGATTCAACGGCGAATGACGGATTTATTGGCCGGGAATTGTCCCGGAACGCCGCCGCGCGTCATCAATTAGTCGAAGCCGCTAGAGCCAGCGTTCGGGGACGACCACGGTATCACCCGGCATGACGGACTGGTCGAGGCCGATCGACTGCTTGGTCATCGCGCTGCCGACGCGGCGGTAGACGGTGACCCGGCGCTTGTCGGCGAACTCGGCGAACCCACCAGCGGTGGCGATGGCGGCGCGGGCGGTCATGCCCCAGGCGTAGGGGTACTGGCCAGCCGTCCCGACGGCGCCCTCGATGTAGAACGGCCGATAGGTCGCGACTTCGACCGAAACCTTGGGGCTGATCATATAGCCGTTGGCGAGCAGCTCGGTGACCCTCCGCTCGATGGTGGTGAGGGTCTGGCCCCGGGCCGCCACCTGACCGATCAACGGGAACGCGATCGTGCCCTTGTCGGTGACGGTATAGGTGGTGCTGAGGATTTCGTCGCCGTAGACGGTGACGCGGAGGATGTCGCCGGTGTCGAGCGTATAGGCGTGCGGGGCGTCGACCTTATAGGACGAAACCTTGTTCATCGCGCAGCCGCTCAACACGGCAACGAGCAGAGGGATGAGCAGGACCGACCAACGCATGGCACTCTCGAAACGCAAACTTACAACGACCGGGAGTGTCCATCGTCATGGTTAATATCCGCTGAAGGCCAACGCAGAGTGCGAGCGGCTTAACCGAATGCTTACCCTGTGACGCCGATAGTCCGGGGCATGGCACTGGTCAAAATCATCGGCGGAACGCTCCGCGCCCTCCTCATTGCGGCGGCCACGGCCGCGGCGGCGTTCGGTCTGCTGGTGGTGTTCCAGCCGTTCGGCAGGACGGCGCCCCCGCCGGCCGCCGTGACGGTGAGCGGCACGCCGGCCGCGAGCGCCCTGCAGGGGCGGATCGAGGCGCTGCGCGTTTCGTTACGCGACACTGAGGCGGCGCTCGATGCGGCCACGACTGTTCCGGCGGCCAGCGTTTCGCCCAATGCGGCAACGCGGGCGCAGTACGACGTGCAGATCGCGGCGGCGATGGAGCGGCGTGATCTGGCGCTGCGGCATGCCGAAGCCATTCGCTCCAGCCTCGATGCCGGCGTGACGCCCTCGTCGCTGGCGGAGATCCGCGACAGCGTGGTGATCGGCCAGTTGCTGACGCAGCAGGTGATGCTCGACGGACAGATTGCGGTGGAGGGCGCGCGGCTGCGGGCCAACCACCCGACGATGCGGGCGCTGAATGCACAGCGCACGGCGCTCGTGACGCAGATCCGGCAGGAGGCCACGAGCATCGCAACGGCACTCGAGACCGAGGCCAAGATCGACGATGCGCAGATCGCGCTGCTGGAGGAGCAACTGCCAGCGCTGGCGGAGGCGACGCCGGTCGTGGCCGATACCGGCGCGCTCGGGACCAAAGCGGCCGCACAGCGGGCCGAACTCGACAGTCTGGTCGATGCCTACTTTAACATCCCGCCGGCAACGGTGACGACCACGACGCAGACGGCAGAGCCTGCCGATCCGCTGAGCATGACCAACCTCGCCGTGGTGGCGATCGCGGCGTTTGCCGCGCTGCTGTTCCAGCTCCTGCTCGCCGCGCGCCGGCAGAGAGCGCTTGAGCCCGAAGTGGCCGATGTCATCGCTTGGGAAGATGACCACGATCCCGAAATTGTGATCGTCGAAGACGCCGAGCCGCTGCGGAAGGCGTCGTGACATTGACGACTGCGTGGCGCGTCCTCGCCTGGCTGTTGCTGGCCGGGTTGATCTTTGTGACGCTGTCGCCGATCAACCTCAGGCCGATCTCGCCGCTGCCCACCCAGGTCGAACGCGCCATCGCCGTCATGCTCGTCGGTTTCGTCTTCGCCCTCGCCTATCCGCGGCGCTTCGTGCTGGTTGCGGTTATCGTGCTCGGCGCCACGGCGCTGCTCGAACTGCTGCAATTGGTGACACCGTCGCGCCATGGCGGCTGGCCCGATGTCGCAGTGAAGCTTCTCGGAGGCAGCATCGGGCTGGTGGGCGGCTGGCTCATCAACAGGGTCCGCCCACATTAAGCATTCACATGGATAACTGAGCCGCTGCGAGCGCCGCTGGACTAAGACAGGCGGATGAAGTTGCAGGCAGGCTGAGCGTGGCCCTCATCGACACAGTCGATCACCCGAGCACGATTTCGGAACCCACCGTGGCGACCGCGAGCGGGACCATCCGTCCCTTCACGGCGGCCGATGCGCCGCGCGTTGCCGAAATCCTGCTGTGGGCATTCCAGAAATCCACAAGCCCACCGCCGCAGGGCATGATCGACTACATCAAGCGGCTCTATCTCGAGATCCCATGGGCCGATCCTGATATCTACGCGCGAGTGATGGAACTGCCCGACGGGCGCATCTCCGGCTTCGCTGGTCTCAC
>JBKJTB010000073.1:0-8780 GCA_046594305.1 Devosia sp. | reverse complement strand
GCTGCGATAGCGGACGACAGGGTAGGCACCAGCGTTGCCCGGCGGTCTCCATAGACCGCCCGGACCATCGACACATAGTCGATAGCGGGTAGCGATTTGCTGGCAGGCTCGAACATGAAATCCCGCGAAGTTACGGTGAATTCATGCGCCAACAGCTGTTAATGCCGCATTTCTGAAGGCACAGATGAGCGCCATCCGCAGCCCGTATTGCCGGCGCTGGAGCCTCAATTGGCGCAGATGGTTGATGGAGCGTTGGACAAATTGCTTCCAATTGCACGGATCAGGCTGTCCCCTGCGGCTCCATATCGGCGTTGAACTCCAGCAGTTCGAGCTGGATGCCGAGGTCTTTGACCGTGTCGTAATAGGCGTAGCGCCCGTGCGAGCCCAAAAACTCCGCCTTCTGCAGCTCGGCATAACCCTTGCCCACGAGATATTTGCCCCGCTCCGTCATGTTGCGCGTCTTGAAGGCAATGTGGTGGACCCCCGGTCCCTTCTGTTCGAGCAGGTCGCGCCAGGCGCTCTGTTCCGGCCCCGGCTCCAGGAACTCGACGTCGATATTGCCGAATTTGAACATCGCCAGCCGGCAGGACACCTCGGCCGGCCGGCCATGATAGACGGCCCTGGCTTCATCGTGCGGCGCCGCCCCGCCGATCGGACCGGCAATCTTGCCGGTGAGCTCGGCAAACCACGCGATGGATTTCTCGAGGTTGTCGGTCACAAAGCAGATCTGCATCACCGCGTCGTCGTCCAGCAATCTTGCGTCCATTTCCCGCTCCTTTTTGCAAACGCGGCCGGAAAGAGCCCTCGCTCCTCCCGGCCGCGTCATGTCGGTCAGCTCAGATCAGATCAGATCAGTTGAACGTCTGGTCGTAGGCGTCCTTCAGCTCGGCCACGGCATCGTCCGTGGTCAGGCTCTTGTCGCTCCAGAAATTGTACATCGCCGTCCAGATGCCGTTGTTCCAGTCGCCGGTGATGACGTTGAAGGGGTTCTTCACCGAGCCATTGGGCTTGTCCATGGCGTCCATCGCCACCTGGTTGCAGGCATCGCGGTACTCGGCCGGCGCGTCGGAGCGCGGGCTGGTCGAGCCCTTCTGCTGGTTCGCCTTGCCCGAAACGATCGGGTCGACGAATGCCGCGACGAGGTCGAGTTCGGCCTTGTCCTTGGCTTCCGGCTGTCCGCCGAGAACACCCATGGCATCGGAGGTCACCGGGATGGCGAGCGCGCCGGGGATCACTTCGCAGCCGAAATCGACGCCCGGTACCTTGCCGGCCGCCAGCCACTCGCCCTTCATCCAGTCGCCCATGATGTGGAACAGCGCCTGGCCCGCGATCACCGTATTGGTGGTCTCGTTCCACGGACGGTTTTCGCTTTCGGGAGTTGCCTGCTCGGAGAACACCCGCACCACCTCGATGGCCTTGCGCACTGCCGGCTCGTCGAACGCCGTTACATCAGGCGTCTCAGAGTAGATGCGATTGTAGATGTCGGGACCGGCGATCGCGGCGACCATCGCATGGAACAGATAGCCGACCTGGAACGCCTGGCCGCCCACCGCAGCAGGGACAAAACCGGCGGCTTTGACCTTGGGGAAATCGGCGATCATGTCGTCGACGCTTTTCCAGGCGGTCGGATCGACACCGGCCTTGGCCGCGACATCCTTGTTCCAGTAGACCATGCCGTCGACATGCAGGAACAACGGGATCTTGACCATCTTGCCGTCGACCGTCGACAGCTCGCGCACGATGGGGAAGAAATTATCGGTCGCGCCGATCTGGTTGTAGTAGTCGGTGAGATCGCGCTCGAGGCCCACCCCGGCGAGATCGCGGAAGATGTGCGGATCGGACGTGACGAAGGCATTGGGCGGATCGCCGCCCGTCACCATGTTGACGATCGAGACGTTGACGCCCGAATTGTGCGGGATCGCCAGATCCTTCCAGGTGTGGCCCTTCTCGTTGAGCGCCCCCTGCAGGATGTTGAGGGCCGCGACTTCGGCCTTGGACGACCAGCCGTGATAAACGATCAGCTCCTCGGCGCTCGCCAGCGACGCGGCTCCAATCATGAGAGCAGCCGACAGGGCCGCCAGTGTCTTGATACGCATTCGTGTCTCTCCCTTTGGGCTCGCCCCGCGGGGCATGAGCCAGACCTTTTCCGAGTCCCCGTCTTGATGCGGGGCGTGGCCGACTGCCGGCCGAAGAACACACATCCTCCCCACCCCGGCGAATTGCTCGCGGGGATTGCCAGCGGCGCATTCTGAGCGTGCGCCTCACTGGTGTCCCGAACGCGCCGGGGCTTGTGTGCGGCTCGCCCGTCAGGGCGAACCGGCATGCGTCGGGGCCGGTGAGGCCCCAGCGCTTTCAGGAAAAGTTGCAGACTTTTCCGGTTCGAAAGCGCGGCATAAAACTTGGAGCGTTCACCGCTTCAACGAAGCGGTGAATGTTCCAAGCCCTACATCCGGCGCCCGGACTGGGCGTCGAAGAGGTGGACCTTCCCTTGCGGGAAGGCGATGTTGACGGTGTCGCCCTGCTTGAACCGGCCGATCTGTTCGGGATCGACACGGGTCGCGACGAGGGCGTCGCCGAATTTGAGGTACGCCGTGGCATCGCCGCCGGTCTTTTCGGTGTATTGGACCGGCAGGCTGAAGTTCCCTGCAGGATCGGGGACTGCCTGTCCCGGCTCGCCGAAATGTTCGGGCCTGAGTCCCACGACGATGGGCTGGCCATCGACCGGCTTGCTCTCAAAACCGTAGCGGCTGAAATCGAAATCGACCCCGTCCACCTTGGCGCCGAGCTTGCCGCCGCCATTGATGATCTTGCCGGGCCGGAGGTTCATCGCGGGCGAACCGATGAAGCCGGCAACGAACAGATTGTCGGGCTTGCCGTAGATCTCGTCGGGCGTGCCGAACTGCTGGATGACGCCGCCATCCATCACGGCAATCCGCGTCGCCATGGTCATGGCTTCGATCTGATCGTGCGTCACATAGACGATGGTCGAGTGCAGCTCGTCATGGAGCTTCTTGATCTCGAGCCGCATCTCGGTGCGAAGTTTTGCATCGAGATTGGAGAGTGGCTCGTCGAACAGGAACAGTCCGACCTTCTTGACCAGCGCGCGACCGATGGCGACCCGCTGCCGCTGGCCGCCCGAAAGCTGCGCCGGCTTCCTGTCGAGCAGCGGCTCGATCTGAAGGAGTTTCGCTGCCCAGGCGATGCGCTGTTCGATCTCGGCAGCATCGAGCTTGTGGGCGGCAAGACCGAACTTGAGATTTCCGCGCACCGTCTTGGTCGGATAGAGCGCATAGGACTGGAACACCATTGCAAGTCCACGGTCCTTCGGATCGAGGTCCGTCACGTCCCTGTCGCCGATCGTGATCCGCCCAGCAGTAACGTCGAGCAGGCCAGCAAGCAGATTGAGGAGCGTGGTCTTACCGCAACCCGAAGGACCCAGGAGGACAAGGAACTCGCCATCGTTGATTTCGAGGTCGAGATTCTTGAGGACCGTGAGCCGGCCGTAAGTCTTGATGATGTCTTCGAACTGAACGCGTGGCATGCGCCTACCCCTTGATCGCGCCGGACGTGATACCCTGCACGAAGAACTTGCCGAGCACGAAGTAGATGACGAGCGGCGGAATGGCCGTGAGCAGCGCCGCCGCCATGTTCTCGTTGTAGGCCGCTTCGCCGGTCGTCGTGATCACCACATTGGCGAGCACCACGCTCATCGGCTGCGTGCCGAGACCGCCGAAGGTCAGACCGAGTAGGAAGTCGTTCCAGATGGACGTGACCTGCAGGATCAGCACGACAATGAAGATGTTGCCGCTCATCGGCACAATAATTTCCCAGAAGATCCGCCAGAAAGACCCGGAATCCATCATCGCCGCGCTCATGATCTCCTGCGGGATGCCCTTGTAGTAGTTGCGGAACACCAGCGTCAGGAACGGCATCGACAGCACGGCGTGAACGATCGCGATGCCCCAGATCGTGCCGTAGACCTTGAGGCCTGAGCTGAGGATAATCAGCGGGATCATGATGATCTGGAACGGCACGAAGGCGCAGATGAAGAGGACGAACAGGAATGTCCCGGCCCAGCGCACATTCCACAGCGCCAGCGCGTAGCCGGTGACCGACGACAGCACCATCGACAGCGCGAGGCTGGGGAACAGGATCGCCACCGAGTTCCAGAAGCCGACCTTGAGCCCGTCGCAGCGGATACCCGAACACGCATGGTCCCAGGCGTTGACCCATGGCTCGAAGGTGAACGGTCCCGGCAGCGAGAAGATCGCGCCCTGGCGGATCTGCTCCATGGTTTTGAACGACGTCGTAATGATGATGTAGAGCGGCACGCAGAAGAACGCCGCGCAGATGGTAAGGAACACCAGGATCGCGATCGAGCGCCCGGAGATGCCCTTGGGCCGGCGCGGGAAGCGCGGCGCGCTGTCTATGGCGATCTCGCGGCGCAGCGAGGTTTCGGCAACGCTCATGTCGTCCTCGCTTCGCGGCTGCGGTCGCGCCAGATCGTGATCAGCACCAGCGGCAGGAAGATGAGGCCGGTGATCAGCAGCATGATCACCGCGGCGGCCGAGGCGTAGGCGAGGTTGGATTTCACCCAGTAGGCATTGATGGTGAAGTAGCCGGGCACCCAGGTGGCCTGGCCCGGTCCGCCATTGGTCATCGCGACGATGATGTCGTAGGCCTTGACCACGCCCAGCGAGAGCAGGATCGCGCAGGTGAGGAAGGTGAACCGCATCATCGGGATGATGATCTCGGCATAAAGCCGCCAGAAGCTGACGCCGTCGAGTTTAGCCGCGCTCCAGATCTCGGTGTTGATGGATTTGAGCCCCGACAGCATCAGCGCCATGTAGAATCCGGCGCCCTGCCAGACCGAGGCGAGGATGATGCCGTACATCGCCGTCTCGGGCTTACTGAGCCAATCGAAGGTGATGAAGGTCAGCCCGATCGAATGCAGCGCGCCCTGCAGGCCGAAGCTCGGGTTGAACATCCAGCGCCAGGCAACGCCGGTAACGATCAGCGACACCGCCAGCGGATAGAGGAAGATCGTGCGAAAGAACCCCTCGCCGCGCTTTTCGCGATCGATCATCGCCGCCAGAATGAAGCCGAAGATGATGGCGAGGAAGCTGCCGACCCCCAGGATCAGCATGTTCTTGAGGGCGATGGTCCACCCCTTGTCCTTGAACAGCCGCTCGTACTGGCGGGCCCAGTCGGTGAAGTCGATGGCGTAGCTGGCGAAGGCCTTTGACGTCGTGAACGACATGTAGATTGTCCACGCGATTGCGCCGATGAACACCACCAGCGTGATCGCCAGTGCCGGCGTCAGCGCAAGCTGCGGCGATACGCGGCTCCAGCGAAGTGCCATGTCCCCTCCCGTCGCGATCGCTTCACCGTTGGGAGATTGAGGTACCCCAACGGTGGCCACCGTCGTCTTGCGAGTTGCGTTAGCGCTAACTCTCGTATTAGCGTTAACCTAGGAGCATCGGATGGGGTCCGTCAACGGGGAATTTGACCGGCCCGCGCTTCGCTGAAATTGCACGCTAAACACCCGAAAACGACCATACCTTTCCCGCCTTTTGGTAGGATTTGAACTGAAGGAGACACAGCATGGCGATCACCAACGGCATCCCGGCGATGGGATTCGGCACCTTCGGGCGCACCGGCAGCGACGGCATCGACGCTCTGCTGTTCGCCCTCGAGACCGGCTACCGGCACCTCGACACGGCACAGAGCTACGGCACCGAGCGCGAAGTGGGCGAGGCCATGCGGCGCTCCGGGCTCAAGCGGGACGAGCTGTTCGTCACCACCAAGATCACCGGCGACAACTCCCACCGCGGCAAGCTGATCGAGTCGCTGAAACGCTCCAACGAGACCATCGGCGTCGACGCCGTCGACCTGACGCTGGTCCACTGGCCCGTCGGCCCAGGCGGCAAGCTGCCCATGAACGAGTACCTGCCCGAACTCGCAGAGGCCCAGGATGCGGGGCTTACACGGCTGATCGGCGTCTCCAACTTCACCATCGCCGACATCGACGAGAGCGAGTCGATCCTCGGGCCGGACAGTCTCGCCACCAACCAGTTCGAGCGCCATTTGCTGCTGCGTAACCAGAAGCTGGTCGATGCCTGCACCCGCCGCGGCATCGCCGTAACGTGTTATCTCCCCCTCGCCCGCGGCCGCTGCGCCGGCATCCCCGCCATCGAAACCATCGCCAAGGCGCACAACGCCACGCCGCACCAGATCGCCCTCGCCGTCTCGCTCAACGAAGGCCACATCGTCATCCCCACCTCCGGCCACCCCGCCCGCATCGCCGAAAACTACGCCGCCGCCAGCATCGCCCTCACCCCCGCCGAGCTCGCCGCCCTCCGCGCCGTCGACCGCAACGACCGCCAGATCAACCCCATCTGGTCCCCCGCCTGGGACTGACCGCCACCCCCGAGTTGACAACCGGCCCCGGCCAGAGTCACGGTCCGTCAGTATTAACGTTCGCACGAGATCGAGGGAGAGGTTGATGGGAGCCATTACCGGCATTGGGCATGTGGCCCTCAAGGTTCACGACCTCGACAAATCGCTCGAGTTCTATCGCGACAAGCTCGGTTTCCCCGAGATGATGCGGATCGACAAGCCTGAGGGCGGGGTTTGGCTGGTCTATCTGCGGATCACCGACGAGCAGTTCATCGAGATCTTCCCCGGCGCCGAGACTGAACGTGCCCCCGGCTGGAACGGCAACGCCATCACCCATGTCTGCCTGACGGTGGATGACCTCGATGCCGTCGTCGACCGCGTCGTCGCGGCCGGCATTCCGCTGCTGATCGAAAAGAAGACAGCAATCGACGGCAACCGGCAGGCCTGGATCGAAGACCCGGACGGCAACCGCATTGAATTCATGCAGATCAACCCAGCCTCAATGCAAATGCAGGCCATTGCACGGCTGCGGGCGGCGGGCATCTAGCCGATGAGGACGCCACGGAACTGCCCCGGAATCTTGGCGACGACTGGCAAAACTTGGTGCAATTCAACAGTGAACTGGGCTAAGCGGGGAAACCGCGCGCCGGGGGGCGGTGCGAGCAGGTGGCGGGTATGGGCAGATCCATTGTTCGGCTGAAGGACATCGCCGACAAGACCGGGTTTTCGACCAACACGGTCTCGCTGGCACTGCGGCAATCGCCCCGGATTCCACAGCAAACTCGCGACATCATCCAGCGCGCCGCGGCCGAGCTCAACTACCTCCCCAACCAGATCGCCAAATCGCTGGTGAGCCGTGAGACGAAGACCATTGGTCTCGTCCTCACCGACATCAACAATCCGGTGCTCACGCACACCGCCCAGTCCATCGAACTTGCTCTGGCGGCGCGCGGCTACGGCACGCTGTTCGCGACCTCCAACAACACGCTCGCCGATGAAGTGCGGGCCATCGAGATGGTGCGCGCCCGCCAGGTCGACGGCATGCTGATCTACCCCACCAGCCACCGCCAGCTCGAGCATCTGCGCGTGCTGCGGCGGGCCAACTATCCCATCGTGCTGCTGGTGGCCGATACCGACGCCGGCATCGACGCCGTCGGCATGGACGAGCGGCGCGGCGCCTACAAGGCCACCCGCCACTTGATCGACGTCGGGCATCGCCGGATCGCCATCATCGATGGCGCCAACCCGCAGGGCGGCAATGGCGAAAAGCGCGAGGGCTATCAGCAGGCGCTGGCCGAAGCCGGCATTGCGCTCGACCCCGCTCTGCAGATCGATCCGCGCGGCAATTCGGTCGACCGGGGCTATTGGGCCATCGACGGAATGATGGCCGGAGGCGAGCGGCCAACCGCCATTTTCGCCGCCAACGATTCGCTGGCGCTGGGCGCGCTGCGCTGGTGCCTCAAGCATCGAATTCGGGTGCCCGAGGACGTGGCGATCGTGGGCATGGACAATATCGAGTTCGCCGAATTCGCCGGCGTGCCGCTGTCGAGCGTCAACTACGCCGTCGAGACGGTGACCCGCATGGCGGTGGACCGGCTGATGCGGCTGATCGCGGCGGGCGACCAATTGCCCGAACCGCGCATCACCCAGATCGACCCCGACCTCGTCATCCGCGAGTCGACGCGCGCGCAGCGCTGAGCTTTTTGAGGCTTTTGCCGAGCTGCTTCAGCGCCTTTTTGCCCAACGCATCCCTAAGCAGCTTTTCGGCCTCTTTCTCGGCGTCGCGGCGCGTTTCGAGCGCCACGAGCCCGGCTTCGGTGAGGACGACATATTTGGCGCGCCGGTCGACCGGGTCCGGCTCGCGCCGGATGAGGCCGAGCTTTTCAAGCTGATCGAGCGATTGCTGCACGGCCTGCTTGGTGAGGCCCATGCGCTCGGCGAGCAGCGATTGCGAGATGCCTGACAGGGAAAGCTGAGCCAGCAAATCACCACCGGCCCCAAGCAGGGGCGCATGGCGCCGCGCCAGCGCCTCGCCCAGCGCAACGCGCCACGCCTCTTTCGCATCGCCGAGGAGCGCGCCAAGCCGGGGTTTGGGTTGACCGTCAAGCATATTGACCGATCATCATCCGGGTCGCGGGCCAAGGTCAAGGAACGGCAGCGGCGGCGGCGCATTGTTTGAGCAACCAAGGAGAAAGCGTCATGGCGAAGCTGAGTGTGAAGGAGCGCGACAAGGCGCTCGGCCGGCTCAATGGCTGGGTCTACGACGAGGGGGCGGACGCCATCTCGCACGAATTCAAGTTCAAGGACTTCTCCGAAGCCTTCGCCTTCATGACGCGGGTGGCGCTGCTCGCGCAGGCCGCCGACCATCACCCCGAATGGTC
>JBKJTB010000438.1:0-4225 GCA_046594305.1 Devosia sp. | reverse complement strand
CATTGACCATCGAGATGGTCGCGAAGACGATGAAGTACTTTTCTTCGTCGAGCGGCTCGCCGTTGACGTTGGTGTGAATCTGAAAGCCGTTGGCACCGCATTCGCGCACCGCACGCTCGGCCTCACGAGCGGCGGCTTCGGGGTCGTTCATCGGCAGCGAGGCGAGAAAGCCCGTGAACCGGTCGGGGTAGTCGCGGACCAGTTCGGCAAGCCCGTCGTTGCCGATCCTTGCCAGGTCGGCGACGAGCTCCGGCGGGCCAAGGCTCTCGAGCGGCGGCATGCCGAGCGACAGGACCTGCGAGTAGTCCTTGTCGGCGAACCGATCCATGACGCGAAGCCGCTCGTCGAGATCGTAGATCGCCGGAATCCCGCGCATGCGCTGGCCGATGTTCTTGCTGGTGCCATTGAGATCCAGCATGCGCTGCCACAGCGCAGCAGGGAAAAAATGATTGAATGTATCGATGTAGCGCACCAAATAACCCTCGTCCGGGATCAGTTAGTCGCCGGCCATGGGGTATCACAAATACAATTTGGCGTGGGTGATATCAGGGGATTTTATGCCCCCGCGAAAGCCCCGCGGACCTGGCCAAAAGGGCCAGACTACTTCCGCCGCGCCCGAAGATTGTCAGCCACCGCGCGGGTGAGCTGGCGGAGCGTCGCGTACTCTTCAACCGATAGCGAAGCGAAGACCTCGCGCTCGATCCGGTCGGCAATCCTGTTGCACTTCTGGAGCAGCCCCCGCCCCTTGGCGGTGAGCGTCATGCTAAGGATGCGGCGATTGGCCGAGGACACCTTGCGGGCAATCAACTCCCGCGCCAGCAACATGCCGGTCAGCTCGTTCATCGCCTGCGGGGTGACATAAAAGCGGCGCGACAGATCGGCCGAGGATATCCCGTCAGCGCGGCCGATGACGCTTAGAACGGTGTATTGGATCCCGGTGATCTCGAGATCGGCGAGGCTTTGCTCCAGCAGGCTGCGCGCCGCCTGGTTTGCCTCGTTGAGGAAGTAGATGGCGCGGGGGTACTCGATCTCCCAATCGCCCACAGGGGCGTCATCGGTCTTCGCCTCTTCTGTGGTCATAGATTCCCTCCGCTGAGGCTCATCGTCAGCGCGCGAGCCGCGTCGCTTACCATCCGTACGGTCTGTCCCTCAATGGCGATATCAAAATCCGCAGCGCGGCGAGGATTTTGGTCTCCTTCTCCATCGAGATGGGCCTCGCTCTCGTCATGCACGGCATAGCTCCTTTGCCGGCTTGACAGGCCGACGCATCGGTTAGAGACGCTTTGACCACATATATCAAGTTGCATGATATCAGGCTGCCTGATATATGACCGACAGTTGAAGTGGGAGAACCGCATGTCTGGTCCGTCGTCCGCCGACAATCCTGCCCCGTGGGGCGAGTTCGTCACCGTTGAATTCGACGAGGGTATCGCCTGGGTGTCGCTGAACCGGCCCGCGCGGCGCAACGCGATCAACCCCGGCATCGTCTGGGAAATGAACGCGATCATGGACGCGCTCGAGGTTGACGACCGCTGCAAGGTGATGGTCGTTACCGGCTCGGGCGACTCCTTTTCAGCCGGCATGGACCTCAAGGAATATTTCCGCGCCATGGACGGCGCGCCGCCGATGGAGCGCGAGCGCCTGTTCCGCGCCAACGCCGCCTGGCAGTGGCGCCGCATGATGTATTACCCCAAGCCGACCATCTCGATGGTCAATGGCTGGTGCTTCGGCGGCGCCTTCCAGTTTCTCATCGGCTCCGACCTTGCAATTGCGGACGAGGAGGCAACGTTCGGCCTGTCGGAGATCAATTGGGGGATCATCCCGGCCGGCATCGTGACCAAGGCGGTGCTCGAAGTGATGAGCTTCCGCGACTGCATGTACTATATCATGACGGGCGAAACCTTCAGCGGCCGCAAGGCAGCCGAGATGAAGCTGGTCAATGAGGCGGTGCCCAAGGCCGATCTGCGCAAGCGCACGCGCGAGCTGGCGATGACCCTGATCGGCAAGAACGCTTACGTGCTGCGCCAGGCCAAGAGCGCCTGCCGCTTCACCAAGGACCTGACCTGGGAACAAGCGGGCGAGTATCTGATGGCGAAGTCCGACCAGACCGAGCTACGCGACCCTGAGAACGGCCGAAATGTCGGCATGAAGCAATTCCTCGACGACAAGAGCTTCCGCCCCGGGCTTGAAGGATATCGCCGTGACTGATCGCGGCCCGGGGGCGATTTTCAATCTCGAGCGCCTGCTGAAGCCGGGCTCAATCGCCATTGTGGGGGCACAGCCGGAACCCAATTCCATCGGCGGCGGTGCGCTCGCCAACCTCGAGCACTTCGGCTACAGCGGCGAAATCCATCTCGTCAGCCGATCCAAGGATGAAATCGGCGGCCGCAAATGCGTCAAGTCGATCGATCAGCTGCCCGAGGACATCGACGTGGCGGTCCTCATCGTGCCGCGCGCGGTGGTCCTCGAGTCCGTACGGTCCTGTCTGGCGCGCAAGGTCGGCGGCATCGTCCTCTACACTTCGGGTTTTGCTGAAGCGGACGCCGAGGGCCGGCGATTGCAGGATGACCTGGCGGCCGCATGCGCTGCCGCAGATGTGCCGCTGCTCGGCCCCAACTGCATGGGCTACACCAACTATGTCGCCGGCGTGCCGCTCACTTTCGAGCCCATCGACAGGCGCGACGCGGGACGGCGACCGGGCGTCGCGGTGCTCGCACAAAGCGGCGCGACTGCGGGAAACATCCGCTTCTCGCTGCAGGCGCGCGGCATCGGCGTTTCCCACGTCATTTCGACCGGCAACGAGGCGCTGATCGGCGTCGAAGATTTTATCGAGTACGCCATCGACCAGGACGACGTGGCCAGTATCGCCGTCTATGTCGAGCAGATTCGAAAGCCACAGAAGTTCATCACAGCGGCGCGCCGGGCCCGCAGCGTTGGCAAACCGATCATCCTGCTGCATTCGGGATCGAGCGAACGCGGGCGGCACGCCGGGCAATCGCACACCGGCGCCCTCGCCGGCGATTATGAGGTCATGCGCACAGTCGTGCTCAATGAAGGCGTCGCCGTCGTCGACAGCATGGACGAATTGTTCGACGTCACCGCGGTGCTGACGGCGTATCCGAAGCCACCCGTCGGGGCTGCTGCCGTGGCCACCAATTCAGGGGCGATCCGCAGCCTGACTCTCGACTTCGCCGATCGGATCGGCCTGCCGCTCGCCTCACTCTCGGTGGCCGCGCAACTCGAACTCGGCGAACTGCTTTCGACCCATCTGCAGGTCGACAATCCACTCGATATCGGCACGGCCGGTTTTGCCAACCCGTCGATCTTCGGCACGACTGCTGCGGCGATGCTGAAGGATGACGGCGTCGGCGCCCTGCTGCTAGCACATCTCGGCGGCTCGCCGCCGATGCAGGTGGCCAAGGCCGACGCGATCCTGCCGGTTGTCGCCACGGCGACCAAGCCGGTACTGCTGACGATCACCGGCGACGACTATGCGCTCGATCCGACATTCATGAGCAAGGTGCGGGAGAGCGGTGTGCCGTTCTTTCGCTCGCTTGAGCGAAGCCTGCGTGCAATGGGCCACGTCGCACGCTATGCGCGAACGCTTGCGGTCGTGCGTGAGACCGGCGACGCGCAATACGAGTCACCGGTAGAATTGCCGGGCCTCGAACATGAGGCGAAGCAGATCCTCGCCGACCTCGGCATCGCGATCCCTCGCGGTGCATTTGCAACGTCGGCGGACGAGGCGGTGAGCGCGGCTCGATCGATTGGCTATCCTGTGGTGATGAAGGCCCAGGCGCGCGAGCTGCAGCACAAGACGGAGATCGGTGGCGTCCTGCTCGGCCTTGCCACCGACGACGCCGTTCGCGCCGCATGGGAAACCATCGGCGCCCGCGTCGCCGGCGCGCCGCAAGCGATGAGTCTCGAAGGCGTGCTGATCGAAGAGATGGTCCCCGCCGGGCTGGAACTCGTTGTCGGGGCGAAGCGCGACCCGCACTGGGGACCGGTGCTGCTCGTCGGTCTCGGTGGCATCTGGACCGAAGCGCTGAACGATGTGCGGCTGCTCCCCGCCGACGTAACGCATGCGCAAGCCATCGAGGCGATCAATTCGCTTAAGGCCAGCAAGCTGCTGGGGCCGTTCCGAGGCAAGCCGGCGCGGGACGTAAGTGCGGCCGCCGACGTAATCGTGAGGCTTGGCCGATTGATGCGCTCGAACCCGGCAGTC
>JBKJTB010000427.1:0-5509 GCA_046594305.1 Devosia sp. | reverse complement strand
CGTCACGCAGCACCACCGAGACCGCCTGGTCGTAGGGATCGTCCGAATCGTCGAAATTGCTATTGCCGGAAACGCCGCCCTTGCCGGCCGGCTGATCGTCGTCGTCGTCGCCGTCCTCGGTGATGGCGTCGAGATATTCGGGAACACCCTGCAGCTTGAGATGGGCGACCACCTTTTCGACCTCGTCGTCGGAGACGAAAGGCCCGTGGACGCGCTGGATGCGGCCGCCGCCGGCCATGTAGAGCATGTCGCCATTGCCGAGCAGCTGCTCGGCGCCCTGCTCGCCGAGGATGGTGCGGCTGTCGATCTTGCTCGTTACCTGGAACGATATTCTGGTGGGGAAGTTGGCTTTGATGGTGCCGGTGATGACGTCTACCGACGGACGCTGCGTCGCGGTGATAACGTGGATGCCGGCGGCGCGGGCCATCTGCGCGAGGCGCTGCACCGAGCCTTCGATGTCCTTGCCCGCAACCATCATGAGGTCGGCCATCTCGTCGATGATGACAACGATGAAGGGCAGCGGCTCGAGGTTGAACTCTTCGCTCTCGAAGATCGCTTCACCGGTCTCGCGGTCAAAGCCGGTCTGCACGGTGCGGGTAATGACCTTGCCTTCGGCCTTGGATTCATTGACGCGCTGGTTGAAGCCGTCGATGTTGCGCACGCCGATCTTGCTCATCTTGCGATAGCGGTCCTCCATCTCGCGCACCGCCCATTTGAGGGCAGTCACGGCCTTCGACGGGTCCGTCACCACGGGGGTCAGCAGATGTGGAATGCCGTCGTAGATCGACAGTTCCAGCATCTTGGGATCGATCATGATGAGGCGGCACTGCTCAGGCGTCATCTGGTAGAGCAGCGACAGGATGAAAGTGTTGATACCAACGGACTTGCCTGAGCCGGTGGTGCCGGCGATGAGCAGATGCGGCATGCGCGCCAGATCCGCGATGATCGGCTCGCCGCCAATGGTCTTGCCGAGGCAGATGGGGAGCTTGCCCTTCATCTTCTCGAAATCCTGGCTTGCCAGCATTTCGCGGAGATACACCGTCTCGCGCACTTCGTTGGGCAGCTCGATGCCGATGGCATTGCGGCCGGGAACCACCGCGACGCGCGCCGAAATCGCGCTCATCGAGCGGGCGATATCGTCGGCAAGCGAGATCACGCGGCTCGATTTAATGCCGGGCGCCGGCTCGAGCTCATAGAGGGTGACCACCGGGCCGGGACGGACATTGATGATGTCGCCCTTGACGCCAAAATCCTGCAGCACGCCTTCGAGGCGGCGGGCCATCGCTTCGAGCCGCTCGGGCGCATGCTCGGGGCTAGGGCCGCGATGGCGGGCTTCGGCGAGGAGGTTGAGCGCGGGCAGCTCGAAGCCATTGTTGTCGTCGAGCAGCGAGGGCTGCGCTTCACGCGCGGCCCGCGCCCCGGGTGCGGGGCGCCGCGCTGGCGCCACGACGCGCCCCGGGCGGGCCGGGGCGACCGCGATCTCGTCGTCCTCTTCGGGCGGATAGAAGTCTTCGTCGCTGGTCTCTTCGGGCTGGTTCGGCGTGAAGATACGGCGCTCGACATGCAACTGCGGCTCCTGCCGCATTTCGGGCAGGACCGGCGGCACGGCCGGTGCACGACCGTTCATGCTCGGCTCCACGGCGCCATCGCGCCAGGCGGCCGCTTCGGCCTCGCGGCGCGCGGCGGCATTCTCGCGGGCTTTGACAAAGGCACGACGCAACGCCGACTGCGTCGAAAAGCCCAGATGCACTAGGCCGCCGATCATGATGTCCAGAACGCCGTTCCGCTCGGCCTCTTCGACGGGTGCGTGTGCCGCTCTGCCCTTGCCTATCCTGGGCTGTGGCGCAGGCATTTTGGGAAGCGTCAGGGCGCCGAGGCCGAGCGCCAACCAGAACAGGGCCAGGGTCGGCGCGGTGAGGATGATCGCAAACAGCCACGCCGTGATCGGCTGCGGGTTGGCGCCGGTGACGAGCGAAGCGAGATTGGTGAAGCCCGCGCCGATGAGGCCGCCAAGCCCGGTGGGCAGCGGCCAGCTCGCGGGGGCCGGCATGAAGGCGAGGACGCCGGTCGACAGCAGTGTCGCGGCGATCCAGGCAATGAGCCTGAGGCCGATCACCGAGGGCACGCGGCGGCGCACGAAGCTCCAGCCCCAGAGGGCCGGCGGCACGAGGAAGGCGATGACGCCGAGCCCGAGGATCTGGAAGCTGATGTCGGCAATCACCGCGCCGGGAAAGCCGAGCCAGTTCCGCGCGGGTTCGGAGGTCGCATAGGAGAAGGACGGGTCGTCGACGTTCCAGCTGGCGAGCGCCACCATCGCGACGCCGACCAGGGCCAGGAGAATCAGGCCGATCAGCCGGATGGGGATGGTGATCGCGATAGCGGGCGCGGGCGACGAGTGGTCTTCAAGCAGGGGACGTGCCGGCATCGCAAAACTCTGAACGAAACTTGAGCGGCGATCCTAGGGCGGTACGGTTAATCCCAAGCTAACCATTGCGAAGGCGAAGGGGCGAATAGCGAATGGCGAGTAGCGAATAGGGAGAAGTGCAGGAGGGCGAGCCCTCGCCTTCCCTATTCGCTATTGGCTACTCGCTATTCGCTCTGCTTCCTCACATCTCGGGCGTGGCCCCAATCGAGTGGATCGACAAATCAGCGCCGCGGCGCTGCTGTTCGTCGGTCAATCGGATGCCGACCACGCGCTTGACGATGGCGTAGATGATCGCGCCGGCGGCGAGGGCGTAGAGGGAGATGATCACCGAGCCGCCGATCTGGACAATTGGCGACACGCCGCCGATGCCGCCCAGCGCTTCGAGGCCGAAGATGCCGCAGGCGATGCCGCCCCAGAGGCCGCAGAGCCCGTGCAACGGCCAGACGCCGAGCACGTCGTCGATCTTGAGTCGCTCCTGGGTGATGTGGAAGCCACGCACGAAAATCACGCCGGCAACGCCGCCGACGACCAGTGCACCGATGGGGTGCATCACGTCCGAGCCGGCGCAGACGGCGACGAGCCCGGCCAGTGCGCCGTTGTGGACGAAACCCGGGTCGGACTTGCCGGCGATGGCGGCCGCGACGATGCCGCCCACCATGGCGAGCAGCGAGTTGAGCGCCACGAGGCCGGAAACCCCGGCGGTCGATTGCGCCGACATCACGTTGAAGCCGAACCAGCCGATGCAGAGCAGCCACGTGCCGAGGCCGAGCCACGGGATCGAGGACGGCGGGAACGGCCGGCCATTGGGGCCGTAGCGGCCGGTGCGGGCGCCCAGCGTCAGCACCGCCGCGAGCGCGATCCAGCCGCCCACGGCATGAACGACGATCGAACCGGCGAAATCGTGGAAGCGGGCGCCGAAGGTCACCTCAAGCCAGGCCTGGATGCCGTAATTGGCGTTCCAGACGATGCCTTCGCTCAACGGATAAACGAGGCCCACGATGGCCGCGGCGGTCGCCACTTGCGGCCAGAATTTGGCGCGTTCGGCGATGCCGCCGGAGATGATCGCGGGGACCGCCGCGGCGAAGGTCGCGAGGAAGAAGAATTTCACCAGGCTCAGCCCCTGTGGCGCGAACGAGCTGCCGCCGGCGCCCGACAGCGTCTGGGCGCTCGCAAAGAAGTTCACGCCATAGGCGATCCAGTAGCCGATGAAGAAATAGGCCAGCGTCGAGAAGGCGAAGTCGACGATGATTTTCACCATCGCGTTCACCTGGTTCTTGCCGCGCACGGTGCCAAGCTCGAGGAAGGCGAAGCCGCCATGCATCGAGAACACGAGGATCGCGCCAACCAGCAAAAAGAATACGTCGAGCCCGATGACGGACTGATCCATGGAAGCCTCCCAACAAAACCGGCTCGCAACCGGTCATTCCCGAGGCAGTGGACTCAAGGATCGTGCCACGCGCGGCGGCGCGACGTCCTCTGCGGATTCAATGGCTTACGGAACCGTTGCAGCCCGTGGTCGCAACGCGGCAGGCATCGTGCTCAACAAAACGGCACAAACAACTACGCCGCTGCCTATGACGTAGGCAGCGGTCGGCTTGGCGTTGGTCTGATCGGACCGGGTGTGCAGCCCACGCAGTTTGCGAGTGGGAAGCCTCTGTGGCGGGCCAAGAGGAACGTGGACTGCACGCCGGGTCCGATCCCGGCAGGGAGCCCAGCAACTGGCCGGGCTCCCCACTATCGACGATCCAGGCTGGACGGGGAGGAGGTCGCCAGCCCAGACCGGAACTAGTTGTAGGCGTGTTCGCCGTGCGAGCTGATGTCGAGACCATCGGCCTCGGCAACTTCGCTGACGCGCGCCCCACCGAACACCAGGTTGACGATCAGCATCGCCACTGCGGTCACAACCGCCGACCAGACGATAGCAATACCCACGGCCTGCAGCTGGATCATGAACTGGCTGCCGATCGAGTAGGCTGCCGGATCGCCCAGCGCAAAGCCGCCAAGCGAGGGAGCCGCGACAATCGCGGTGCCAAGTGCGCCGATGATGCCGCCGATGCCGTGGACGCCGAACACGTCGAGCGCGTCGTCGTACTTGAACATCGGCTTGAGGGTCACAACCGCCCAGAGGCAGACGAGACCGGCAACCGCACCCAGGACGATCGCGCCCATCGAGCCGGCAAAGCCGGCCGCTGGGGTGATCGCCACGAGACCGGCAACCGCACCCGACGCCGCACCGAGCAGCGAGGCATGGCCGCGGGTGAACTTCTCGGCGATCGCCCAGGCGAGGGCGGCGGCCGCGGGAGCGGTGATGGTGTTGAGCGTCGCCTGCGCCGCAAGGCCAGTGGCCTCGAGGTTGGAGCCGGCGTTGAACCCGAACCAGCCGACCCACAGCAGACAGGCGCCGATGAAGGTGAAGGTCAGATTGTGCGGCGGAATCGGCTCCTTCATGAACTCCTTGCGCTTGCCCAGCATGATCGCGGCGACGAGGCCGGCCACACCGGCATTGATGTGGACCACGGTGCCGCCGGCGAAGTCATAGGCGCCGAGGCCGTAGAGGTAGCCGCCGCCGAACCACACCATGTGGGCGATCGGCAGGTAGGAGAAGGTGAACCACAGCGCGAGGAACAGCATCAGGGCGCCGAACTTCATGCGTTCGGCAATGGCGCCGACGATGAGGGCCGGGGTGATGCAGGCGAAGGTGAGCTGGAACACGACGAACGTCAGCTCGGGGATCTCGACGCCGGCCGAGAAGGTGGCCGAAGTGGTCGAGGGCGTGACGCTGCCAAGGAACAGCTTTGAGAAATCGCCGATGAAGGCCGAGATGCCGCCTTCGGTCGGACCGTTGAAGGCCAGCGAGTAGCCGTAGATCACCCAGAGCAGGGCGATCATGCAGAAGCCGGCAAACACCTGCATCAGCACCGAGAGCATGTTCTTGGCGCGCACCAGGCCGCCGTAGAACAGAGCGAGGCCCGGAATGGTCATGGCGATCACGAGGATCGTCGAGATCAGCATCCAGGTGGTGTCGCCCTTGTCGACGGTGGCGACCACCGCTTCAACCGGGGCGTGCTGGCCGAGGGCCGGGAG
>JBKJTB010000335.1:0-3528 GCA_046594305.1 Devosia sp. | reverse complement strand
CGAAGAGTTCCACATGCGCACGCTCGGCATGCTCGACATGCTGTGCTGGGACGTCAAATCGCAGCAGGCCAAGATGCCGATCTACCAGCTGCTGGGCGGCGACGACCGGGTGGTGCCGGCCTATGCCTCGACGGTCACCTGGCCGACGATGGATGAGTACGAACGCTACATCAAGATGAGCCGCGATGTCGGCTTCAAGGCGTTCAAGCTGCACGCCTGGGGCGGTCCGGTGAAGCGCGATATCGAGCTGTGCAAGAACCTGCGCAAATGGGTTGGGCCGGATGCGGACCTGATGTTCGACGGCTCGGCGGGCTGGGACTATGTCAACGCGCTGGAGTTCGGCAAGGCGATCCAGGACCTCGGCTTCCTCTGGTACGAGGAGCCGATGCGCGAGTTCCATCTCGGCGCTTACAGCAAGCTCTGCGAGAAGCTCGACATCCCGGTCCTTGCGGCCGAAACGTCGGACGGCGTCCACGGCAACATGGCCACCTGGATCGAGGCCAAGGCGCTCGACATGACCCGCGTCTCGTCCTTCTACAAGGGCGGTTTCACCGGGTCGATGAAGGTCGCGCATCTCTCCGAAAGTCACGGCATGCGCGCCCAGGTGCACGGCATGGGGCTCGAGAACGCGCAGATCTGCGCCGCCATCTCGAACAACGACTACTACGAACAGCTCATCATGGACGAGGAGCAGATCAAGGGGCTCGACAAGCTCGGTCCCCTGGCGATCGTCGATGGCGATTTGACCGTCAGCGACGAGCCGGGGCTCGGCTACCACTACGATTGGGCCGAACTCGACGCGACGGCTTTGACGAAGGTCGAAGTGACCGAGCGGTTGACGCCGCCTGCCAAGCTAGTACCATGGCACTGATATATCAGATCAGACTTCTGAACAATCAAATGGGAGGACTACGAGAATGACGATTTTCAACCGCCGCTCGGCGCTCAAGCTCGGTGGCAGCCTGCTGGCGGCCACTGCGCTGACCCCGCAGCTCGCCTTCGCGCAGAGCAAGACGATCAATTATTGGCATACCTTCACCAGCCAGTCGGAACAGGCCGGCCTCGATGAAGTGCTGAAACTGTTCGCCGCGGCGCACCCCGACATCAAGATCACGCCCGAGAACATTCCCAATCCGGAATTCATGGCCAAGATCACTGCAGCGGTGGTCGCCAACACGCGTCCGAGCGTCACCATGGTGGCATCGGAGCGCTTCCAGGACCTGCTCGCCATGGGCGCGCTCACCGACATCACCGAGCGCGTCACGAACTGGGAGCGTCGCGCCGACTTCGCCGACCAGCGTTTCGACTCGATCACGGCGGACGGCAAGATTTATGGCGTGCCCGGCTTCGCCTTCGTCGACTGGATCTACTACCGCAAGGACTGGTTCGATGCGGCCGGCATTGCCGTGCCGACGACGCTGGCCGAAATGTACGACGCGGCGGTCAAGCTCACCGATGCCGGCGCCAACCGCTACGGCTTCGGTCTGCGCGGTGGCCCGGGCGGCCAGAACCCGATCATCAACATGATGGAAGCGTTCGGCTCGCCGGTGCTGCATGCCGACGGCACCATCGGTCTCGATCGCGACAAGGCCATCGAGGGCGTGACCTACTGGTCCAACATGGCCAAGAACGCGGCGCCCTCCAGCGCGCCCAACGATGGCTTCCGCCAGATCATCGAAGGCTTCCAGACCGGCCAGACGGCGATGATCTACCACCACACCGGCTCGTACCAGGACATCGCCTCCAAGCTCGAGCCCGGCGTGCAGTTCGGCACCATGGCGATTCCGGCCGGCCCGGTGAACCGCGTGGCCCGTCTCGCCTATGCCTACAACACGATCACCAAGCCCGAGGACGCCGATGCGGCCTGGGAGTGGATCAAGTTCTGGGGTGAGCCGGACGCCGCCGTGGCCTTCCTCGAAAAGACCGGCTACTTCCCGGCATCGACAACCGCCGCTGCCGACGCGCGCATCGGCGGCAATCCGATGTACGCGGCCGCGTCCGAAACGCTCGGCTTCGGTATTCCGCAGCCGAGCTTCCCCGGCGCCGCCGGCTGGGCCGAGAGCACCGTGCTTCCCGCCTTCCAGCGCGTGCTGATCGGCGAGGCGACGCCCGAGCAGGCCGTCGACGAGATGATCGCCGGTCTCGCCGAAGCCACGCAGTAAGACATTTCGGGCGGCCGCGCTGGTCGTGGCCGCCCGTTTCCTGCAATCCCGCCTTGTGCTTCGGGGATATCCGATGAGCCGCGTTCTCCATACGGCCGCCAGTCCCCCGCCGCGCTCGGTCTGGGACAGCCTCAATCCCGTCCGCCTCATCGGCGAGCTCTCGGAGACCAGGTACTGGATGTACCTGCTGCTGCTGCCGAGCGCGCTGCTGATCACCGCGGTCGTCCTCTATCCGACGCTCTACGGCTTCCAGATGAGCTTCCGCGAGATGCGGCTCAACCGGCCGGCCCTCGGGACGGACTGGGTGCTGTTCAAGCACTACATCCGCATGGTCAACGACCCGATCTTCTGGACCTCGCTGCGCAACACCGCAGTTTGGGCTACCTCGTCGATCACGCTCGAATTTCTGGTCGGCCTGATCGCCGCGCTGGCGCTCAATCGCAATTTGCCGGGCACCAAGGTGCTCGCGGTCATCATCCTCGTCCCGTACTTCCTGCCCAACGTCGTCGCCGGGCACATGTGGGCGCTGATGCTCGACCCGCGCCTCGGCGTCATCAACGATGTGCTGGTGCGCATCGGCCTGCTCGGTTCCTACAAGGCGTGGTTCGCCGATCCGGCGACCGCCATGGCCGCGGCGATCGTCGTCGAGACCTGGCACAGCTTCCCGTTCTTCACGCTGCTGATCATGGCGGGGCTGAAGGGCATCCCCACCGACCTCTACAAGGCCGCCGATATCGACGGTGCCGGCGCCTTCGCGCAGCTCAGGCTGATCACGCTGCCGATGCTGAAGACCATCATCGTCGCCGCGGTGATCCTGCGCGTCATCGGCCTCGTCAACTCGCCCGACCTGCTGCTGATCCTCACCTCCGGCGGCCCCGGCCGCTCGACGCAGGTGCTGTCGCTCTACGCGTTCCAGATGGCCTACAAGGACTTCAACTTCGGCTACGCGGGTGCGCTGAGCGTAGTGATGTTCATCCTGCTGATGGGCTTTGCCTACATCTACATCCGGCTCTCCAAAGTGAACCAGGACTAGCGCCATGGCCCAGACCCGATCAGGCTCCAAGCTCATCTGGGATATCGCGGCCTACGCGATCCTCATCCTGCTCGCCTTCATCTACATCTTCCCGCTGATCTGGACCTTCCTCACCTCGATCAAGGTGGAGGAGGACATCGTAACGCGCGAGATGGTCTATCTCCCGACCCGATTTACCTTCGACTGGTATGTGAGACTGTGGTCTCAGTCGGGTTATCCCGTGCTGGTCATCAACAGCCTGATCGTCACCAGCCTGACGGTGCTGATCTGCCTGCTCACCGGCACGATCGCCTCCTATGCTTTCGCACGCTTCACCTTCCCTGGCCGCACACA